>CALMGB010000274.1 GCA_937863535.1 uncultured Caulobacteraceae bacterium
CCTGATTATCCTGTTCAACTTCCTGCGCTCCAGCACCGTCGCCCTGGCCGCGCGCGCGGCGGGGCGGGACGACGCCCAGATGCAGACGGGCTCAGGCGCGCCGCGCTTAGCTGGCGCGTCTCTGCGTTTCTTCATGGCCACACCTTGGCGGCAAAGTGGCGATCACCTCATCGAACATTGCCCGATAGCTACCGACGAATACAACGCTGCCGACCAAGACTTAACTCAATTTGTGAAAGCTCCCTCATTTACATAAAAGTCAGAGGCGCGTCCTTCGCCGCCGTCCTGTTCACCGGCCTCGCCGCCTCGACCGGAGTCGCCGCCGCGCAGGACGCCCAGGCGGCTGCATCGACGCGCACGCCGGTCGTGACCGTCACGGCCCGCCGGCTGGACTCACAGGGCTACGCCGCGCCACCCCACTACGACGTTCCCATCGCCACCCTGGGTCCCCTGGGCGACCAGCCGATCCTGGACGCGCCCCAGTCGGTGACGGTCATCCCCGAAGACCTCGTGGTCAACCAGCAGACCCGCAACGTGAACGACACGCTGCGCTTCCTGCCCTCGGTAGAGATCCGCGACCAGCAGGGCTTCGAGATCTCCCGCCCGCAATCGCGCGGCTTCCAGAGCAGTATCGCCTCCAACACCCGGCTGGACGGGCTGAACATCATCGGCACCACCGAGGTCCCGGCCGAGAACCTCGCAGGCATCCAGGTCCTGAACGGGCCGAGCGGCGCCCTGTTCGGGCCGGAGACCCCGGCCGGCGTGTTCGATTACATCCTGAAGCGCCCCACCGACTCGCCGCTGCTGCGCTACGTGGAGGGCCTCGACTCCAACGGCGTGTTCACCGAGCAGGCCGACGTGGGCGGTCGCGGCGGTCCGGACGACAAGCTAGGCGTGCGGCTAAACCTGCTGCATGGCCAGGGCGAGGCCTATGTCGAGGGCAGCCAAGCCGACCGCACGCTCGCCACCCTGGACGTCGACTACCACCTCGACGACAGGACGGTGGTCGAGGCCGACTACAGCCACTATTCCAGCGACGCTACGGGACTGCCCGGCAGCTTCGTCTATGACGCGCCAGCAGCGGCGCGAGCAAGAGCACGCTCCTGCCTGCAGCCGTAGACCCCAGCCGCGTCGGCTATGGCCAGCCGGGCGCCGGGACCGAGATCAGCACCGAGACCGCGCTCGGCAAGATCAAGCACAGCTTCAACAGCGACTGGAGCTTCGAGGTCGGCGGCCTGTACCAGAACGCCATCCGCGGTCTGTATGGCGTCACCAACACCCTGACCGACGACAAGGGCGACTTCACGGTCACCAAGAACTTCACCGCGGTGCCGCAGTTCACCATCGGCTCCAACAGCGCCGCGCTGAACGGCCACATCCGCCTGTTCGGCTTCCTGAACGACGTGTCGCTAGGGACGAACGGCTTCATCAACGGCCAGTATTCGCACAAGACCTCGATCGTGGTGACCCTGACGGGTACAGGCCAGACCTTGAACCTCGCCGATCCGCTCGTGCTGCCGACCAAGCCCACGCCCCAGAGCGGCGGGCTGTACGAGTCCTCGCGTGTGTTCGAGCAGTCGTTGGTCTTCGGCGACACCTTGCACTTCAACGACCAGCTGGCGCTGCAGGGCGTGGTCAGCACCTCGTTCCTGCATTCGCACAGCTATGCGGCCAGCGGCGCACTCACCAGCCAGGACAAGCGTGACGGGGTGACCAGCCCCACTGTCAGCCTGATCTACAAGCCCCTGCCGGCGCTCAGTTTCCACGCCACCTACGCGAGCAGCATCGAACAGGGCGACCAGGCGCCCGCCAACGTCACCAACGCCAACCAGATCCTCGCCCCCTATGAGGACAAGCTGTACGAGGTGGGGGCCAAGTACGCCCTGACCCACAACCTGCTGCTGACGCTCGATGCTTTTCACATGACGCGTCCTTTCGCCACCACGCCGCTGAAGACCTTTGAGGTCATAGGCGAGCAGCGCAACAATGGGATCGAAGCTTTCGTCCAGGGCGAGATCACCCGCGACCTCAGCCTGTTCGGCGGGGCCACCTACATCGACGCGCGCCTTCTCGACTCCGGCAACGTGACCACCCAAGGCAGGCTGATCGTAGGCGTCCCTTCGCTAAAGAGCGACCTGGTATTCGACTATCACCCGGCCTTCGCCCGGGGCTTGGCTGCGACCTTCACGGTGAACTACGAGGACCGCCGCGCGGCGACCAACACCAACAACTCATTCGCGCCCTCCTACGTCACGATTGACCCGGGCCTGCGCTATTCGCTGGGTCTATTCGGCCATCACGCCACCGCCCGGCTCCAGGCGATCAACGTCACCGACGAGCACTACTACATCTCCATTGCCGACGGAGCGATCGTGGGCAGTCCGGGGGCCAACACCGCCTACCTAGGCACCCCGCGCACCTATGAGGCCAGCTTGGAGTTCGACTTCTGAGCAGCGGCCAAACCGGCATCATGTTCTTAAGCCATGTCGATCATGCGATTAACTTTAGCATGCGGCAGTACGCCAGGTTTGTCGACGATGGTAGTCGGCGCCGGTTTTCAAGACTAACCTAAAAGTAATCCCTGAGGACCAGGGGGACTCGCCGGCCATCCGATAGGCCTAAGTGGAAGCGTGTTCCAGCGGGACGCGATCCAAGCGGGCCATTCGCCATCGTCAGATATTGTTTAACACTGACTCCTTCAATGGTCTTTATCTCGTCTCCAACCTGCAAAGCAGCTCTGCTTGCTCGGCTTGCGGGTGAAACAAATATTATGCGCAGGTTGTGCCGGTCCATGATGGCGCCTAGCCCCGATCTGTCTCTTGCGAACGGTTGGGCGATCACAGCCGGATCGGCTCGCAGCGCGATCTCGTTCGAAGCATAGCAGAAGCGGATGGCGTAGCGCCTAAGCACGGGCAAGCCGATGACGGCGGGCACGCTGACTGTCCATTTTGATGGGACGCGCGTCGGCACGTCCTTCAGCGTAGCGCCACCCAGCGTCAGCGACGGCGTCGTGAAGACGGTGTCGACACTACGACCTTCCGCCCCGACGCTGAGCGCCAATGAATGCTCGCGACCCTCCAAAAGCTTCAGGTCGGACGCCAAGCCTGGGGAGAGATATAGCGGCGCATCGTTGCCCAAATCGACCATGGCCTGGAACTCTGTGGGCTCGCCGAGCCGGAAAGGCATGTGGCGACGATGATGGGCGCCAGGCAACAAAGGCGCCCTGTCATAGCCGGGATCCGACGGAGCTGGCCCTGGGCGTGAGATCTGGAGGTGCGAGGTCTGAAAACTTAGGCTCAACGCCACAAGGTCGAGCAGGTCCTGGCCCAGGACGACGACGGACGACGCGCGGCCCGGCAAGGTCAGGGCGGAAAGGTCCGCCAGGGCCACAGCCGGCAAGCCTAGTCTAAGCCCGGGCAGCTCCAGGCGCGCCGGCCCGGTCAGGGCCGCACGCGTCTCGCCGGTGACGCCGGTCTCGAGCAGCGTCGATCTCGGACGCAGGCCGAAGCCTGCGGCCGCGCCTGCGTCCATGGTCGTTCGGCCCTCGCCGGAGTCGAGCACCACGGCGACGGGGTGGTCGTTCAGGCGGCCACCCAGGATGACCCGGTTCGCCGTGATGCGGAACGGGACCCAGCCTTCCATCCCGGGTGGCTGGAGGAACTCGGTGCTCGCGGGAAGGGCGGCATCGTCTACGACGGCGGTCGACGCGTGGACCCAGCCCGCCAGCGGGCTCCCTGCCAGTCCGAGACCCCAGCCCACGAGCCGACGCCGGGAGAGCTTGTCGCGCGCCATCTCGGCCTCAAGGCGCCTTGGCGGCGACGGTCTCGGCCGGCTGGGCGGAGCGTTTCTCGCGCGCCGCCTGGCGCATCGACGGCAGGTCGGCGTCGCTCCAGCCGCCGCCGAGCGCGCGCACCAGGTTGACGCTGGCCTGCTGGCGGCGGGTCTGCAGAGCCAGCAGGGTCTGCTCGGCCTGCAGCTCGGCGGTTTGGGCGGTGACCACGTCGAGATAGTTGGTGGCGCCCTCGCGGTAGCGAATCAGAGAGAGGCTGGTGG
>CALMGB010000275.1:0-11889 GCA_937863535.1 uncultured Caulobacteraceae bacterium
CGGCCAGACGATCCGCGTCGATCTCGACCGCGTGGATCGCCTGATCGATCTCGTCGGCGAGCTGGTGATCAACGGCGCCATGCTGGCGCAACGGGTGCCCTCGGCCCTGCCCGCCCAGACCGCCCACGGCCACCAGGGCGACAGCGTCACCTCCGCGCTGGAGGGCCTCGAGCACCTGATCCACGACATCCAGGACAGCGTCATGGCCATCCGCGCCCAGCCGGTGCGCGCGGTATTCCAGCGCATGCCGCGGCTTGTGCGCGAGGTGGCCGGCGCGGTGGGCAAGCAGGTCCGCCTGGTCACCGAGGGCGAGGCCTGCGAGGTCGACAAGACCGTCATCGAGCGCCTGTCGGACCCGCTGGTCCACATGATCAGGAACGCCATCGACCACGGGCTGGAGACGCCTGCCGACCGCACCGCTGCCGGCAAACCGGCCGAAGGCATGGTCAAGTTGGCCGCCGCCCACCGCTCCGGCCGCATCGTCATCGAGGTGTCCGATGACGGGCGCGGCATCGACCGAAAGCGCGTGCGCGCCATCGCCGAGACCAAGGGCATCGTCCAGCCGGGCGTGGCCATGAGCGACGAGGAGATCGACAACCTGATCTTCGCGCCGGGCTTCTCGACAGCCGCCACGGTGTCCGACATCTCCGGCCGCGGCGTCGGCATGGACGTGGTGCGCCGCCAGGTGCAGGCGCTCGGCGGTCGCATCACCATCGCTTCACGCCCGGGCTCAGGCTCCGCCTTCACCCTCAGCCTGCCGCTGACCCTGGCTGTGCTGGACGGCATGGTGGTGGAGGCCGCCGGCCAGACCCTGGTGATCCCGCTGACCGCGATCGTGGAGACGTTGCAGCCCAAGCCCGCGCAGGTGCGCAGCCTAGGCCCGTCGGCCACGCTGCTGGCGGTGAGGAACGAGCACGTGCCGCTGACCGACGTCGGCCAGGCGCTGGGCTTCCGGTCCGAGAGCGTGGAGCCCTCCACCGGCATCGCGCTGCTGGTGGAAGACGACACCGGAACCCGCTCGGCCCTGCTGGTGGACGCCATCCAGGGCCAGCGCCAGGTGGTGATCAAGAGCCTGGAAGCCAATTACGGCCACGTCCAGGGGGTGGCCGCGGCCACCATCCTGGGCGACGGCCGCGTCGCCCTCATCGTGGACGTGGACGCGCTGAATGCGCTCCGCCGCGCCCATCCCGCCGATCCTCAAGCCAGGGTAGCCTGAATGTCCGCTCTGCCGAGCCTGACCCGCACCGCCCCCGCCGTGGGGGACCCCATCGAGCTGATCGCCTTCCGGGTCGGCGCGCAGGAGTTTTGCATCGACATCATGTCGGTGCGCGAGATCCGCGGCTGGACCGCCGCCACGCCGCTCCCCCACGCGCCGCCGTTCGTGAAGGGCGTGATCAACCTGCGGGGCACGGTGCTGCCGATCCTAGACCTGTCGGAGCGGCTGGGCCTGGGCGAGACCCAGGCCTCCGCCCGCCATGTCATCATCGTGGCCAAGATCGACAAGCACCTGGTGGGCCTGCTGGTGGACGCGGTCTGCGACATCCTCACCATCCAGGACCAGGCCCTGCAGCCCACCCCCGATGTCGCCTGCGACACGGTGAAGACCTTCGTGAAGGGCCTGCTGCCGCTGGAGGACCGCATGGTCTCCATGATCTCGCTGGAGCACGTCCTGCCGCACTTTGAAGCTGAGGCCGCGTGAGCGCAGCCGCCGCCAGCACCGGCCACGGCCAGCTGGTCGACGGCGAGTTCGTCTTCACGGGCGAGGATTTCCGCCGGATCGCGGCGATCCTCTACGCCGATGCAGGCATCTCGCTGGCCGACAGCAAGGCGACGCTGGTCTACTCCCGCCTGGCCAAGCGGCTGCGCACGCTGGGGCTGGCGAGCTTCCGCGACTACTGCACCCTGATCAGCGAACGGGACGGCCTGGACGAGCGCCAGAAGATGCTGGCCGCGCTCACCACCAACGTCACCCGCTTCTTCCGCGAGCCGCACCATTTCGATCATCTGAAAGCCAAGGTGCTGCCCAAGCTCGTGGCCAAGGCGCGCGGTGGCGGGCGGGTGCGCCTGTGGTCTGCGGGCTGTTCCACCGGCCCTGAGCCCTACTCCGTCGCCATGACCCTGCTCGAAGCCCTGCCGGAAGCGGTCGACCTCGACGTGCGGATCCTGGCCACCGACATCGACCCGAACGTCGTGGCCACCGCCCGGCAAGGCGTCTACAGCGAAGAGGCGCTATCGCCCGCGCCGCTCGAGGCGCGCCGCCGCTGGTTCCGGCCGGAGAAGGGGGCAGGCGCCATCGGCTGGCGCGCCGGCGAGAGCCTGCAGAGCCTGATCACCTTCCGCGAGCTGAACCTCGTCGCCCAGCCCTGGCCGATGAAGGGCCGCTTCGACGCCATCTTCTGCCGCAACGTGATGATCTACTTCGACGACGCCACCCAGCGCCAGGTGGTGGCCAACCTGACCACCCGCCTGCTGCCCGGCGGCCAGCTCTACATCGGCCATTCCGAGCGGGTGAGCGCCGATCAGACAGATCTGGAAAGCGACGGCCTGACCACCTACCGCCGCAGGGAGACGGCGCAGTGAAGCCCGTCCGCGTGCTGGTGGTGGATGACAGCGCCACCATGAGGGGCCTGATCACCCTCAAGCTCAGCCGCCATACGGGCATCGAGGTGGTGGGTCAGGCCGGCGACGCGCACGAGGCGCGCTCCGCCATCAAGGCGCTCGACCCCGACGTGATGACCCTGGATGTCGAGATGCCCAACATGAACGGGCTCGACTTCCTGGAGAAGGTCATGCGCCTTCGCCCCATGCCCGTGGTGATGGTCTCCACCCTCACCCGGGCCGGCGCGGACGCGACGCTCGACGCGCTGGAGATCGGCGCGGTGGACTGCATCGCCAAGCCGTCGATCACCGACCCGGACGCCTTCGCCGACCTGCCGCTGAAGGTGATCGCCGCAGCCCACGCCCAGGTCCGCGTCTCCGCACCCCAGGCGCCGGCGCCGGCCCGAGCGCACGACTACGCCTCCGACGGGCGGATCGTGGCCATCGGCGCCTCCACCGGCGGGGTGGAGGCCCTGCTGCGCGTGCTCTCCGCCTACCCCCAGGACTGTCCGCCGACCCTGATCACCCAGCACATGCCGGCCGCCTTCACGCCCAGCTTCGCCGCCCGGCTGAACCGGGCCTGCGCGCCTACGATCAAGGAGGCCGAGGACGGCGTCCAGCTTACGCCGGGCGTGGTCCATCTCGCGCCGGGCGGCGTCGGCCACCTCGAGATCACCGGCCGCGAAGGCGCCTGGCGGTGCCGTATCCGGCGCGACGAGCCTGTGAACGGCCACCGCCCCTCGGTGGACGTGATGTTCTCCTCCATCGCCAAGGCCGCAGGGCCGCGGTCGGTAGGGGTTTTGTTGACCGGCATGGGCCGCGATGGCGCAGCCGGTCTGTTGGAGATGCGGCGCGCAGGCGCTGTCACCTTCGGTCAGGATGAGGCGTCCAGCGTGATTTACGGAATGCCCAAAGCCGCCTTCGAGATGGGCGCCGTCGCGCGCCAACTCCCCCTCGGCCGCATCGGCCACGAGGTCGTGCGCACCTGCGACACCAGCCTTGCAAGGAGCGCCTGATGCCGGCGCCCGCCTCCCTCAAGGTCCTGGTTGTCGACGACCAGCTGACCATCCGCTCGCTTGTGCGAAGCGGCTTGCAGCAGATCGGCATCAACGAGGTGCAGGAGGCGTCGGACGGCGAGGCCGGCCTGCGCAGCGTGGTCGAGAAGCCGCCGCACCTGATCATCAGCGACTACAACATGCCCAAGCTCGACGGGCTCGGCCTGCTGCGCTCCGTGCGGGCGCACCCGCCCACCGCCAAGACCGCCTTCATCATGCTCACCGGTCGGGCCGACAAGGAGCTGGTGCAGCGCGCGGTGCAGTATGGGGTCAACAACTACCTGGTGAAGCCCTTCACCGTGCAGACGCTGAAGGACAAGATCGAAGCCGTGTTCGGTCGCCTCGCATGATCGCGTCGGCCAAGCGCATCGCCGTCTCCACGCCCGGCAAGATCAACATCGTCCAGGGCGAGCAGTACGTGACCGACGCGGCGGACATCATGGTCTCCACCCTGCTCGGCAGCTGCGTGGCGGCCTGCGTACGCGATCCCATCCGCGGCGTCGGCGGCATGAACCACTTCCTGCTACCGGGCCGTCGCGGCCGCGCCGACGCCGAAAGCCTGCGCTTCGGCGTCCACGCCATGGAGCTTCTGGTCAACGCCCTGCTCGCCGCCGGAGCGAAGCGGGAGCGGCTGGAGGCCAAGGTCTTCGGCGGGGCGCACATGCTGGACGGCCTGACCGACGTCGGCCGCCAAAACAGCGACTTCGCCCTCTCCTTCCTCGAAGCCGAAGGCATCCGCCACCTGGGCGGCAGCCTCGGCGGAGCCACGGCGCGCCGGGTGCAGTTCTGGCCCGCCTCCGGGCGCGCCCGCCAGCTGATCGCCGGCCAGGGTGAGGAGCTCATCTTCGTTCAGGAAATCCGCCGCGCGCCTGCGGCCACCGACATCGCCCGCGACTGCGGCGCGGTGGAGCTGTTCTGAGGTCGTTCATGCAAGCCGCCCAACGCCTCGCCCCGTCCCCGGAGGCATCCAACGTCCAGGAGGCGTTGCGCGCCCTACTCGCCAACCTCGCCGGCGAGACGGCCGAACTCGCCCATTCCGCCGACCAGCTGCAGGTGCTGTTCGGCCAGCTGATAGCCGACCCGCCGGTGCGCCCAGGCGACGCCCTGGAGCGCGCCCAGACGCTGGACGGCCTGGTGCAGCGGCTGCAGGGCATGAACGCCTTCCTGGCGGACCTGGGGTCGCGCGCCCTGCACGATCTCTCCACCGAGACGGCCGAGGCCGCCCTGAGGCTGCGCCTGACCAGCCAGGCCCGCAGGTTCAGCCCCGAAGGCGTAGCCCCCGACCCGGATAGCGGCTCTGGCGACTGCGACCTGTTCTAAGCCGCTTGGCCGCCTCGCGGATCAACCTCGCGAAGGCGAAAGGCCGTTGGTCGCTCCTCTCAGCTTCAGAACGCGTCTTCCGGCATGGCCATCATCGCCGCCTTGCCGGACTTCAGCGTCAGGAACAGCCCCGTCGCCTGGGGCAGCACGCGGTCGACGAAGAAGCGGGCGCTGGCCTGCTTGGCCTCGTAGAAACCGGCGTCGCCGTTGGCGGTGGGGGCCTTCTCCGCGGCGATCTTGGCCGACTTGACGAACATGTAGCCCATGGCCACCAGCCCCAGCATGCGCAGGTAGTCGACCGCCGCTGCGCCCGCCTCCTCGGGGTCCTTCATCGAGCGCTGCACGAGATCGCCGGTGGTGAGCTGCAGCGCGCCGAAGGCCTGCTCCAGCTTGCCCACCATCTTGCCGACGGCCGCATCGTCCTTGTTGGCGGCGATGAACTCCGCGATGGGGTGGAAGAACCCGCGCAGGTAGCGGCCCATGTGCGCGCCGACCTTGCGGCCCACCAGGTCCATGGCCTGGATGCCGTTGGTCCCCTCGTAGAGCTGGGCGATGCGGGCGTCGCGGACATACTGCTCCACCCCGTGCTCGCGGATGTAGCCGTGGCCGCCATAGATCTGGATGGCGAGGTTCGACGCCTCCGAACCCATGTCGGTGAACAGGGCCTTCACCACAGGCGTCATCAGGGCGACGAAGTCGTCGGCGGTCTGCTTCTCGATCGGATCCTCGCTGGCCTCGGCCACGTCCATGGCCTGGGCGACCCAGCCGCCGACTGCGCGGCAACCCTCGGCGTAGACCCGCATGGTCATCAGCATGCGGCGCACATCCGGGTGGACAATGATCGGGTCGGCCGGCAGGTCCGGCCGCTTGGCCCCGGCGAGCGAACGGCCCTGCAGCCGGTCCTTGGCGTAGGCGACGGCGGACTGGTAGGCGGCCTCGTTGATGCCGAGTCCCTGCACGCCCACGGCCAGGCGCTCCACGTTCATCATGGTGAACATGGCGGCCATGCCCTTGTTAGGCTCGCCGACCAGCCAGCCGCGGGCGTCCTCGAAGGTCAGCTGACAGGTGGCCGAACCCTTCAGGCCCATCTTGTGCTCGATGCCGGTGCAGACCACGCCGTTCCTCTGTCCGAGACTGCCGTCTTCGTTGGGGATGAACTTGGGCGCCAGGAACAGGCTGATGCCCTTCACGCCCTTAGGACCATCCGGCAGCTTGGCCAGCACCAGGTGGACGATGTTCTCGGTCAGGTCGTGCTCGCCGGCGGAGATGAAGATCTTGGCGCCGTCGATGCGGTAGCTGCCGTCGCCGTTCGGCGTCGCCTTGGTGCGCAACAGGCCGAGATCGGTGCCGCAGTGCGCCTCGGTCAGGCACATGGCCCCGGTCCAGGTGCCGTCCACCATCTTGGGCAGGTAGCGTTGCTTCAGCTCCTGGCTGCCGTGGTCCTTCAGCGCCCGGATGGCCCCGCCGGTCAGGCCCGGATAGAGGCCGAAGGCGACGTTGGCGGCGGAGATCATCTCCTCCACCATCTTGTTCACGCTCTCCGGCATGCCCTGGCCGCCCCACTCCGGGTCCGCGGCGATGGATGACCAGCCGCCCTCGCGGAACAGGTCGTAGGCCGCCTTGAAGCCGGTGGGCGTGCGAACGACCCCGTTCTCCAGCACGCAACCCTCCTGGTCGCCGACCGCATTGGTGGGCAGCAGGACCTCGGTGGCGATCTTGGAGGCCTCCTCCAGCACGCTGTCCACCACGTCGGGGGTGAAGTCGGCGTACTTGGGATAGGCGTTGATCTTCTCCAGCCCGTGCAGCTCGTGCAGCACGAAGCGCATGTCGCGGAGGGGGGCGTTGTAGGTCTGCATGGTGGGTGGGCCTGTGTTCGAGCTTCTGATTTAGTCCCCCTCTCCTTCGAAGGAGGAGGGGCAGGGGTGGGGTATGTGCACCACGAGAACGGAAGGGTTTGGAAGCCGCCGCCGTTGCCTGCGCTCACCACCACCCAACCCTCCCCCTCGAGGGGGAGGGTTCATAGTGTCAATTCCGAAGCGGCTTGCCGGTTTCCAGCATGTGTTCCACCCGGGCCAGGGTGGCGGGCGTCTTGATCAGCCGCAGGAACGAGGACCGCTCCAGTTCCAGCATCTTGTCTTCCGAGACGACGTCCACGAGGTCGGCCCCGCCGCCGGACAGCACCGTAGCCAACTCGTCCGCCACCACCACGTCGTGCGGCGTGGCGACGCCCTGCTTGCGGAAGCCCGCGACCACGCCCTCCATGGCCACCTTGCCGGACTCGCCGGGCAGGCGGAACTCGGGTTTCGGCGGCGGGGCGTAGTCCACCGCCAGCTCCAGGGCCCTCGCCTTGGCGTCGAACAGCAGCCGGTCGCGGTTCATGACGATCTGATCGGTGGGGCGCAGGAACATCAACTCGCGCGCCTCGGCCGCCGACTTGGAGACCTTGGCGGTGGAGATGGTCTCGAACGCCTTGGCCACCGCCGGCATCGGCCCCTTGGGCATCACGGGACTAGTCACGCCGCGCTGGATCAGCTCGCCGCAACCGCCCCAGCCCGGCAGCACGCCGACTCCGCACTCCACCAGGCCCATATAGGTCTCGGCATGGGCGACGATGGCGTCCGATTGCAGGCAGATCTCGCACCCGCCGCCGAGCGCGAGCCCTGCGGGCGCGGTCACCACCGGGAAGGGCGCGTACTTGAGCGCCTTGAAGGTGCGCTGGCCGGCCTCGATCAGCCGCTCCACCTCGCCCCAGGCGGCGATGTTGGCGGCGAACAGCGCCAGGCCTAGGTTGGCTCCGGCGGAGAAGTTCTGCGCGTCGGTATAGACCACCAGCGCCTTGTACTGCGTCTTCACCAGGGCGACGGCCTTGTTCAGCAGGTCCATCACCGTCTCGTCGAAGGCGTTCATCTTGCCGGTGAACTCCACGCAGAGCACCCCGTCGCCGATGTCCCAGGCCGCGGCCGAGGCGGTCTTCAGCACCGGCTTGGAGGCGAGCTTGATGTCCTCCAGGCTCAGCACGCCCGGCGCACGAGCCACGGCTGAGTAGGCGCCGTCGGTCCCGACGGCGAGCCGCCGGCCGCCCTCGATCCTGTAGAAGCTCCCGTCGCCCACCTTGGCGAGCATGGCGGGCACGACGGCGCCTTCGGCCTTCAGCCGGTCGGCGACCGTCTTGGGGCCGAGCTTGTCGAGCAGCTCGAACGGGCCCCACTTCCAGTTGAAGCCCAGGCGCATGGCCTCGTCGACGCCCAGGATGTCGTCGCTGATGGCCGGCACCAGGCTCGCGGCATAGGCCAGGGTCGGTCCCATAACCTTCCAGGCGTAGGCGCCGTACTTGTCGGTCGAGGCCATCAGGGCGCGGGCGTCCTTGGACGCCGCCGCCGGCAGGGTCGTCTTGTTCGACGGCTGGTACTCGCCGGTGACCAGGCCGATGGACTCCTTCACCTTCCCGGCGGTCTTGTTGATGCGGTAGAAGCCGCCCTTGCCCTTGCGGCCGGTGTAACCGTCCGCGATCATCTTCTCCAGCAGGGGCAGCTTACGCGCGGTGGCGTGGAAGGCGTCGTCGGGGGGCAGGGTCGCCTTCATCGAGGCGTTGATGTGCGGCATCAGGTCGAGGCCCACCAGGTCCAGCAGGCCGAACACGCCGGTGGAGGGAAAGCCCAGCGGCTTGCCCATCACCGCGTCGGCCTCCTCGATGGAGAGCCCGGCCTCCATGGCCTGGACCACCGCCTGCTGCATCCAGAAGGTGCCGATGCGGTTGGCGATGAAGCCCGGCGTGTCCTTGGCCCGCACCACCGTCTTGCCGAGCTTCAGGTCGCAGAAGGCGGCGACCTTGTCGGCCAGCGCCGCATCGGTGTCGGGGGCGGTGACGACCTCCAGCAGGCGCATGTAGCGCGGCGGGTTGAACCAGTGGGTGATCAGGAAGTCGCGCTTGAAGCCCTCGCTCATCCCCTCGGTCAGCTTGGCCAACGGGATGGTGGAGGTGTTGGAGCTGATCGCGGTGCCCGGCCGGCGCACCCTGTCCAGGCGCTGGTAGAGGGCCTGCTTCAGGTCCAGCCGCTCGATGATCGCCTCGACCACCCAGTCGCACTCGGAGACCTTTTCGAGGTGATCGTCGATGTTGCCCGTCTCCACCAGCTTCGCGGCGGCCTTGGACATGAACGGCGCCGGCTCGGTTTTCAGCATGGTCGCCACCGCACCCTTGGCGACGGCGTCGCGGTCGGACGCGCCCGGCTTGACGATGTCGAGCAACAGGACGGGCGTCCCGCTGTTGGCCACCTGGGCGGCGATGCCGGCGCCCATGACGCCCGCGCCGATGACGCAGACCTTCTTGATTGAGCTTTCAGTCGCTTGGGGGCTCATGGCTTCAGACCGCCTCGAGCACGGTGGCGATGCCCTGGCCGCCGCCGATGCACTGGGTGGCGAGGGCGTACCGCCCGCCTTCGCGCTTCAGCAGGGATGCGGCCTTGCCGACGATGCGGGCTCCGGTGGCGCCCAGCGGATGGCCGAGGGCGATGGCGCCGCCGTCCAGGTTGATGGTCTCGGCGTCCAGGCCGAGCTCCTGGGCGCAGGCGAGCGCCTGGCTGGCGAAGGCCTCGTTCAGCTCCACCACGTTCAGCTGGCCGACGCTCACGCCCGCCCGGTCCAGCGCCTTCTTGGAGGCGCCGATGGGGCCCAGGCCCATGACGTCCGGCGCGCAGCCGGCCACGCCCACGCTCTTGATCCGCGCCAGGATTTCCAGCCCGTGCGCCCGGGCGTAATCCTCGCTGGTCACCAGCACCGCCGAGGCGCCGTCGGTCAAGGGCGAGGAGGTGCCGGCGGTGACCGAGCCCTCCTTGTCGAAAGCGGGCTTCAGCCCGGCCAGGCCCTCAGCCGTGGTGCCGGAGCGGATGCAGCCGTCCTTGCTGACGACGCCGGCCTTGGTCCTGATCGGCACGATCTCGGCGTCGAGGCGACCACCGGCTTGGGCTTCGGAGGCCAGCTTCTGGCTTCGCACCGCGAAGGCTTCCTGGGTGGCGCGGGGGATCTGGTAGCGGCGCGCCACGTTCTCGGCCGTTTCGCCCATGCTCATATAGGCCGCCGAGGTTCGGGCCAGCTCCGGGTTGGGAAGCGGGTTGTAGCCGCCCATGGGCACGCGGCTCATGCTCTCCACGCCCGCGGCGATGAAGACCTCGCCGGCGCCGATGGCGATCTGGCCCACCGCATTGTGGACCGAGGACATGGAGGAGCCGCAGAACCGGTTGATGGTCATGCCGCCCACCTGCAGCGGCAGGTCGGCCAGGAGGCCGATCATGCGGGCGACGTTCAGCCCCTGCTCGCCTTCTGGAAAGGCGCAGCCGACGACGATATCCTCGATGTCCTCAGGCTTCACCTTGGTGCGCACGATCAGCTCGCGGATCACCTGGGCGCAGAGGTCGTCGGCGCGCACCCGCGCCAGCTCGCCCTTGCCCGCGAAGTGGAACGGCGAACGGGCGTAGCCCGCGATCACCACGTTGGTCATGCGTCCGATCTCCTGCGAACCAGCCCGCCGCAGCGGCCGGTTCACCTATACGTCAAGCGAGCGTTGCAGATAGCAGCGGCGCAAAGTCTTTGCAACCAAGGCGCCCGAGCTGACAAGCAGGTTTTGACAGCCGCGTCAGCAGAGCTGTTGCAGCTTGGGCGCGGCGCTCAACAATCGCAGGATTCACGTCAAATGCTTGACGCTAACGAGAGATCACCGGATAGGACCCGCCGCAAATTGGCGCCTGATCGCGCTGGAATGTCGCAGTTCGGCCTTGATCCGACCTCGATGGGCTGCGGAAGGAAACTGGACTTGAATACCTTATCCAAGACCTTGAAGCTCAGCCTGCTTGCAGGCGCCGCCGCCCTGACGATGGCCAGCCAAACCCAGGCCGCGGGCTTCTATCTGGAGGACCAGTCCACCAGGGCCTCCGGCCGCGCCTTCTCCGGCGAGGCGGCGGACATGGGCGCGGAGTCGCTCTGGTATAACCCGGCCGCCATCGCCGGCATCACCTCCAGCGAGCTCTCCAGCAGCATCACCCCGATCTTCACCAGCTCGCGGGTCAGCGACAGCGGCTCCACCATCACCCAGGGCGGGGTGACCCGCCCCGTCTCTGGCGAGCCGACCACCTTCAAGCCGGTCGAACTCGGCGTCATCCCCGCATCGGCCAGTGCGCTGCGGATCAACGACCAGTGGTCGGTGGGCCTGGCGATCACCTCGCCGTTCAGCTTCGCCACCAAGTACGACACCGACAGCTTCGCCCGCTACAGCGCCCTCACCACGCGCCTGACCACCGTCGACCTCCAGCCGACCCTGGCCTGGCGGCCTCTCCGGTGGCTGGGCATCGGGGCCGGACCGAATATCGAATACACCGACGCCCTGCTCACCAACGCCCTGCCCCAGCTCAGCCCTGGCGGCCCGGACGGCCGGGTGAACCTGCGCGGCAACGGCTGGGACGTGGGCTATAATGTCGGCGTTCAGCTGCACCCGAACGACGCGGTGACCTTCGGCGGCGCCTACCGTTCCAAGATCAGCCACACCTTGAACGGCGACGCCAACATCATGGGCCTCGGCGGCCCCCTCGCCCTGGCCGACGGCGACAACCGCGCCTCCGCCAGCTTCAACACGCCCTGGTCGGCCACGTTCAGCGTGCGCTGGCAGGCGACTGACAGGCTGGCCCTGGAAGGCCAGGGTGTCCGCTTCGGCTGGAGCGAGTTCCAGCAGATCGCCCTGAACACCCCGGGCGGCCTGCTGCCCAACCAGGCGCAGAACTACCACGACACCACCAGCGGGGCGGTCGGCTTCGACTATGCCGTGACCAGGAAGCTGACCGTCCGAGGCGGGGTGCAGTACGAGGCCCCCCCCCCCCCCCACCCCCCCCCGCCCCCGCGCCGCCCCGCCCCCGCGCGCGCCCGGATA
>CALMGB010000275.1:11899-18981 GCA_937863535.1 uncultured Caulobacteraceae bacterium
CGACGGCGATCGCTTCCTGATCGCGGGCGGTTACTCCTACAAGGTGACGCCGCACATCGTGCTCGACGGGGCGATCTCCTACATCGACTTCATCCCCTCCCACATCAACCATAACGCCAGCGAGTACGGCAACATCTCACCACTGTTAGAGGTGCCGATAAACATCCAGGGGGAGGTGAACGCCAACGCGGTGACCATGTCCGTCGGCGGCCGCGTCTACTTCTGAGCCAAAGCAACAAGACGGCGGGCGCGGGGTCAGGGCTCCAGGCGCCGCCGTCGGGAGGTCACGCCCATGCCGTCGCCCGTCAGCACCTTCATCGAAGCCGCCCAGGCGGCGGGTCCGGACAGCATCCCCACCTGCCCCGTGCCGACGCTGCTGGACCAGACCGTCGCCCGTACGCCGGACGCCTTCGCGCTGGACTTCCTGGGGCGCCGCTACACCTATCGCCAGCTCGACCACCTGGTCACCCGGGCGGCGCGGGGCCTGCAGACGCTCGGCGTCGAGGCCGGCGACCGGGTGGGGCTGTGCCTGCCCAACACGCCCTACTTCCCGATCTTCTACTTCGCGGCGCTGAAGCTCGGCGCGGTGATCGTCAACTACAACCCGCTGTATGTGGAGCGGGAGCTGGAGTTCCAGATCAGGGACTCGGGCACCACGGTCATGGTCACCGTCGATCTGGCCGTGATCCAGGGCAAGCTGGCCAGGGCCGCCGCCGCCGCAGGGCTCCGCAAGGTCGTGGTCTGCCCCTTCGCCGCGGCCTTGCCGGCGACCAAGGGGGTGCTGTTCTCGCTGTTCAAGCGAGGCGACGTGGGCCGCTGGCGAGGCGACGACCTCAACGTCGGCTATTTCGAGCTGATCTCCGATCGCACCCCGCCAACCCTGCCGAAGGTCGATCCGCGCGACGTGGCGGTCATCCAGTACACCGGCGGCACGACGGGCCAGCCCAAAGGCGCCACCCTCACCCACGCCAACCTGAGCGCCAACTGCGCCCAGGTGATCCGCCATGTGGGCCAGATCACGGCGGACCAGCGCATCGCGGGCGTGCTGCCCCTGTTCCACGTCTTCGCCCTGACCTACGTGCTGAACTATGGCGTCGCCATCGGGGCCGAGCTGGTGCTGTTGCCGCGCTTCGAGCTGGCGGCGACGCTGAAGACCATCCGCAGCCGCAAGGTGACCAACTTTCCGGCCGTGCCGACCATCTACAGCGCCATCAACAACGCGCCCGCCAAGACCCGCGGCGACCTCAGCTCGCTGCAGTACTGCATCTCAGGCGGCGCGCCCCTGCCGGTGGAGGTCAAGGCCAAGTTCGAGCAGCTGACCGGCTGCACCGTGGTGGAGGGCTATGGCCTCAGCGAGACCTCGCCGGTGGTCAGCACCAACCCCCTGGACCGACCGGGCAAGCCCGGTTCGGTCGGCGTGCTGATGGTCGGCACGGCTGTGGAGATCCGCGACACCGACGACCCGCATCACCTGCTCGCCCAGGGCGAAAAGGGCGAGATCAGCATCCGCGGACCCCAGGTGATGCGCGGCTACTGGAACAAGCCGAAGGAGACCGAAGAGGTCTTCGTCGACGGCGCGCTGGTCACGGGCGATATCGGCTACATGGACGAGGACGGTTTCCTGTTCCTGGTGGACCGCAAGAAGGACCTGATCCTGGCCGGCGGCTACAACGTCTATCCCCGCGTGATCGAGGAGGCGATCTACCAGCATCCCGCCATCAGGGACGTGACGGTCATCGGCGTGCCGGACGCCTACCGCGGCGAGGCGCCCAAGGCCTTCGTCACCATGAAGGCCGGCCAGAGCGCGACGCCGGAGGAGATCAAGGCCTTCCTCGCCGAGCACCTGAACAAGATCGAGATGCCACGTGAGATCGAAATCCGCGACGAGCTCCCGCGCACCATGATCGGCAAGCTCTCGAAGAAGGAGCTGGTGGCCGAGGAGGCCGAGCGCGCCGCCGCCAAGTGACTGGTCCCACACCAAGATTGCAGGCCAGGCGCCGGTCCCGCAAAGTCGCACCGTTCGCGAGTCGAGGACGAGGCAGGGGGGACCGACATGGCCAATGCGCACGCCGCTGAAGAACCGGCCGCGCGTCTGCTCACCATAACCGAACTGGCCGGACAGCTCGGCGTCACCGCCCGCGCCATCCGCTTCTACGAGGACAAGGGCCTGATCTCCCCGGCTCGCGCCGGAGCCACACGGGTCTATACCCGGCGCGAGCTTGCGCGCATGCAGCTGATCCTGCGCGGCAAGCGGCTGGGCTTCTCACTGCGCGACATCAAGCAGTTCCTGGACCTCTACGACCACGATCCGACCCATGTGGAGCAGCGGCGCCAGCTGCTCGCCCGGGTGCGTCACCGCATCGAAGAACTGGAGAAGACCCGGGCCGCCGTGACCGAGACCCTGGCGGAGCTTGGCGAAATAGAGCAACAGACGCTGACCGCGCTCGCAGGCGAGACGGGCTGAGCCCGAAGCGGGCTGAGCGACAAGGAGGGCCCATGGCCTGGACGCTGGCCGACATCCCGGACCTGCACGACCGCACGGCGCTGGTCACCGGCGCTACCGACGGCCTGGGCCTGGAGACGTCGCGCGAACTCGCCCGGCGAGGCGCCAAGGTGCTGATGGCCGGCCGCAATCCGACCAAGGGCGATGCGGCGCTTAAGCGCATCCGCGATGAACAGCCGACGGCCGACGTGACCTTCGAGCCCGTGGAGCTGCAGGATCTCGCCACCGTCCGAAGCCTCGCACAGCGGGCCGGGGCGCAGGACGTCGACATCCTCGTCAACAACGCCGGCGTCATGGGTGTGCCGCAGGGCCAGACCGGCCAGGGCTTCGAGACGCAGCTGGGCGTGAACTATCTCAGCCACTTCGTCCTGACCGGTTCGCTGCTGGAGGCGCTGCGCAGCCGCCCCAACCCGCGGGTGGTCATGCTGTCCAGCCTGGCGCACCTGACCGGCAAGATCGATTTCGACGACCTCCAGTCCAAGCAGGGCTACAAGCCCTTCGCAGCCTACGCCCAGTCCAAGCTGGCCATGCTGATGTTCGCGCAGGAGCTCCAGCGGCGCACCGACAGGCACGGCTGGGGCCTGGTCAGTGCGGCGGCCCATCCCGGCTTCGCCACCACTAACCTGATGAGCAGCGGCTCCAAGACCATGGCCAGGCTCGGCGGCGCAGTGGCGCCGTTCTTCTCCCACAGCGCCGCGGCGGGCGCCCTGCCTTCCTTGCTTGCCGCCACCCGCCCCGACCTGCCGCACGCCAGCTACTGGGGCCCCACCGGCGCGTTCGAGGTGAAGGGGCCGCCCGGGCCGGCCAAGATTTCCAGGCGGGCGGCGGATCCTGCGCCCGCAGCCAGGCTCTGGGACGTCTCGCAGCAGCTAACGGACCATCCGTTCGGCGAGGGCGCGTGAGCGGGTTCTACGCGCTGGACGGAGCAACTGTCGAAACGCCGCCAGACGGAGACTACTGGGTCGCGCCCAGCGCCACGCTGATCGGGCGGGTCGTCCTGCGTCGCAACGCCAGCGTCTGGTTCAACGCGGTGTTGCGGGGCGACAACGAGCCCATCGTCATTGGCGAAAACAGCAACGTTCAGGACGGCGCGGTGCTGCACACGGACATGGGCTCGCCCCTGACGCTTGGCCGCGACGTGACGGTGGGCCACCTGGCCATGCTGCATGGATGCGAGGTGGGCGACGGAAGCCTTATCGGGATCGGGGCGGTGGTGTTGAACGGCGCCAGGATCGGGCGCGGCTGCCTGATCGGCGCCAAGGCGCTGATCGGCGAAGGCGAAGTGATCCCCGAAGGCTCAATGGTGCTCGGCGCGCCCGGACGGGTGGTGCGGGAACTTGACGCGCAAAACCGCGCACGGCTGGCGGCCGGTGCGGCGCATTACGTAGACAACTGGCGGCGCTACGCGGCCGGACTGAAGCCCATGCCTCGTGGTGGCCCTGGCTAGATGCCCAAGAAGCCAAACGCTCCGTATACCAACATATGTGTCACCGGGATGGCGATGGCGGCGACCGCGCCAACCGCGCCGGTAAGGCTGAGAGCCGAGATCATCTGTGCCGTCTCCTCTTTCAGGACCTGCTCTGGCGGCCGGCTCCTGTTGCAATCTCGTAGCATAGAATTCGGCCGGCGCGAACGGGTTTCTGCGAAACTGAGGAAAAGTGCGCTTGTCGCTGACGGCAGCGTCAAATATCCGTTTACGCGCCGTCTGCTCGTTCGCCGCGCTCCCTTGCATCCTTATGGATGACGCTGGCGCGCGAGCCGCAGGACCGCTGAAGGCGGTGGTGGTCGGCAGTAGCGGAGGCGTCGGGAGCGCGCTGGTGAAAGCCTTGCTGCAAGGCGGGACCTGCACGGTCCACGCCCTGTCCCGGTCGGCAGCCGCACCGCCCGCCGGTGCGCAGGGCGGCAGGATTGACGTAACCGATGAAACAAGCGTCGCGGCGGCGGCCCAGCGCGTTGGGGACCAGATCGACCTGGTTATCGTGGCCAGCGGCCGCCTCCAGGGCGAAGGCATGTCGCCAGAACGCAGCTTCGCCACCTTGGACGCGGACGCCCTGGCCCGGAGCTTCCAGGTCAACGCCATCGGTCCGGCGCTTGTCGCTAAGCACTTCCTGCCGCGACTTCCCAAAGATCGCTCCGCGAGCTTCGCCGTCCTGTCAGCGCGGGTGGGCAGCATCGAGGACAACCGGCTGGGCGGGTGGTACGGCTACCGCGCCTCCAAGGCGGCGCTGAACATGCTGGTGCGCAGCCTGGCGGTGGAACTCGCCCGCACCCGGCCGCTGGCCGTCTGCGTCGCCCTGCATCCCGGCACGGTCGACACCGCGCTCAGTCGTCCGTTCCAGCGCAACGTGGCGAAGGGTAGGCTGTTTACGACCGCTCACGCCGCCGAGCGGCTGCTGAGCGTGATCGAAAGGCTGGAACCGAAGGACAGCGGCGGCTTCTACGCCTACGACGGGACCCGCATCCCGTTCTAGCGGCTCAGCCGAAGCTGCGGCCGATGGCGTAGAAGCGTTCCGCGCGCTGCTGGCGCAAACCTTCAGCGGTCAGCATCGAAAGCGCCTTCAGCTCGTCCTCGATCACGTCTCCGACCGCCGCGATCGCCGCGGCCGGGTCGGCGTGGGCGCCCCCGGTCGGTTCCGCGATGATGCAGTCCACGATCTTCAGCCCGATCAGGTCCTGCGCGGTGATCTTCATGGACCTGGCCATATGGGCCGCCTGAGCCCGGTCGCGGAACAGGATGGAGCTGCCGGCTTCAGGCGAGATGACAGAGTAGATCGAGTGCTCCAGGATCAGCACCTTGTTCGCCCCCGCCAGCGCCAGGGCGCCGCCAGACCCGCCCTCGCCAGTGATGGTGGTGATCATCGGCGTGCCGAGCGTCAGCCCCCGCTCGGTGGAGCGGGCGATCGCCTCGCCCTGTCCCCGCTCCTCCGCGCCGACACCGGGATAGGCGCCGGCAGTGTCCACGAAGGTCAGGACCGGCAGGCCGAAGCGTTCGGCCAAGTCCATCAGCCGTACGGCCTTGCGATAGCCCTCGGGCCGGGCCATGCCGAAGTTGTGCTTGAGCCTCGTCTCGGTGTCGCGGCCCTTCTCGTGGCCGAGCACCGCCACGGCGGTCCCGCGGAACCGGCCGAGGCCCCCCACCACCGCCTGGTCGTCGCCGAACACGCGGTCGCCGCGCAGCTCCACGAAGTCCTCGACCAGCCCGCGTAGGTAGTCGCCCAGGTGCGGCCGGTCCGGGTGGCGCGCCACCTGGGTCTTCTGCCAGGGATCGAGTCGGCCATAGACGTCGCGCCGGAACCGCTCGGCCCGGCCGCGCAAGGCTTCGATCTCGGCGTCGAACACGCCGGGCTCGTGGGAGGCGGACAGCTTGGCGAGTTCGTCGAGCTTGGACTCGATCTCGGCCACCGGCCGTTCGAAATCCAGGTAATGACGCGTCGGCGTCGACATCGGCAGGCGTGATCCGGCAGCTGTGGGGGAGCGGCGGACACTAGGCGTAATCCAGCGGCGCTTCCAGTGTAGCGCGCCGGCCTCGCCTGCGGGCTTTAACACTCCGCTTCGCCGCCCCAAATCCATGCTGCGGCCGCACAGCCCTGGCGCAAGCCTTCGCAGTTGCGTAGAAGCCCGCGCGACCCTCCCCGCCCGCATCAGGCCTGACTTGAGCGCGCCCTCCCGGACGCCGACCTCCCATGTCGCTACGCAACATCGCCATCATCGCCCACGTCGACCACGGCAAGACCACCCTGGTGGACACGCTGCTGGCCCAGTCCGGCGTCTTCCGAGCCAACGAGGCGACGGTGGAGCGCGCCATGGACTCCAACGACCAGGAGCGCGAGCGCGGCATCACCATCCTGGCCAAGGCGACTTCCGTGCTCTGGCACGGGGAGGCCGGCGAGACGCGCATCAACATCATCGACACTCCCGGCCACGCCGACTTCGGCGGCGAGGTTGAGCGCATCCTCGGCATGGTCGACGGCTGCCTGTTGCTGGTGGACGCCGAAGAGGGCGTCATGCCCCAGACCAAGTTCGTGCTCGGCAAGGCGCTGAAGCTCGGCCTTCGCCCCATCCTGGTGCTGAACAAGATCGACCGGCCCCACGCCGACCCGGACAAGGTGCTGAACGAGACCTTCGACCTGTTCGCCAGCATCGGCGCCACCGACGAGCAGCTCGACTTCCCCCACGTCTACGCCTCGGGCAAGCAGGGCTGGGCCAAGCTGGACATGGCCGACCCGCAGGAAAGCCTGGCGCCGCTCTACGACCTGATCGTCAAGCACGTGCCCGAGCCCAAGGCCGTGGCGCGCGTCGAGGAGCCCGGCCAGGTGCTGGCGGTGCTGATCGAGAGCGACCCGTTCCTCGGCCGCCTGCTCACCGGCCGGGTGGAAGCCGGCAAGCTGACCCCCGGCATGGCCATCAAGGCCCTGAACCGCGACGGCGAGGAGATCGAGCGCGGCCGGATCACCAAGATCCTCGCCTTTCGCGGCCTGAAGCGCCAGCCCATCGAGGTGGCCGAAGCCGGCGACATCGTGGCGGTGGCCGGGCTGTCCAAGGCGACCGTCGCCGATACGCTTTGCGACCTGTCTTTAAG
>CALMGB010000276.1 GCA_937863535.1 uncultured Caulobacteraceae bacterium
GGGGGGCGACGGTGGTTGCGACCAACCTGGGGCGGCAGGGGGGCGGGGGCGTGCTGCTGGGCAGCAGCTACGACGACGCCAGCGGCTCCGGCGTCGAGTGCCTGGCGCTCGACAAGGGTCCTGGCATGGCGGACGTGGAGAGGTCCTCGCGCGAAGGCCATTCCACGGCGGGCTCGCCCGGCACCGGCCTCGGCGCGGTGAGGCGGGGCTCGCACGCCACCGACATCTACTCTGCCCCGGGTCTCGGCACCGCGGTTCTCGCTCGGCTGGCGCAGGGACGGCCGGACAGGTCCAAGCCGTCCAGCATGCCCCGCCACGGGGCCGTGGCCATCCCTATGCCGCCGGAGGAGGTCTGCGGAGACAGCTGGTGCAAGGCGGAAGGCACAGACAGCGCCACTCTCATGGTGGCGGATGGCCTTGGCCATGGTCCTTCCGCGGCCGAGGCGTCCCACGTAGCGGCTCGGACCTTCATCAAGCTCGCCGACCAGCCGCCGAGCGACATCCTCGCCGCGATGCACGCGGCGATGCGGGCTACGCGCGGCGCGGCGGTGGGGATCGCGCGCGTGGATCATGCGGCGCGTGAGATCGTGTTCGCCGGCGTCGGCAACATCGCAGCGACCCTGGTGGACGCGGACCAGGGCCTGCGGCGCATGGTGTCGAACAACGGCACCATCGGCCACATCGCCAAGCATATGCGCAGCTTCAGCTATCCGGTCGCTGCCTGTCAGCTCGTCGTGCTGGCCTCTGATGGACTGGGGACGAACTGGCGCATGGACGCCTATCCGGGTCTCATCCACCATCATCCTGCGCTGATCGCGGGCGTGCTCTACCGAGACTTTAATCGAGGCCGCGACGACGTGACGGTGCTCGTCTACCGGGTGGTCGAACCGTGACCATCACGGCGATCCTGACCGTCGCTCTGATCGAGGAGGCGGACATCGTCGTCGCCCGCCAGCGCGCGCGGGAGATTGCCCGGCAGCTCGGCTTTGAGACGCAGGACCAGACGCGGATCGCCACGGCCGTTTCGGAAATCGCGCGTAACGCCGCGATGTACGCCTCAGGCGGGCGGGTCGAGTTCGCCTTCGTGACCAGCTCCTCGCCGAGCCTGCAGATCGTAGTTCGCGACAGGGGTCCGGGCATCTCGGACCTTGACGCAGTGCTGGAGGGCCGCTTCCGGAGCACGACCGGGATGGGGGTCGGCATCTCGGGCGCGAGACGGCTCATGGACCGCCTCGACATCGTGTCGGAGCCGGGCAAGGGCGTGGTCGTCACCTTGGACAGGCGCCTGCCGCGCGGCGCGCCTGCCGTCACGCCGGCCATCCTGCGCGACACCGGCCGCAAGCTCGCGGCGAGCGGGGGAAGCGATCCCCATGCCGAGGTGCGCACCCAGAACCAGGAACTCCTGCAGAGCCTCGCCGCACTCGAGGCCAGGCAGGAGGAAGGCGAGCGGCTGAACGCGGAACTTGAGAGCACCAATCGCGGCGTCGTGGCGCTCTACGCCGAACTCGACGAGAAGGCGCAGCAGCTCTCGGCCTTGAACACGTCGCTGGAGGATCGGGTCGCAGCCGCGGTTGCCGAATGCCAGCACGCCAACGACGCGCTCCGCCAAAGCCAGAAGATGGAGGCGGTCGGCCAGCTCACCGGCGGGATCGCCCACGACTTCAACAACCTGCTCCAGATCGTCACCGGCAATCTCGAGATCGTCTCGCGCAGGCTCGGGTTGACGACGGATGCCCGCGTGCGCCGCTCCCTCGACAACGCCATGTCGGGCGCCCAGCGCGCGGCCACACTCACCCAGAGGCTGCTGGCCTTCTCCCGCCGCCAGCCGCTGGCCCCCAAGCCGCTGGACCCGAACCAGCTGGTCGAGGGCATGTCGGACCTAATGCGCCGGACCCTGGGCGAAGCTGTCAGCATCCACACCAAGCCGGCGCTCGACCTCTGGATCGTGGAGGCCGACGCCAACCAACTGGAGAACGCGCTGCTCAACCTGGCCGTCAACGCCCGGGACGCCATGCCGCCCGGGGGCACGCTGACCATCACCACGGCGAACGCCATCATCGGCGAAGCCGACGCCGACGAGGACACGCCGCCCGGCCAGTACGTATCGCTCGCCGTCTGCGACACGGGAACGGGAATGTCGGAGGCGACCATGGCCCGAGTGTTTGAGCCGTTCTTCACCACCAAGGAGGTGGGCAAGGGGACGGGCCTCGGCCTCTCGATGGTGTACGGCTTCGTCAAGCAGTCCGGCGGCCATCTGCGCATCGAGTCCAGCCTCGGCCGCGGCACCACGGTCACGCTCTACATGCCTCGCTTCAGAGGTCAGCTGGGAAGCGTCGAGGCAGTCCTGGCGGGGACTCCAGAACCAGCCCGGCCCGGCGAGACGATACTCGTCGTTGAGGACGATCTCGAGGTGCGCACCTATAGCTGCGACGTGCTGCGCGAACTTGGCTACACCATCCTGTCCGCCACGGACGGCCCCTCCGCCATCGCCATACTGGACAGTTCCGCCCGCATCGACCTGCTGTTCACCGATGTAGTGCTGACCGGCGCAATGAACGGCCGCGACATCGCCGATCACGCCAGAAGCACGCGCCCCACGACGCCGGTCCTGTTCACGAGCGGCTATGCCCGCGAGGCGATCACCCACCACCAGCGTCTCGACGAAGGTGTTCAGCTCCTCGCCAAGCCGTTCAGCTACTCCGCACTGGCCACGAAGGTCCGATCATGTCTGGCAAGCGGAAAGCCTTCGCCGGCGCCGCCATGATGCGTCCCGACACCGCCGGGCTCGTCTATGGCGAGCCGCGGCGGTGCTTCGGCCGTAGAGGCGTCAGGCCGCTACCGCGTCTATGTCGCGATTGTGGAAGCGGGGAGTCATCAGCGCCTCGATGAAGGCGGGTCCCACATCGTCGCCGATCAGCACCCCGAGCTTCGGCGATCCGCCAGCGGCCACGTGCGGCAGGTGCGCCGCCTTGACCACCAGGGCCGCCGCCGCGACCGCTCCAATCGCTTTGCCGTGCTTGAACGCCTCGGCGATGAAGGTTTTGACTGAGCCCATGGCGGCCATCTTGGCAGGATCAGCTCCGCCCGCGACGAACACACCGTCATAGAAGACTGACGCGGCGTTGCGAGCCGGCTTGTCGACCATGGTCGTCGACCCGTCCGACAGCGCGAGCGCGCCGCCATGCTCGGCGATAAGGTGCACGACCGCGCCCTTCGCGTTTAAGGCTGCCTTGAGCGACAACAGCTTGTCGGCGTCCACGCCCGGTCCAGCCAGAACGGCGATTTTGCGTCCCTTGATGCTGTCGGCCGGCTTGTTCATGCTCAACGCTGGAGAGGATGACGCACCCGCCTCTCCTTGCGGCGCGGTCGTGGGCTCCGCGCGCTCGATGTACGCCGGTTCAGGCGCCATCTCCTTCGCCTTGGCCACGTCCAGCCCGAGCTTCTCTGCGACCCTGCCGGCGAGTTCGTCGGCGATCGGGACCAGCAGATTGCCCAACGCGGCGATCCGGATCGCCAGCGTCTCGCACTGGTTCAGCTCGAACGCGAAGGCCTCGACGATGTGATCCCGTTCCCAGTCCGCCATGCTGTTCCAGAACAGGGTGGCCTGGGAGAAGTGGTCGTCGAAGCTCGTGCTCCGGGCGCGGATCTTGTAGCCCTCGACCTTCTCGGCGACGCTGCGGAAGGCAGCGGCGGCCTTCGGCTGCTGCATGGGACAGCCCCGGGCGCCGTCGGGGCCGGGCAGGCTGTTGGGAAAGTAGTTGGCCTTGCCGCGGTTGATCATGTGGCGGGCGAAGCCGTCCCGCTGGTTGTTGCTCACTCCGTTGATCGGCCGGTTGATCGGCAGCTCGGCGAAGTTCGGTCCCACCCGGCGGAGCTGGGTGTCGAGGTAGCTCATCAGGCGGCCCTGCAGCAGCGGGTCGTTGGTGAAGTCGATACCAGGCACGACGTGGGAGAGGCAGAAGGCTACCTGCTCGGTTTCGGCAAAATAATTATCGACATTACGGTTCAGCGTCAGCTTGCCGATCGGCCGTACCGGAACCAGCTCTTCCGGAATGATCTTTGTGGCGTCGAGCAGGTCGAAGTCGAACTTGAACTCGTCCTCTTCTTCCACGACCTGCACGCCCATCTCGTACTCAGGGAAGTCGCCGCACTCGATGGCCTCGAAGAGGTCACGGCGGTGGAAGTCGGGGTCCTTGCCCGCCAGCTTCTGCGCCTCGTCCCAGACCAAGCTGTGGACGCCCTTCAGCGGCTTGAAGTGAATCTTAATGAAGCGCGACTTGCCTTGCGCATTCACCATCCGGAACGTGTGGACCGCGAAGCCCTGCATGGTGGCGTAGCTGCGAGGGATCGCGCGGTCACTCATCTGCCACATCAGCATGTGGGCGCTTTCGGGTGTCAGCGAAACGAAGTCCCAGAAGGTGTCGTGCGCCGATTGCGCCTGTGGAATCTCGTTGTTCCCTTCGGGCTTCACCGCGTGGATCAGGTCGGGGAACTTGATGGCGTCCTGGATGAAGAACACCGGCATGTTGTTGCCGATCATGTCCCACACGCCTTGTTCCGTATAGAACTTGACTGCGAATCCGCGGGGATCCCGCGCGGTGTCGGCCGACCCGCGGGAGCCGGTCACCGTGGAGAACCGCAGGAAAACCGGCGTCTCCTTACCCTTGGCCGAGAACATGTCGGCCATGGTCAGCTCGGAAAGATCCTCGTAGCACTGAAATACACCATGGGCTGCCGCGCCTCGGGCGTGCACCACGCGCTCGGGGATGCGCTCGTGGTCGAAGTGCGTCATCTTCTCGCGGAAGTGGAAGTCCTCGAGCAGGGTCGGGCCGCGAACGCCGGCCTTGGCGCTGTTCTGATCGTCGCTGATCCCCAGACCCTGATTGCTCGTCATCATGGGCAGGGGGTCGTAGCTGTCCTTCCGGAGGTCGAGTGTCTTCGCCGTCTCCTGACGCACCGAGCCGCCGGGAAGCGCGGTTTGGGCCGCTTCCATCCGCTGGTGCTCGCTGGTGGTGGTGAGCTTCATGTCATCAACGGCGGCTTCTTTGGGCTTTTTGGCCATGGCGAGGTCCTTGGGTCGCGCGCGAGGCGACGGGAGGGTTGGATGGCTGAAGAGGGGATTGGAATGGTCTAACGCACGCAGGTAGGCTTGGCCACTCTGTTCGCACTCGAAGGCGACCGCAGTGAACGCCGGAAGAAGAAGGCGGCGTCCCGTCGACTTCGTGAGGCCAACCTTCAAGCCATCGCTCATTTGCGGGCTGCCGACGGTCTGTGGTGACGACCTGGAACGGCAGCTAAATCAGCTCGGATGCCGAGCCCGGCCAGACGGCACGGCCAGCTCCTCTGGAGCCGCAGAAGGCCCGCGCTTCGTTCCCTCCGAGGTCATCAAGGCCGTAGGAGAAGGAACATGGGAAAGTCAGAGTTCGATCCGGCTGGCAATCGTCCAGCCTGGAACGCGGGAAGGAAGGTCGGAGCGAAAAGGGCGCTGAAGCCGCGTCAGGTCTGGGCTATTCGCTTCTTTCTCGACCAGCACCGCCGTATGCGCGACCGTGCGCTTTTCGACTTGGCGATCGACAGCAAGCTTCGCGGCTGCGACGTGGTCAAAGTCAGGATCGGCGATCTCGTGCTGGGAGGCCAGGTTCGCAACCGTGCCATCGTCGTCCAGTCGAAGACGGGCAAGCCGGTGCAGTTCGAGTTGATGCAGGACGCGCGCGCCAGCTTGCTGGCCTGGTTAGAGCGGCGGGGCGGCACGCTGACCGATTACGTGTTCCCGAGCCGGGTCGATCATGCCGACCACCTCAGCACGCGGCAGTACGCCAGGCTTGTCGATGAGTGGGTGGTCGGCATCGGCCTTCGTCGGGAGGAGTACGGTACGCATTCACTTCGCCGCACCAAAGCATCGATCATCTACAAAGCGACTGGCAACTTGCGGGCGGTGCAGCTCCTCCTGGGCCACACGAAGATCGAGAACACCGTGCGCTATCTTGGCGTGGACGTCGAAGACGCGCTCACTCTCGCCGAAGGTACTGAAATCTGACCACGACGGCTCCTTGCATTTGCGAGGAGCCGGACCGGTACGCGCCCAAAGTTCGTCATACAGCAGCATCACAGCTTGATGCCGAAAGCGGCCATT
>CALMGB010000277.1 GCA_937863535.1 uncultured Caulobacteraceae bacterium
TTCCAGCACGGTGACCGCGGCGCCGCTTCGCGCCAGCGCCAGCGCCGCCGCCAAGCCGCCAATCCCGCCCCCCGCCACGATCACCTGCAATCGATCAAGGTCCTGTTAAAGCTGGGGCTACGCGGCAGGCGGCCACTCGGGCGTCGAGCTATGGCGTAGAGGCCGTCTTCCGCAAAGGGCCGGGTTGACCGGTCGTTAAAGCCTCTGTGGCTAGATTGCAGATCGGTTTCCGCGCGAGTCGTCATGGCCAAGGCCCAGTTCCATCGGCATCAGAAGGTCTGGGTCGAGTCGGTTGGCGCCTGGGCCAATATCGAGCGGATCATCCCGATCTGGGCCAAGGGCTTCGACGAGCCGGTGCGGATCACCTACGACGTCGGTCTCGGCCGCGAGTTCCGCAACGAAGAGCTACGCGCCGATGCACCCTCCGAGAAGGCGCTACCGGATGCAGAGGGCGGCGAGTGGCGCATCCTGCGCGCCCGCAACAAGTGGCAGTCGCCTGAGGACAGCGGCCACCATCCCCAGCCCGGCACCTTTCCCGTGGTGGTCACCGACGCCAACGACTGGGGCGGCTGGCGCGTGCCGGGGGCCGAGTACGACCGCGACCCGCACCGTATCGAGTACCAGGCGCGCCTGTTGGCTTGCGCGCCCAGGCTGCTGCGCCTGGCCCGCGAGCTGACAGCCCAGGCCTCCGATGCACCGGAAGAGTGCTCCTCGGAGCTGCTGCGCCTGGGCCGCCAAGCCCAGCAGGTGCTGCGCTTCGTCAGCGACGAGCAGTCGCGCCCCGCCGCGGCGATGGCGGCGGAGTAGCTCTCCACGGGCGTGGACCCTGCGACGGAAGGTAGCGCCGAAGGGGCTGCACGGCTAAACCGGCGCCATGCGCACCGAACAGCCCGTCCCCGTTCCCGTCCGCCTCCAGGACTACAGGCCGCCGGCCTTCAGCGTCGAGACGGTGCGCCTCGACTTCGATCTCCAGCCCTCCGCCACACGGGTCCGCGCCCGGCTGCAGCTGCGCCGCGGCGATGCGCAGGATGCGCCCCTGGTGCTGGACGGCGTGCGGCTGAAGCTCATCTCCGCGGCCGTCGACGGGCGCGCGCTCACAGCCCTCGACTACAGCCAGGACGCCGAGAGCCTGACCATTCCCGCCGTGCCGGACGCCTTCGTGCTGGAGACCGAGGTCGAGATCGATCCCCAGGCCAACACCGCGCTCGAGGGGCTCTACATGTCCGGCGGCCGCTTCTGCACCCAGTGCGAGGCGGAAGGCTTCCGCAAGATCACCTTCTTCCCCGACCGCCCCGATGTGCTCGCCCGCTACACGGTGCGGCTGGAGGCTGACGCCCGCGCCTATCCGCGCCTGCTGTCCAATGGCAATCTGGTCGAGCGGGGCGAGCTGGACGGCGACCGCCACTTCGCCGTCTGGAACGACCCCTTCCCCAAGCCCTGCTACCTGTTCGCTGCGGTCGCGGGCGAGTTGGACGAGCTGACGGACAGCTTCGTCACCATGAGCGGGCGCGAGGTGCGTTTGAGTATCTATGTCGATCCCGGCCAGTCGGCCCGGGCCGCCTATGCCATGGACGCGCTGAAACGGTCCATGCGCTTCGACGAGACCGCGTTTGGGCGTGAGTACGACCTGGACCTGTTCATGATCGTGGCCGTGCGCGACTTCAACTTCGGAGCCATGGAGAACAAGGGGCTGAACATCTTCAACAGCTCGCTTCTGCTGGCCGATCCGCAGACCGCCACCGACGCCGACTACGAACGCATCGAGAGCGTGGTGGCGCACGAATACTTTCACAACTGGACCGGCAACCGGATCACCTGCCGCGACTGGTTCCAGCTCTGCCTCAAGGAGGGGCTGACGGTGTTCCGCGACCAGGCCTTCTCGGCCCAGGAGCGTGGGCCCGCGGTGGAGCGGATAAAGAACGTGCGCGCACTGCGCGCCCGCCAGTTCGCCGAGGACGCCGGTCCGCTCGCCCATCCGGTGCGCCCGTCCAGCTATCTGAAGATCGACAACTTCTACACCGCGACCATCTACGAGAAGGGTGCGGAGATCATCCGCATGCTGTCCATCCTGATCGGGGATACGGATTTCCGCCGCGGCCTGGACTTCTTTTTCGATCGCTGGGACGGGACGGCCACCACGGTGGAGGCCTTCGTCACCTGCTTCGCCGAGGCGTCTGGCCGCGACCTCTCGGCTTTCATGCGCTGGTACGAGCAGGCGGGCACGCCCCGGTTGGCGATCGAGGCGCGCTATGACGAGCCCGCACAGGCGCTGGACCTGACCCTGCGCCAGACCAACCCCGCTACGCCCGGCGAGCTGGACAAGCGCGCGCTGCCCATTCCCGTGGGGTTCGGCCTGCTCGACGCCGAGGGCGCGCCGCAGACTTTCCGCCTCCCCGGCGCCAGCGCCGCCACCCAGACCGCCGCCCTCGTGCTCGACGGCGCCGAGATGCGGGTGCGCCTGGAGGGCGTGGCGCGCCTGCCGGTGCTGTCGGCGCTTCGCGGCTTCTCCGCCCCGGTGGTGCTCACCACCGACGCCCCGCCCCGCGACGGCTATGTCCTGCTCGCCGCCGACCCGGACCTGTTCAACCGATGGGAGGCCGGCCAGACCCTGGCGCGCGAGCTGATCGTCGCTCGGGCGCAGGGGCGGCCCGACGAGGTCAATGAGACGCGTTTCGCAGAGGCGCTCGGCCATGCCCTCCAGGATGCAGCGGCCGACGAGGCGTTCAAGGCCTTGCTGCTGGAGCTGCCGTCGGAGACGGATCTCGCCTCCGCCCTGGCGCCGCAGGCTGATCCGGCGCTGATCCACGCCGCCCGCGAGGCGCTGCGGGCGCGCATCGCGGTGCACCTGTCGGACCTGCTCACCGGGCTGCACGGCGCGCTCCAATCCGGCGGCGACTTCTCGCCCGACGCAGCCAGCGCCGGACGCCGAGCGCTGCGCAACGCCGCCCTGGACATGCTGGCGGCCGATCCGCACGCCGCCAACCTGGCGCGCGCATGCGGACATTTCGACGCGGCCGCCAACATGACCGACGCCATGGGCGGACTCTCGGCCCTGTCCCAGATGGGCGGCGCCGCCTTTGAAGCGGCGCTCACCGGCTTCTATGCGCGCTGGCGAGGCGAGCCGCTGGTGATCGACAAGTGGTTCGGGGTCCAGGCCCGCGCACCGGGAGAGGAGACGATGGGCCGGGTGCTCGGCCTCACCGCCCATCCCGCCTTCGACGCCAGGACACCCAACCGCCTGCGCGCCCTGGTGGCGGGCTTCAGCGTGGGCAATCCCCTCCGCTTCCACGCTCCTGACGGCTCCGGCTACCGCTTCCTGGCCGACCAGATCCTCTCGACGGACGCCTTCAACCCGACCCTGTCTGCGCGCTTGGTCGGGCCGCTCGGCGACCATGCCCGCTACCAGTCGGCCTTGGCCGATCAGATGAGGGCCGAACTGGCGCGCATCGTCGCCCATCTTGGCTTGTCCAGGAACGTGGCGGAGTTGGCGGCCAAGGCTCTGGACGGTTGATCGCCCACGCCGTCGCGGACCTGCGGTTTTTCCCCAGGAAGGGGCGCTGCGGTTTCGCCAATAAGGTGACACGGACGAGACTGCGCGCTTAAGATTCCACAACTGAATCGGGGGA
>CALMGB010000278.1:0-1900 GCA_937863535.1 uncultured Caulobacteraceae bacterium
AATCATGCTGGGCGCGGAAACGGCGGACGCCCGCGCGCAAGGCTACCACCTGGGGCTCGACGGGACCGACGACTGCGCCACCCGCTGCGCGGTCAACCCCGCCTGCGTGACCAGCGGCCGGCCGCTGGTCTCCGCCGCCATGGAGCGCTGGACCGGCCAAGTGGGCGTGTTCGCCGCCGGGCTCACGCGCGGCCGGCCGCTGGCGGAGCGCGAGCCCTGCTATCGCTGCCTTACGCCGGAGATCCCGCCCGGGGCCGAGACCTGCGCGCGGATCGGCGTGGTGGGGGCGCTGGCCGGCGTCATAGGATCGATGATGGCGCTGGAGGCGGTGAAGTGGATCACCCGCGCGGGCCGGCCCCTGAACGGGCGGCTGCTGATCTACGACGCGCTGGCGGGAGAGACGCGCACGGTGCGGCTGTCGCCCGACCCGGCCTGCCCGGTCTGCGGCGACACGACCTTGATGTAGGCCACCATGTCGGCGGCGACGGCCTGATAGACCGCCGCGCTCTGGGCCGGGTGCTTCAGCGGCGGCGCCTTGATCCGGTTCATCGCGGCGCTGGCGTCGAAGATCAAGAGCCCGGCCTGGTGCGCGACCCCGTTTAGCGCGGCGCGATAGGCGGAGAGGTCCGAGTCGATCAGCGGGTCCGACGAGGGCGGCGGCAGAACGACGAACACCGCCGCACCCCTGGCGTGAGCCGCCGCGATCATCCGGGTCAAGGCGTCATCGAACGCCGGAATCGGGGTGTGCGCGTGCTGGTCGCCGAACCCGTAGGACAGGACGAGCAGGTCCCCAGGCGACAAGGCCGCCCAGCGGGCCGCACTAGCCTCCACCGTGTCGCCGGGAAAGCCGCGGTTCTCCACCTGCACGCCGTGCACCGCCTTGCGCAGGGCCTGGCTGATGGTGATCGCGGACTGGCCCTCTTCGGCGCCGTTGATGGCGTGGCGCGAGCGGCCGCGGGCCAGGCCGTAGGCGAAGTCGTCGCCCTGGACCACGATCAGCCCGTGGCGGGGCACGACCGCCTCCCCATAGCTGTTCAGGTTGGGGCCGATCTGGTCCGCGGTGGGCTGGAAGTAGCGGTGTACCGGCCGGCCCGCGCAGCCGGTGGCCGCAAGCAGGCCCAGAAGCGCGAGCGCGGCGAAAGGGAGGCGGCGGGTCTGCATAGGCAAGCCTCTTAGACCAGCTTGGCCGCCTGTGAAATCATCGCGGTGGGGTCGCCGCCTGCCCCGAGGCGAGGCTGGTCGCGGGTTGGGTCCACCCCCTGCCCGTGGCGACGAACAGCTGGATGGCGTCCAGGTAGCGCTGGGCCGCCGCCTGGGTCAGGCGGTAGCGCGCCGCGTTCACCTGGCGCTGGGCGTCCACCACCGGCAACAGCCCCTGGCCGCCGATGCGGTAGGCGGCGCTGTCCAGCCGCAGCGTGGCCAGGGCGGAGTCCAGCGAATGCTGCTGGGCGGCGATGGCGCCCTCGTCGTGCGCCAGGGCCGACAGCAGATCGGCCACCTGGGTGAAGGCGCGCAGGACCACCGTCTCGTAGTCCGCGGTGCGGGCGCGGGCCAGTTGCACCGCCTCCTCGCGCTGGGCCTTCAATTGGCCGCCATGGAACAGGGGCTGGGTGAGCCCGGCTCCCAGCGTGTAGGCGGTGGCGGAGTAGTCGAAGAGGCTCCCTGGGATCAGCGCGCTCTGGGTCAGGGCCGCGGTCAGGTTGATGTTGGGGTAGAGCTTGGCGGTCTGCACGCCGATCTCGGCGGTGGCGGCGTGGGCCTGGGCCTCGGCCTCCAGGATGTCGGGGCGCTGGCGCACCAGGTCCGCCGGCACGCTGACCGGCAGGGCGGCCGGGAAAGGCAGGTCGGCCAGGGTGAAGTCCGGCGGCGTGTAGCCGGCGGGCGGCTGGCCCTCCATCAG
>CALMGB010000278.1:1910-3824 GCA_937863535.1 uncultured Caulobacteraceae bacterium
GCCTGGGCCAGCTGCTGCTGCAGGGGCGGCAGCAGGGCGGCGTCGAGCGCGCCCTGGGCGTCGGCGTTGACCCGCGCCTCCTCCGCCACGCCGCCGACCGCCTGGGCGCTGCGGACCAGCGCGATGTCGTGCTGGTCGGCGGCGAGCATGCCGTCCACCGTGGCGACCTCGGCGTGGACGGCGGCGATGATGGCGGCCTGGGTGGCGATCTGGCCGGTGAGGGTGAGGTAGGCGGCGTCCAGGTGGTGGGCCTGGGCCTCCACCTTGGCCTTGGCGGATTCGGTGTTGCGGCGCTGCTCACCGAAGATGTCCAGCGCATAGGAGACCGTGGCGCCGACCGAATAGAGGTCGATCACCGGGTTGTTGTTCACGCCCGGGAAATTGGCCGGGTTCAGGCCCAGGGTGGCGAAGTTCAGCCGCTGTTCCTGCAGGCCGAGCTGGGCGTCGGCCTGGGGCAGCTGCTGGCCGCGGGCGATCCGCAGCTCCTGACGCGTCTGCTGCAGCACGGCGTCTGTGGACTGCAGGGTGGGGTTGTCGGCCAGGGCCTGGCGCATCAGGCCGTCCAAGGCCTGGGAGTGGAAGGCGCTCCACCAGGACTGCGCCACCTCGGCCCCAAGGGCGATGCGGGTGGAAGCGGGCACGTCATCCCCGGCCGTGGCGTAGCGCGAGGTGGTCGGAAGCGCCGGACGCTTGAAGTCCGGGCCGACTGCGCAGGCGGAAAGGGCCAAGGCGAGGATCACGAGCGCGCTCCCTCTCCCGTTGCGGGAGAGGGAAGGGTGAGGTGCGCGGCCCCTCACCGCCTCGCCTTATGGTTCAGCCCGTACCCGAACAGCGTCCGCCTATGGGCGGTGTCCACCGTCACCTTGGCGCTCAGGCCGGCGGCCAGCGGGGCGCGGATGTCGGCGGTGTTCTCGTCGAAGACGAGCCGCACGGGCAGGCGCTGGACCACCTTCACCCAGTTGCCCGTGGCGTTCTCCGCCGGCAGCACCGAGAAGCTGTTGCCGGTGCCGGGGCTGAGGCTCGCCACGTGCACCTGGTAGGTCTGGTCCGGATAGGCGTCGATCTTCACCGTCCCGGGCTGGCCCGGGCGCATGTAGGCCAGCTGGTCCTCCTTGAAGTTGGCCTCCACCCACAGGCGCGGCGCGGCCAGGGTGAACAGCGCCTGGCCGGCGTTGACGAAGTCGCCCACCTGCAGCTGCTCGACCCGGGTGACGATCCCGTCCTGCAGCGCGCGCACCACGCCATAGGCTTGGTTCAGCTTGGCCCGATCCACCGCCGCCTGGGCGGTCCGGACCGAGGCGTTCTGGGTCAGAGGGCCGTTCGCCTGACCGCCGAGCGCGGCCAGGACGTTGGCCTGCTGCTGCTGGGCGCCCGCTAGCTGGGCCTTGTCGTTGGCCACCGCCTGGGCCGCCGCATCCAGCTGGCTCTGTGAGGAGACGCCGGACGCCGCCATGGCGCGCTGACGCACCAGCTCCTTCTCGGCGTACATCAGGGCCGACTGGGCCGCCTCGATCTCGGCGCCCCGCTGGGCGTAGGAGGCTTCCGACGCCTGGATGTTTTGACCGGCGGTGGCCAATTCGGCCTGCGACTGCTCCACCGCCACGTCGAAGGGGCGCGGGTCGAGGCGGAACAGCACATCGCCCGCATGGACGAACTGGTTCTCGCGCACGTCGATCTCGACCACCTGGCCCGGCACGTTGCTGGCTACCGTGGCGCGCGCGGACTGGACGTTGGCGTCGTCGGTGGCCGCATAGCGTCCCCCCGTCAGGTAGAGGTAGAGCGACGCCAGCACGATCAGCACCGGCGCGACGATCATCAGCGGCAGCCGCCAGCGCTGGGCCCGCTCCCGGGTGGAGCGGCGGCGGCGCTCGGGCGCGGAGCCCACGCCGGCGGTCCCGGCGACCGGCGCCGTCT
>CALMGB010000279.1:0-599 GCA_937863535.1 uncultured Caulobacteraceae bacterium
AGCCTGCCCGCATCGCTTGGCGACGGGCGGCCTGGCGACGGCGGCTGCGCCGGGCCTATTCCGGAAGCGCGCCGGCCCGCGCCCTGGCGCTCCGTCTCGGCGTAGCGGCGGAGACCCTGGAAGCCGCCCTGGACCAGCAGACCTTCGGGGCGGCCTGGAGCTTGGTGGAGACGGCCAGCCCGCACCTGGCCCCACAGCGCCTGACCCCCGCCGAGCTGCCGCTGGAGATCAGCCGGGCGGAGCGGCTGCTGCGCCGGATCGGGCCAGGCGATCAACCCGATAGAATTCGCGCCGCCAGCGCCGGTCTGTGGTCAGCTCCCCCGCCGTGTCCTTGAGGAAGGCCTCCACGGCCGTGTCACCCGTAAGCGGGTAGTCGGGCGTCTCGCCGAGCCAGTGCACCAGCAGGACCACGCCGCCGGGCCGCAGGGCCTCGCAGACCCAGTCCGCCAATTTCCCCAGGTCCGCCCGGCCGAAGTAGTAAAGCACCTCCGACAGCACGATCAGTTCGAACCGACCCTCCGGCCGCGGGGGCGGCCGGGCCCAGCGCGCGGAGCGGGCGGTGGGGGGGGCGGGGTTTGGGGTTGGGGGCGGGGGCCCCC
>CALMGB010000279.1:609-1746 GCA_937863535.1 uncultured Caulobacteraceae bacterium
TTGCGCTTGCGCGCCTGGACCAGCGCCGCCTCGGCGATGTCGATCCCGAGCAGGTCGTCGCAGTGGGGGGCCAGCCGCGCCGTCAGCTCTCCGATGGAGCAGCCGACCTCGACCGCGGCTTCGAACCGGCGCCCCTCCAGGGCTGACACGGTGTCGTCGTACTTGGCCCGCTCGTAGTCGCGGGTCCGGAAGCCCCACGGATCGTCGTCGCGGGCGTACAGCGCGTCGAAGTAGCTGCTGGGAAGGCTGTTGGCGCTCATCGCGGGAAGTCGCGCCCCGTGGACCAGGGCGGACCCTCGTCGCGGCCAGCGACATAGGCGGCGGCGTCCTCCAGCGCCCCATCGGGGAAGGGCTGGCGCAAATAGGTGGACAGGTCGCGCACCACCCGCTCCACGGGGCTCGGCCGCGTCAGGGCGGGCAGGCCGAGACCCCGTTCCACCAGGCCGATCACCTCCAGCGCGGCCCGCTCCACCGCCAGGCGCGTGAGGTTCGCATAGGCGTCCACCGCGGAAGGCTCGCTTGCAGGGTCCTCCGCCAGGGCGGCGGCGCGCAGCACCCAGAGCTCGGCCGTCTCGGCCGCCATGGCGGCGGCGCCCAGGCGCGCCTTCTGGTGCGGATCGTTCGCCCGGCCGCGGCCGCGGAGCTCCTCGCGCATCAGCTGGACGAGGCGCAGGATCGCGCCGGTCTGGACGGCGGCGAAGCGCCAGGCGCCCCCCTTGAACAGGGGTGCGCGGTAGTAGTCGCCCGGGCCGCCGACCACGTCGGCGGGGCCGACCTCCAGCCCCGTGAAGTCCACCGTGCCGGTGGCGGTGGCGCGCATGCCCCGGACCGTCCAGGCGGACAGGTCATGGGACGGCGTCCGCGTCAGCCGCGGCGCCAGCATCAGCACCTCCCCTGCCCCGGTGCGGGCGGTCGCCACAGGACGCGAGACCAGGCCGAGCCCGGACGCATAGATCTTGCCGCCCCGCAGCCGGCCGGGCCGGCCGACGCCGCCCTCCAGATGCAGGCCCGCCGGCGCCTCGGCGTTCCAGACCCCGCACACGGCGCCCGCGTGGACGTCGTCGGCCAGCGCGCGCCTCTGCGCCGCGTCGCCGTAGTGAAACACCAGCTTCACCGCGTTAACGTGGCCCTCGAAGA
>CALMGB010000279.1:1756-13836 GCA_937863535.1 uncultured Caulobacteraceae bacterium
GCCGCCGACCGTGATCAGCGTCCGGGCGAGCCGGCCGGCGGCGGTGACCAGCCCGGCCCCGCCCCCGCCGACCGGCAGGGCGTCGACGAACAGGCCATGCTCGGCCAGCGGCCGGCAAAGCGCCGCGGGATCGGCGCCGTCGCGGTCGAACCCCGCAGCGCAGCGCCAAAGCTCGGCCGCCGCCGCCGCAAGACGGTCCTCGGTCGCGGGAGTGGGCGGGAGAGGCGCGAGCACACTGGGCATGACCGCGGAACGTGTCATCGCCGGACACGATCCTAAGCGCGCCAAACCTGCGCATCCACCAGCGGACAATCCTGTCAGAAGCCACCCCCGCCTCGGCGATTTTTCCCACCGGCCCGCTCGAGATGTGGAGCGGACACGGGCCAGATCCCGTGAAGACTCAACGCAGTGACGAGCAGTTCTCCGCACCTTCTCGCCGTCGCCCCTACGCCGCCGCCGCGTGGTCCTTTCACCACCGCGGCAGTCGGCCTATAGCTCTCTGAATAAAGCCCGCGTTTGTTGGAAGAGTTCGCCATGCCCCTGGACACCGGCGCCGAGGCCAAGACGTACCGCTGGGACGATCCCCTCGACCTGGCCGGCCGCCTCACCGACGAGGAGCGGATGATCAGCGAGGCCGCCCGCGCCTACGCCCGCGAACGCCTGCTCCCGCGGGTGGTGTCGGCCTTCGCCGAGGAGCGGTTCGACCGCGAGATCATGACCGAGATGGGCGCCCTGGGCTTCCTGGGCGCAACCTTGCCCGAGCAGTACGGCGGCGCGGGCGCCAGCCACGTGGCCTATGGCCTGATCGCCCGCGAGGTGGAGGCCATCGACAGCGGCTACCGCTCGGCCATGAGCGTGCAGTCTTCCCTGGCCATGTACCCGATCTACGCCTTTGGCTCCGAAGAGCAGAAGCAGAAGTTCCTGCCCAGGATGGCCCGCGGAGAGCTGATCGGCTGCTTCGGTCTGACCGAAGCGGAAGGCGGCTCCGACCCGGCCTCCATGCGCACCACGGCGAAGACGGCGGACGGCGGCTATGTGCTGAACGGCGCCAAGTACTGGATCACCAATTCGCCGGTCTGCGACTTGGCGGTGGTCTGGGCCAAGCTCGAAGGCGACATCCGCGGCTTCGTCGTAGAGCGCAGCATGGACGGCTTCACCACCACCACGATCGGCGACAAGCTGAGCCTGCGCGCGAGCGTCACCGGCGATATCGGCTTGGCCGACGTCTTCGTGCCCGAAGAGAACCTGCTGCCTGGCGTGCGAGGCCTGCGCGGTCCGTTTTCATGCCTGAACAAGGCGCGTTACGGCATCAGCTGGGGGGCCATGGGCGCGGCGGAGTTCTGCTTCCACGCCTCGCGCCAGTACGTGGCCGAGCGGACCCTGTTCGGCCGGCCCCTCGCCTCGCGTCAACTGGTGCAGAAGAAGCTGGCCGACATGTCCACCGAAATCGCGCTGGGCTTCGAGGGGGCCCTGGCGCTCGGACGGCTACTGGACGAGGGCGCTTGGATGCCGGAAGCCATTTCCATGATGAAGCGCAACAACTGTGGTAAGGCCCTGGCGATTGCACGAGAGGCCCGCGACATGCACGGCGGCGCCGGCATCACCGGTGAGCTGCACGTGCTGCGCCACGCCATTAACCTGGAGACGGTGAACACCTACGAAGGCGCCCACGACGTCCACGCCCTGATCCTGGGCCGCGCGATCACGGGGCATTCAGCCTTCTAGTGATGGTGTGAGCGGCAGGTGTCTAAGTTAACTACTAGAACAACGCACTTTCTTGGTCGACGCCTAGACACCTCTCTTATGTGTGCTCATGAGGTTTGACCGAATTGACCTGAATCTGCTGCGCGTATTCAACGTTCTTCTTCTTGAACGAAACGTGACACGTGCAGCTGAGCGGCTCGGCGTGACCCAGCAGGCGGTAAGCAATTCCTTACGGAAGCTTCGCGAAGAGTTCGACGACTCGCTGCTCGTTCGAGTCGGCCACGGGATGCAGCTGACGCCGCTCGCCGCTTCGCTGATCGAGCCGCTACGCGAGGCGATGCTCCAGCTTGAAAGCGCCCTAAGTCACCGGCCAAGCTTTGATCCTGCGACGACGTCTCGCAACTTTCGCGTAGCGATGCCGCACTATCACTCGTTTGTCCTATTGCCCCGGGCCTTGCGCATACTTGCGGCCGAGGCGCCGCTCGTGAATCTGCGAGTGCAAGCCGTGTCGCCCAACGACCTGATCGCGCTTGAGCGAGGTGACATAGACCTCTTGACGACGGAAGATGGGGCTCGTCCAACCGCTGGCGAAACCAGCGACGGCAAGACTTGCCGCCGCGTTCTATTTGAAGACGATTTCGTTTGCCTGATAGACCAAGCTGTCGCGAGGCTAACAGGTGAGTTCACAGCGGAGAGCTACCTAGAACTGCCCCACTGCGTGATGCGTCCCAGCCCCGAAATTAAGATGCAGGTGGAGCAGAAATGGAAAGAGCTGGGGGTCGCTCCGCGTGTCGCCGCAGTCGCGCCGGGCTATGCCGTCATGATGTTCACACTGCCCGGCACCGGGCTAGTGGCTACGGTTCCACGAAGGGTTGCACACGTCTTCTCCAGCTCCCTCGGCCTGCAGGTGAATGAATGCCCGATCCCGCTGGAGCGCCAGTATGGCGAACTGCGCTGGCGCCGGCGTCACGACGGCGATCCAGCTCACGCCTATCTTCGCTCAGTCCTCAGGCGCGCAGTCGAACAGGACGGCGACCGAACGCCCGCCTCCGGCTTGATCCAAGACCCAGAGGAAACGCTGGCTTAGGCTTGGGGGCTTTAGGCTTGGGGATTGCTAAAGACGTTTCCGGACGGCGTGCGGATCGTCGCCTCTTCGGGCCGGAACGCGACGTTGATCGGGTCTTTGCCGTCACCAACTTTCTTGATCTCGCGGCGAAGAACCCGGCGCTGTATCCCGATGCCGATGTCGGAGCGAACGAGATGTTCGTTCGAGCTGCTTGGCAGGCCGCTAGGGCCCTGACTTGATTGAGCCTCGTAGTCGTTTGGAGCGTCCTGACGCTCTTCGACGGTCATCTGGGTCCAGGGTTTAGCCGCCGCGAAGCCTTTGCCCTCGAAAATGTCCTTCTCTGTGAAGCCCGCAGGAGCGCGCTTCGTCACGAAGGTTCGCGAATGTTCGTTGTCTACGGCCGTGAAGATAGCCAGGGCGTCGCATCGACCCGCGTCGCTGCCCGGGATGACCGCCATGTTAGGGGCTATCCAGGTTACGACCCGCTTCATCTCGCGGCCATCCAACATGGTTCGAGAGGCCGTATAGGTCGTCCCCACACCAATCTCGTCGAACGTCACCTGCGGCATGACGGCGAAGTCGGGTATGAAGTGAGTCGTCCCGAAGTTCGCATGCAGGATATAGACGTGAAAGGGATCCATGGTGTTTTCATTTAGGTTCAACCAGGAGTAAGGAACTACCGACGGTCCTTTCAGGTCCGCGTGCGACAAGATGCTGTTGTCCAGTACGAAGTAAAATTCTCCTTCGTTCAAGATCTCCATATGATCGAAGTTTGGAAGGAGCGGCATCTTCTCAGGAGGCCCCATGTAGGCCCAAACGAGGCCGTACTGCTCCCGCACGGCGTACCACGGCTGACGATGCGCCGCGCGATTGACGCCGCCATTGGGCTCACAGGGCTGCTGAAGACAGTTGCCCTCTACGTCGAACTTCCACCCATGATAACAACACCTGATCCCGTCTTCTTCCACGTGACCCCAGAAGAGTGAGGTGCCGCGGTGGATACAGTGGGGATAGAGCAGGCCTGGGCGCCCGGAGCCGTCGCGAAAGAGAATTAGATCCTCACAAAGAATCCGAACCTGCTGCGGCCGGCTCGTTACCTTCGATGAGGCCGCCACGGGATGCCAATACCTACGCAACATCTCTCCGCAAGGCGTTCCGGGGCCGCATTCCGTCAGCAGCCTTTCAGGTTGTGGACCGGGACGACCATAAGCCGTATCATCAAGCTGGGCAGCTTCAGACATTCAGATCTTCCTAACAGCGGGTAGTGTTCGACCCTGCGAAGAGCCTCTGGCCAGTTGCCCGGCGACAGAGCGCAAGGTCAAATCAAACTCGCTTTTACCATTCATCATTCGAGGTGGTGTCCGGCTGGAACGAGGTGGAGCTTGTTGACTCCGTTGCCTCATGTCTTCCCACCAACTGAGCTGGTCCCCGAAATTCGGAGAGGTGGCTAAGGTGGGTTCGACCGAGAGGAAGGACGGACCCGATGACGGGGAGGCGGAAGCGGTATTCGGCTGATTTTAAGGCGAAGGTCGCCCTGGAGGCGCTGCGAGGAGGACGGACGGTCGCGGAGCTTGGCGCCAAGCACGGGGTGCATCCGACGATGATCACAGCCTGGAAGAAGCGGGCGGTAGAGGGCATGGCCGGGGTTTTCTCCGGCAAGTCTGAGGCGACGGACGCGGTCCGCAAGGGCGAGAAGCTCAACGCCAAGATTGGCCAGCTGGTGGTGGAGCGGGATTTTTGTCGAAAGCCTCCGGTCGATGAGCCTGGATCGGAGGCGGCAGATGATTGATCCGCAGCATGCGCGGCTCTTGATCCATCGGCAATGCCGGCTGATGTCGATTAGCCGCTCAGCCTACTATTACCAGCCGGCCGGCGAGACGTCGTTGTACCTCGAGCTGATGAAGCTCCTGGATCAGCAGGTCCTGGAGACGCCATGGTACGGCTCACGCCAGATGGCCCGCTGTTTGCGCCGGCAGGGATATACTGCAGACCGCCGGCGCCCGGGTCTCCATGGACGGTAGCGGCCGCTGGATGGACAACGGGTTGGCTTCGCCGCCCTTCGGGTCATCGAGCGGCTCTGGCGAAGCCTGAAGTAGGAGTGCGTCTACCTGCACGCCTTCGAGACCGGCTCGGAGCTGCGGGCTGGGCTCAGGCGCTGGCTCAGCTACTACAACGCCGCGAGGCTCCACTCGGCACTCGGCGGCGCTACCCCCGACGAGGCCTACGGAAGAGCTCAGCAGGACATCAGATTGGCGGCGTGAGACAGACCTCAATCCACCTTAGCCAAGCCGCCAAACTGTCCTAACGACCGGGTCCACCTCACCAGGATCGGCGTGACAGCGGTGCTGCACAGCTGGGGCTCGGCGCTGACCCACCATCCCCACGTCCACTGCATCGTCCCCGGCGGCGGCCTCTCGCCGGACGGCCAGAGCTGGTCGCCTGCCGCCCACACTTCTTCCTGCCGGTGCGGATGCTCTCGCGCCTGTTCCGGCGTCCGCTCAAAGCGAGCGACTTCGTGCGGTCTTGCAATCTTAGGGCCGTGTGGGTGATCTAACCCCAAGATGGACGTTAAAGCAGACGCTGCTCGGATATACGTGTTCGGTGCGTTCAAACTGGACGCGGCGCGTTTGGTGCTAAGTTGCGATGGCGAGCCTGTTCCCACGACGCCTCGCATCCTTTCCACCCTGCTCTACTTCGTCGAGAACCGGGGGCGTACGCTCGGCAAGACGGAGATGCTCGACGCGCTCTGGCCCGGTCGCATTGTCGAAGAGGCGAACCTCAGCCAAGCTGTCTCCACCCTACGCAAGACGCTGGCCACGTGCGGCGCGGCCGATCTCATCACCACCGTGCCAGGAAGGGGATACCGCTTTGTCGGACAGGTCGGTTTAGAAACCTCAGACAAGCTGGCTCCGCCGCGTTCTTCTCCGGCGCTTGGACCTACGCAAGCAACGGGAGGACCCAAGCGCGGGTTCCGCTTCCGGACCGCCATACGACTTGCAGCAGCCTGTTCAGCGGCCTTGGTCGCCGTCGTGATTTGGGGCCTGGAGTTCCGGTCGTCCAAGCTAGTCGGAGAGCGTACGGGCATCGTTATAGCCGATCCGCAGAACTTCACCGGCGACGCAGCTTTCGATCACGTGGTCACGCAAATCCTGAGAGCCAGTCTCGACCAATCGCCCACACTGCAGGTCGCCAGCGATACCGAAGTCGCCGAGACCCTCGCCCTGATGGAGCAGCCCCAAAGCGCAGCTCTGACCTTCTCCAAGGCGCGCGCAGTTTGCGCCCGTATCAACGGCGGAGCCGTCGTGGCGCCTATGCTTTCAAGAGTGCAGAGTCACTATGTCCTGACTTTGTCTGCATCCAGCTGCATGGACGGCCGCACGCTCGTCGACGAAAAGGCCGAAGCGGACGACAAGGAAGCGGTGGTGCGCCTCCTCTCCAAGCTGACCACGCGCATGCGGCGTCAGCTTGGAGAGGTGCGATCCTCTATCGCAAGATACGACGTGCCGCTCGCGCCCGAGCGGACCAGCTCCTTCGAAGCACTACGGGCCTTCTCGGAAGCTGAGGCGCTCATGCGGCAGGGCCGACGTCTCGACGCCATACCGCTCTACCAGCACGCCACCCAACTCGATCCCGACTTCGCCATGGCCTACTACGGCCTTTCACAAGTCTATTATGAGTTCTTCCAGACGGAAAAAGACGCTATAGCCATCACCCAGGCCTATCACAGGGTCGCTCTCGTCTCCGAGCGGGATGCTCTTATGATCCGGGAGCACTATAACTCCGCCGTCACGCGCGACCTGGATGCGGCGCGTGACAACATGGAACTGCTGACCCGCCTCTACCCCCGGGACGCGAGCGCGTGGCGGGACCTGTCCGAGGTCCGCTACCGGCTGGCGGACTATGCCGGCGCCGCAGCGGCCGGCGAACAAGGCCTGCGGCTCGATCCGAAGAACTCGGGCGCCTACACGGTGCTGGCGCGGGCCTTGAACCACCTTCAGCAGACCGCCCGCGCCGAACAGCTCGACCGGCAGGCGCTGAAGGAGGTCCCCGAGACCGATCAGATACGCCAGCAAAGGATAGCGTGGCGCTTCATGCAAGGTGATTCGGAAGGCGGCAAGAGGCTGGTCGCCTCGGCGCTAGGCACCCCGATCGAACGCGAGGCCCTCCTGGAAGCATCCAATTTCGCCTTTGCGGACGGTCGGGTCACCGACGCCGCCAGGCTGGTGGAGCGGGCCAACGCGCTCGGCCGCATCAGAGGGCTAAGCCCGGACTACACGAGAGAAGCCGAAAGTTACCTGGCGGTGGGCCTGGACACCAGGGCGCGCGCCGCCCTCGCCCAGGTTCCGGCTGAGTTCTGGAACGGTCAGGACGACTATTTTGCAGCCAGGCTAGACGAGCCTGCCAAGGCGCAGGCGGCGCTGCAGCGTGATCTTGCCGAACGACCGCACGACACGCTTCTGACCGGCGAGTACGCTCCGGAAGCGCGCGCGGCGCTCCTCCTGCGTCGCGGCCAGCCGCTCCAGGCGGCGAAGATGCTTGAAAGCGTAGACCGGTTCATGTTCCACGATCTTGACGCACCGTTCCTGCGTGGGACCGCCCTAATGGCGGCGAAGGACGGTCGAGGTGCGGCCGTCGTCTTCCGGTCCATCCTTGCCCAGACGGGATTCAGCTGGAATCCGCAATTTGCAATGTCGCATCTCGGGCTCGCCAGGGCGCTCCGCCTGCAAGGCGACATGGTCGGGAGTCGCCGTGAGTACCGGGCCTTCCTCGCAGACTGGGGGTCCGCCAATCCGGAACTGCCCGCGTTGAAAGAGGCGAAGGCGGAATACGCCACGCTGGAGACCCAGGCGAACTTTAGGGTCACGATCCACACGGGTGTGGCGCACCTCGTCGTCAAGATCCTCGCCCCGGAAAATGCGCGCGCGCGCGTCCCCCAGCCGCACGTCTGCGCGGGCCAGTGGTCCATCGCGAGGGGAGGGGCATGCAAAACGCTTCACGTATGATCAGGAGCGAAGGCTGATCGCACGGCGCCATTCAGCCCTCCAACAACGACAGGACAGCTGCGGACATGGGTGAAGGCGCGTCCGAAAACCCTAAATGATAGCGCCCCTCAGCCTTTTTAGCCTTTTTTAGGCCTTTTTAAAGGGCGTTTCGGTCCTCTCCCTCTAGCTCGTCCCTACTTTCCGGGTGGGGGATCAGCTTTGAGCTTGTTGGAACGTCCTGCAGAGACGCAGGCGAACTGTACGCCTTTGGCACGCGGTGCGGAGCCGCCAGGAATTCCGCGAAACGTCGGCGCGCCGCTTTCATATTCGTACTCGAGCGGCCTGATCCCACGCCTCGCCCGACTGAACCTTTCGCTGGCGTTCACCTCCTACCAGTCGGGCTACCTCTACATGCTCGGCTCCTCGCCCGAGCATGGCGCCCAGCTGCACCAGTCGGTCGCGCCCAAGCCCATGGGGCTGTCGGTGGACAACGGTGGCTTGGTCCTCGCCTGCGGCTCATCGATCATCCGCTACCGCGACGTCTTGAAGGCCGGCGAGCGGATCGACCACGTCTTCGACGCCTGCTTCATGCCACGCGTCGTTCAGATGACCGGCGACCTGGACGCCCACGACGTCGGGCTGGACGGGGCCGGACGGACCGTCTTCGTCAACACGCGGTTCAACTGCCTGGCGACGACGTCTGACACCCACAGCTTCGAAGCGCTGTGGCGGCCGTCCTTCGTTTCGGCGCTGGTGGACGAGGACCGCTGCCACCTGAACGGCCTGGCGATGGAGGGCGGCGAACCGGCCTACGTCACCGCAGTCAGCCGGTCGGACACCATCGACGGCTGGCGCGACCGGCGCACCGATGGCGGCGTGGTCATCGACGTGCGGACGGGCGAGCTGGTCTGCGAAGGGCTGTCCATGCCCCACTCGCCCCGCCTGCACCGGGGCGAACTCTGGGTGCTGAATGCGGGGACAGGCGAACTCGGCGTAGTGCGCCGGGAAGGCGGACGTGGCCGGTTCGAGCCGCGGGTGTTCTGCCCGGGCTTCGTGCGCGGCCTCGCCTTCCACGGCTCCCTGGCCTTCGTCGGCCTCTCCAAGCCCCGCTATCACCGCTTCGACGGCTTGGCCCTGGCCGACCGGCTGAAGGAGACGGACTCCGAGCCCTGGTGCGGTGTGCAGGTGATTGACCTCGACAGGTGCGCCTGCGTCGACTGGTTTCGCATCGATGGCCACGTCGCCGAACTCTACGACCTGGCGTTGATCGAAGGCCGCCGCTGCCCGATGGCGGTCAGCCCCAGCTCCACCGACGCCTCCAGTCTGATCACCTTCGACGCCGGGCAGACCGCGCGTTCAGCCCCTCGAACCATCCTGCCGGAGGCCTTGTAGCCGATGAGCGCCGCCCATACCCTTCGTCAACGCCTGCTGCTCTCCGCCTCCCTCGTCGGAGGCGCGCTCCTGGCCGGCTATGGCCGTGCCATCGCCGGCTCCTGCACCCAGATGGGGCTGAATTACGTCTGTTCCAGCGCCGCTGCGCCCATGACCGACACGACCCAGACGATCAACGGGACGGGTACAACCACGCCCGGCTTTGGTCTCGACACGAGCATGACAGGCGGCAACGCCATCAACCTCAACGGCCCCGGCAGCTTCACCGACACCAACGCCTCCTCGATCACCGGCCAGTCCGGCGGGATCATCGGATATAGCAACCTGGGCCCGATGTCGGTGACGACCAACGGCGTGGTCAAGGCCAACACCTACACCGGAATCCAGCTCACGACGGGGACGGCATCGGTCGGCGACCTGACGGTGACGGCGAACACGGTGACGGGCGCGGGCGACGCGATCTTCGTCAGTCAGCAGGGCGTGGGCGCGATTTCGATCACGACGTCGGGCCTGGTCACCGCCAGCGGCGCCCATTCCGGCGACGCCGCCATCGTTGGCCAGAACACGGGGCTTGGAACGGGGCTGACCATCTCCACGGGCGCGGTGACCGACACCGCCAACGTCGCCATCAGCGCGCGGGGTCAGGGGCTCGGCGCGACTTCGGTGACCACCACGGGAGCGATCAACGCGAACGGCGACGGCATCGACGCCACGGCTTCCAACGGGTTGGCGACCAATGTGACGGTGACCTCGAGCGGGCCGATCACCGCCGCGGGCGCGGGCATCGTCGCGAACAACAGCGGCGTAGGCTACACGCAGGTAAAGACCACGGGCCTTATAACGACGACCAACGGCGGCGATGGCATCGCCGCCCGCGTCGGCGGCCACAACGCAGGCGGCGGGACCGATGTCACGGTGAACGCTGGTGCGATCAACGCCTCGCGCGGCGGGATCGGCGTCGACAACAACGGGACCGGCGCGATCACCATCAACGCCAACGGCCCGATAGTGGCGACGGCCTATAACGGCATCGCCGCCACCGCCGAGCGAACCACCTCCGGCGGGATCGCCATCACCACCGGCTCCACGGTCACAGGGGGCAGCGACGCCATCTTCGCCAACAATGGCGGCGGGGGCTCGATCACGATCACCGCTCCAGGGCAGGTCACCGCCTATGGCGGCCATTCAGGCGACGCCGCCATCTTCGCCAACAACAATTCCGGCGCTGGCGCGAGCGTCAACATCACCGCAGGGGCGGTGACCGACACCGCCAACACCGGCATCGTGGCGGAGAACTCGGGGACGGGCTCGATCTCGGTCACGACGTCGGGAGCCCTGATAGCCGCTAGCGTGGGGATCTACGCCTTCGAACGCAGCGGCGGCGGGACTAACGTGGTCATCTCCACTCAGAACCCGGTGACCGCCAACGGACCGGGCATCGTCGCGAACAACAGCGGCGCCGGATACACTCTGGTCACGGCGAGCGGACCGATCTCCAGCACCACGGGCGACGGCATCGACGCCAATGTCGGTAACGGCGACAACGGCGTGGGAACCAACGTCACCATCAACACCGCTGCGATCACCGCTGACGGCACCGGTATCGGCGTCAATAACAACGGTACGGGCGCGATCAACATCATCACCACCGGCCCGATCGTCGCCACGGCCTACAACGGCATCACGGCGAACGCGCAGACGACGGCTACCGGCGGCATCACCATCAACGCCGGCGCGCCGATCACCGCGGGCGGCGACGGCATCCTGGTCAACGACAGCGGGGGCGGCGCGATCACCATCACCGCGCCGACCAGCGTCACCGCCTATGGCGGCCACTCGGGCGACGCGGCCATCCACGTGTTCGGCGGCGGTGCGACGACGGGCATCACCATCAACGCCGGAACGATCACCGACACCACCAACGCCGGCATCGTCGCCCAGAACTATGGCAGCGGCTCGGGCGGGATCGCCGTGACCGTGAGCGGCCCGATCACCGCCGACGGAGATGGCGTCTTCGCCTTCCAGCGCAACGGGGCGGGCTCCAACGTCATCGTCTCGACCCAGGGCGCGGTGAACAGCAATGGCGTGGGTATCTCAGCCAACAATAGCGGTACGGGCTACACCAAGGTCACCGCGGCCGGACCGATCACCAGCGCCACAGGCGACGGCATCGACGCCAATGTCGGCGACGGCGCCAATGGCGTAGGGACCGACGTCACCATCAACGCTGCGGCGATCACCGCAGGCGTGACCGGCATCGGCGTCAACAACAATGGCACGGGCGCCATCAGCATCACCACCACCGGCCCGATCGTCGCCACGGCCTACAACGGCATCACGGCGAACGCGCAGACAACCGCCACCGGCGGGATCGCCATCAACGCCGCGGGAGCGATAACGGGCGGCTACGACGGCATCTCCGTCTCCAACCAGGGCGGCGGCGCGATCACCATCAACGCGCCCACCAGCGTGACGGCTTACGGCGGCCACTCCGGCGCGGCGGCGATCCACGCGACGGGTGGGAGCGCCAACACGGGCATCACGATCACCGCCGGAGCGGTTACAGACACCAACAATACCGGCGTAGTAGCGGTGAACGCCGGCACGGGCGTGGTCGCGGTGACCACTTCGGGACCGGTGAACGCCAACGGCACCGGCATCTACGCCGGCGCGATCGGAGCCGCGGGCACGAACGTGGTCGTCACCACCCAGGCGGCCGTGACCGGCGCTGGAGGCGGCGTCGTCACGCGCAACGCCGGTACGGGCTACACCGCCGTGACCGCTGTCGGCCCGGTCACGGCGACCTCGGGCGACGGGATCGACGCGCGAAATTCTACGGGGACCAACGTCACCGTCAATGCGGGAATGGTGACCGGACAAGCCTCCGGGATCGTCGCCGAGAACACTGGCGCGGGCGCGATCAGCGTCACCACCAC
>CALMGB010000280.1 GCA_937863535.1 uncultured Caulobacteraceae bacterium
GCGTACGGGGGGCCGCGGAGGCCCTGCCGCTCGGGCGCGCTTCGGCCTGGCCCGGCAAGGCCATGCGGCGGCTGGACCTCGTGCGGGGTCTGCGGGGCGGCTGGTCCTTCGCACGTTAGGCGGCGCGGAGGCCCGAGCCGGCTTCCCCTCGCGCCCACCAAGCTTTAGGGGTCCCGCCCCATGAGCGTCACCCTGGACGATATCCGCGCCGCCGCCGACCGGTTGCGCGGCCACATCGAGCGCACCCCTTGCCGCCGCTCGCGCACCCTGTCCCAGATCGTGGACGCGGAGGTGTGTGTGAAGTTCGAGAACCTGCAGTTCACCGCCGCCTTCAAGGAGCGCGGCTCCCTGAACAAGCTGCTCCAGCTCACCGAGGCCGAGAAGAAGCGCGGTGTCATCGCCGCCTCGGCCGGCAACCATGCCCAGGGGCTGGCCTATCACGGCCAGCGGCTAGGGGTGCCGGTGACCATCGTCATGCCGCGCCAGACGCCCATCATGAAGGTCGAGCACACTCGCGGCTTCGGCGCGGAAGTGATCCTGCAGGGCGAGACCTATGACGACGCCGGCCTCTATGCCCGCGAGATCTGCGATCAGCGCGACCTGGTGTTCGTCCACGCCTTCAACGACCCGGACGTGATCGCCGGCCAGGGCACTGTCGCGCTGGAGATGCTGGAGGACGCGCCCGATCTGGAGGTGCTGCCCATCCCCATCGGCGGCGGCGGCCTCATCTCTGGCATGGCCACGGCCGCCCGGGCGATCCGGCCGGGCATCCGGATCGTGGGGCTTGAGGCGGCCATGTACCCGTCCTTCACCGCCCGGATGAGCGGCGCGCGGCCCAACATCGGCGGACAGACCATAGCCGAAGGCATCGCCGTCAAGACGGTGGGGGAGCTGACCTACGCCATCGCCGAGCCGCTGATCGACGAGGTGCTGCTGCTGGAGGAGGGCGACCTGGAGCGCGCCGTCGCCCTCTACGTCAACGTGGAGAAGACCGTGGCGGAGGGGGCGGGCGCCGCCTCGCTCGCCGCGCTCCTGGCCTATCCGGAGAAGTTCAGGAACGAGAAGGTCGGCCTGGTGCTCTGCGGCGGCAACATCGACACGCGCCTGCTGGCCTCGGTACTGACCCGCGAGCTGATCCGCGAGCGGCGCATGACCTCGTTCCGCATCATCGGCGACGACCGGCCGGGCCTGCTCGCCACCGTATCGGCGGTGATCGGGGGCGCGGGCGGCAACATCATCGAGGTGGCGCACAACCGCCTGTCGCTGGACGTGCCGGCCAAGGGCGCTGAGTTCGACATCATGGTGGAGACCCGCGACAGCCGCCACACCGACGAGATCACCGAGGCGCTGCGCGAGCAGGGCTACCCACCACGGGGGTAATTCTTCTTTCGGCGGACCATCACCCGCTTCATCCAACCTCATCCTGAGCCTGTCGCAGGACGAGGTTGCGAGCCGCGGTGGGACGCCTCGTCCTTCGACAGGCTCAGGATGAGGCGACGGCTGGCGTTGCTCAAACCTCTCGTGCCGATGAACTCTCCCTTCGTCCGGGCATTGTCAGCCCGTCCGATTCGCCGAGCCCTGCAGCCATGCCCATCCTCCGTCGCCCCCTCATCGCCCTGCTTATCGCCTCCGGCGCGCTCGTCTGCGCCTGCGGTCACCGCCAGACCTCCGCCTCCCAGGACGAGCAGAAGTTCCTGGACCAGAACGCCAAGCAGAAGGGCGTCTCGGTGCTCGGCGACGGGCTGCAGTACAAGGTGGTGGCTTCCGGCCCTGCCGGCGGGCCGCATCCGGCCAAGGGCGACGAGGTGAAGGTCGACTATACCGGCAGCCTGCTGTCGGGCAGCGTCTTCGACTCTACCAGCGCCACCGGCCAGCCCGCGGTGCTGGAGATCGGCCACTTGATCCCCGCCTGGCAGGAGGTGCTGCCCCGCATGCGCCCGGGCGACGACTGGCTGATCTACACCCCGCCCAAGCTGGGCTATGGCGCGGACGGCCATCCGCCGGTGATCCCGCCCAACAGCGTACTGGTGTTCGACATCAAGCTTCTCGGCGTGCTGAAGTCGGACGAGAACTCGGGCGCAAAGTTCGCCGCGACCCAGCAGCCGGAAGGTCCATCGCTGCAGACCAACGCGCAGTAAGGCGCCGAGCAGTAGCGGGATATAAGGACATCCTTATATGCGGGTTGCCGCCGGCTGGCGGCCCCGATATAGACGCGGCCGTATCTCCTTCGGAGCCGACCATGGCCGACTACATCGTGCGCGACATCTCCCTGGCCGGCTTCGGCCGCAAGGAGATCGACATCGCCGAGACCGAGATGCCCGGACTGATGGCCGTGCGCGAGGAGTTCGGCCGCGATCAGCCGCTGAAGGGCGCGCGCATCGCCGGCTCGCTGCACATGACCATCCAGACCGCGGTCTTGATCGAGACCCTGCAGGCGCTGGGCGCCGACATCCGCTGGGCGTCCTGCAACATCTTCTCCACCCAGGACCACGCCGCCGCAGCCATCGCCGCCACCGGCACGCCCGTCTTCGCCACCAAGGGCGAGACGCTGGAGGAGTACTGGGACTATGCCCACAAGATCTTTGAATGGGCCGACGGCGGCTATCCCAACCTGATCCTGGACGACGGCGGCGACGCCACCCTGCTCTGCGTACTCGGGCCGAAGGCGGAGAAGGACGCGTCGGTCATCTCCAACCCGCAGAACGAGGAGGAGGAAGCTCTCTTCGCGGTGATGAAGCGCTACCTGAAGGAGAAGCCCGGCTTCTACTCGGCCATCCGCGACGCGATCAAGGGCGTGTCGGAGGAGACGACCACGGGCGTGCACCGCCTCTACCAGATGGCCACCAGGGGCGAGCTGCCCTTCCCGGCCATCAACGTCAACGACAGCGTCACCAAGTCCAAGTTCGACAACCTCTACGGCTGCCGCGAATCGCTGGTGGACGCCATCCGGCGCGGGACCGACGTGATGCTGGCCGGCAAGGTTGCGGTTGTCTGCGGCTACGGCGACGTGGGCAAGGGCAGCGCCGCATCTTTGCGCCAGGGCGGCGCCCGGGTGGTGGTCACCGAAATAGACCCTATCTGCGCCCTGCAGGCGGCCATGGAGGGTTACGAGGTCCAGACGCTAGACGACATGGCCGGAAAGTCCGACATCTTCGTCACCGCCACCGGCAACAAGGACGTGATCACGGTGGATCACATGCGGGCGATGAAGAACAACGCCATCGTCTGCAACATCGGTCACTTCGACAGCGAGATTCAGGTGGCCGGCCTGAAGAACTTCAAGTGGGACGAGATCAAGCCCCAGGTCAACCATATCGAATTCCCCGACGGCAAGAAGATCATCCTGCTGTCCGAAGGTCGCCTGGTGAACCTCGGCAACGCCACCGGCCATCCGAGCTTCGTGATGTCGGCCTCGTTCACCAACCAGACCCTGGCCCAGATCGAGCTGTGGACCAATGTCGGCACGGAGAGATACCAAAACCAGGTCTACACGCTTCCCAAGCATTTGGATGAGAAGGTGGCCATGCTCCATCTGGCCAAGCTAGGCGCCAAGCTGACCCAACTCTCCACCGCCCAGGCCGACTATATCGACGTACCGGTGAAGGGTCCGTTCAAGCCGGACCACTACCGGTACTAAAGGCAGGAGCTTGATGGGTCTGTTAGGCTACGGTTCGGGTAAGGCCGGCGGCCCGAGTTTGTTGATTTCCGTTCTTCTTGACGATCCAAGAACCGACTAGACCTGCGAAAAGGCACGCCAGCATGGCGTAACTGATCAAGTTGTTCATCAAATAGATTGTGTTACGAGACGGGCTATCACCCGCGAAGTCAAAGGCATGCAGACACAGCGCTGCGCTTTGCAGGAGCATGGCACCTCCTAGCCAGAAGCTGCTGTATCTTAGGGCGATCAAAAGAAGCCCTAGCGCTAAAGCAAAGTCGATAGCACACATGCCAAAGACTGGAAAGCGAGGATAGGAAAGCGCCATCGCTAAATTGGCGAGGAGATCAGCGCCTAATATGATCAAGCTACCGTATTGCTCAGCTGCAGCACCACGCCGCCACGCGAGAACACAGACCACCAGTAGGGCCGCGGGAGAGCTTAACCATATAATCGCATTGAACACAGACTGTGCCCCAACCTAGAGGTGGGGCACAGTCTCAATCATATCGCTTAAAGTTATGATAATCGTCTCAGCCGACGTTACGCAGGTGGTCTCGGATGGGCTGACTATGAGGGTCCGGCTTCGGAGCGGTGCCAGCCATCTTCGTGCGGATGCCGACACGAAGCTTGGCATCATTCAGGTCGTGGTGGCAGGCCACCATGGCGGTGCGCGCTTGGCCCAGGGCTGCGAGAGCGGTCGTCGCCTTGGTGAACGACTCATCCGCGAACACGGCGGATACGCCGAGTTCCTGGCGCGCCTTGACCAGCTCGCCCACCAGCACCGACGCGTTGGCGATGGCTTGGTCGATGGCTTCTTCCGTGGCGAACAGCTTGTTGGCCACCTGTTGTGCGACGAGCGCGCGTTCCATGAAACCCTCCAGCCTCATATGAGGTGAGTAAGGTAAACATAAGCTTAAGCTTACCGCTAGCCCTAATTTCGCCCTGAACGCGACATGACTCGCTCGCGGCGAGAAATGTGAGTGATGGCGACTCGGCGAGTGTGCGTCGGCGCTTAAGCGAAGCGTTAGCACTAGACGCGCTATCACAGGCCGATGACCGCAGCCGATCCCCTAGCTGGAGCGCGTACGCTGTCCCGGGCGGGTGATTCGCTGCGCCACGCCCCTTCGCTGCAGGCGCGGATCACCGCTGCCATCCTGCTGACCGCGGTCACCGTGCTGTTCGTCGGCTGTACTCTGTTCATGCTGGAGCAACGCCACACGGAGCAGGTCGCTGACCATCGGGTCAGCCAAGGTCTTGCGGACCTGATGGCCGCCAACGAAGCGGAGGCCTTCACCGCGGGCGACTACGCCCGGGTCGCGCACGACCTTCAGGTGTTGAGCTACTTCCATCGGGTCGACTCGGTCGAAGCGCGCGGGCCGGACGCTCGCTCCGTAGTGTTCCGGCGGAAGGCGGAAACGAGAGGGCTGAAGCTGTTCCGAGCGCCACTTCGCTGGGACGGCAGGACGGGCGGCGAAATGGTGGTGGGCATCGCGCCGCCCTCAGGGGTGACGGCGCTCAGCCATTACCTGGCCATGGGCGGCGCGTTATTCTTCGCCGCCACGGCGCTGGCGCTGTTCCTTGGCCGCTGGTTGGCGGCGCGGATCACCACGCCGGTCGCAAGGCTTTCCCAGGCCATGGAGACCGTAGGATCCAGCGGGGCCTTCCAGGTTCACGTGGAGCCGGACGCCGCCGACGAGATCGGGCGACTGACTCAATGCTTCAACGTCTTGATGTCGCGCCTGCACGTGAAAGACGTGGCGCTGCGGCGCACCCTGGCCGAACTGGTCGAGGCCCGCGACGCGGCGGAGGCCGCCAACCTCGCCAAGTCGCAGTTCCTGGCCAATATGAGCCACGAGATCCGCACGCCCCTGAACGGCGTGTTGGCCATGGCGCAGATCCTGGCTCGCAGCCCGCTGGAACCCGGGCAGCGCGAGCAGGTGGACGTGATCCATCAATCGGGCGAGACCCTGCTCAGCTTGCTCAACGACATCCTGGATGTCTCCAAGATTGAGGAGGGCAAGCTGGAGCTGGAGGTGGCCGATTTCGACGTCGCCGCCGTGGTCCAGGCCGCCGCTGCAGGCTTCGCCGCCGTAGCCCAACGCAAGAAATTGACACTGCAAGTCGAAGTGGCCGAGAGCGCCCGGGACTGGCGCCAGGGCGATGCGGCGCGCCTGCGCCAGATATTGAACAACTTCCTGTCCAACGCGCTGAAGTTCACCGAGGCGGGTTCGGTCCGCCTGAGCGTGCAGGGCGACGGCGCAGGGGGTGCGGAAGGGCTGAGGCTGACGGTGCGCGACACCGGCATGGGCATTCCCGCCGACAAGCTGTCGATGCTGTTCCAGAAGTTTACCCAGCTGGACGCCTCCACCACCCGGCGGTTTGGCGGCACTGGGCTCGGCTTGGCCATCTGTCGGGAACTCACCGAACGGATGGGCGGCCATGTCTCGGTCGAGAGCGAGCTTGGCGAGGGTTCCACCTTTGAGGTGGTCCTGCCCCTGCTGCGGATCGCAGCAGGGGCGAGCACGGTCGTGCCGGTGGCAGACAGGGAGGCGGCGCTGGAGCTGCCTGCGACTGTCGGCCCTGTCCTTGAGAGCGACGCCGACGGAGTTGCGGGGGAGCGGCATGACGCTGAGGCCGGCCGTGGCGCCCTGCGGGTTCTGGCGGCTGAGGACAACCCCACCAACCAGCTCGTGCTCACCACTATCATGCAGATCTTCGGCGTGGAGCTCACCTTGGCCGCCGACGGGATCGAGGCGGTGGATACCTGGCGGGACGGTGTCTTCGACGTGGTCCTCATGGATATCCAGATGCCCCGCCTGGACGGGGTCGCAGCGACCCGCCGCATCCGCGCCGAAGAGGCGGAGACGGGACGCCCGCGTACGCCCATCCTGGCCCTTTCGGCGAACGCCCTGACCCACCAAGTCGAGGCTTACCTCGCCGCGGGCATGGACGGGCATGTGGCCAAGCCCATCGAGCTGCCCAAGCTGCAGGCGGCGCTGGAACAGGCGCTGGCCGGCGCCGACGAGGTCTGTGTCGCCGCCTGAGCTGGCGCCCGTGGTCAGCGGCATTGCGGCGCGCTCGCCGTTCCCCACACTTGGTCCGCCCGCGCCCAGCCCTTGGCGCGCCCCACCGACAGGCGGCACCATTCGCCCTGGCACTCCTTCAGTTCGGCCAGGGCGTGGCCGACCAGGGTGGCGACCCCGGGCGACGCCTCGTCCGGCTTGGCGTGCAGGGCGAGGTCCTGCGACTGGGTCCGCATCACGGTGCGCCGCGCGTCGGTCGTGCGGCCACGGACCCACGACAGGGATCCGTCGGAGTCGCACACGCGCCGCCACTCCTCGGTCTCGGCCACCACCTGCAGCGGCAGGCCCTTCACCCGGTAGACCCATTTCACCGCATAGTCGTCGCCGGGACCTACCCGGGCGTTCACCTTGTCGAACTTGGTGGAGACGTAGCGCGGCACCGGGAAGCCGGAGGGTGTCTGGCGACCGCCCGTCTGCCCTGGCGCGGGCTGGGGCGCCTGCGAATGGCGCGAACAGGCGGCGGGACCGAGGGCCGCGACCGCTGCCAGGGCGGCGGCCCATTGGCCCGCCCTGGTCGCTTTGCTACAGACCCTGGCCCCGAGCGTTCCCACACGCTCTTTTCATTCGCCCCCATGCCCGATCGCAAGCTCAAAGTCGTCGTCACGCGCAAACTGCCCGACGCGGTGGAAGCCCGCATGCGCGAGCTGTTCGACGTGGTGCTGAACGCCGAAGATCGGCCGATGGCCCAGGCCGCCCTGGGCTCGGCGGTCGCCCAGGCCGATGTTCTGGTCCCGACCGTCACGGACCGCATCGACTCCGCGGTGCTCGCCCAGGCCGGCCCCCAGCTGAAGCTGATCGCCAACTTCGGTGCGGGATTCGAGCACATCGACGTCGCGGCCGCCAATGGGCGAGGGATCACCGTCACCAATACCCCGGGAGTCCTGACCGAGGACACCGCCGACATGGCCATGGCCCTGATCCTGGCGGTGTCACGGCGCGTGGTGGAAGGAGCCAGGGCGTTGGAGGCCGGCCGGTTTGAAGGCTGGACACCCACCTGGATGATGGGCCGGCGCATCCGCGGCAAGTCGCTGGGGATCATCGGGATGGGCCGCATCGGCCAGGCTCTCGCCAAGCGGGCCAGGGCCTTCGGTCTGTCGATCCACTATCACAATCGCCGGCCAATACCGGGCCACATCGCCGAGGCGCTGGAGGCCACCCACTGGGAGAGCCTGGACCAGATGCTGGCCCGGATGGACGTGGTGTCGCTGAACTGCCCCCACACGCCAGGGACCTACCACCTGCTCTCCGCGCGCCGGCTGAAGCTGATGCCGCCGCACGCCATCCTCATAAACACCGCTCGCGGCGGTGTCGTGGACGAAGCGGAGCTGACGGCCCGCCTAGCCGAGGGCGGCTTGGCGGGAGCGGGACTGGACGTCTACGAGAACGAGCCGTCGGTGAGCCCGCGCCTGCTGAAGATGCCCAACGTGGTGCTGTTGCCCCACCTGGGCTCAGCGACCATCGAAGGGCGCGCCGAGATGGGTGACAAGGTGATCATCAACATCAAGGCCTTCCAAGATGGCCACCGGCCTCCAGATCGCGTGCTGCCTTCAATGCTGTAGATGCGGCTCCCCTCCCCTCAGGGGAAGGGAGAACGCTCAGCCGCGCGAGTACATGGACAGACGCTGCGCGCGGCGGGACTGGGCGTCCATCTTCTGGAGTTGCTTGCGCTCCTTGCGCTCGGTGCGCTTGGCTTCGAGGATCGCCTGTTCGTCCTGCAGCAGGGCGACGCGGGCGGCCTCCTCGGCGGCGGCGCGTTCGGCCCGGTGGCGCTCCTTCTCCTCGACACGCGTCGAGCGCACGGCCTCGCGTTCCTGCTCGCGCAGGGTGGCGCGGTCCACGAGGGTCTCGGCGACGACGGTGGGCTTGGGCTTGAAGCGGGCGAGCATCGCCTTCTTGGCGTCCGCGGCGGCGGTGAGGCGATCGTTGAAACCAGGGTTAGCCAGTTGCTTCATAAAACGTCCGGAATGTTCACGGGGCAGACCGGGGCCGAGCGGAAACCCGCTGACTAGCGATCTGAAGGGCGATATAGTGGGATTCAGGGTTTCCGGGAAGACGTCCCGACCTGGATTTCACGCCTAAATCATTGCGGATCAGGCCAGGGCCGCCTCCAAATGGCGCGAGACCCGCTCTGCACCGTCGCGATACACGGCGCCGGCGCGAAAGCCCGGCGGCCGGGGCAGGGCAGCCGCGATGGGCGTCTCGGCGGCGATGCGGCCAGGGCCTGGGGTGAGCACCACCACGCGCGAGGCCATGTAGACCGCCTCCTCGACGCTGTGGGTGACGAAGACCACCGCCATGCCGGCGCCGAGCGCCAAAGTCAGCACGTCGTCCGCCAGCCGGCGGCGCGTGATCTCGTCTAGGGCGGCGAAGGGCTCGTCCAGCAGCAGCAGGCGGGGTGAGGTGACCAAGGCGCGGGCCAGGGCCACCCGCATGGCCATGCCGCCGGACAACTGGGCCGGCCGCAGCCGCGTGCTCGCCTCCAGGCCGACGCTCGCCAGGACCGCTGTAGCCTGCGCTGCCGCCTCGCGCCTGCAGACGGCCGCCAAGCGCAGGGGCAGCGCCACGTTCGCGCGCGCATCCAACCAGGAGGCCAGGGTGGGCGCCTGGAACACCACCGCCGTCTCCCCGCGTCCGGGCGTGCGCAAGACACGGCCGCGGGTGGGCGCCTCCAGCCCCGCCAGCAGGCGCAGCGCCGTGGACTTGCCGCAGCCGGACGGTCCTACCAGCGAGACGACCTCGCCCGCCGAAACCTCCAGGCTCAGCGGTCCAAGCGCGCGGCGGCCGCGATAGTCGACTTCGACGGCGTCCAGGGCGGCGACGGACATGGGCGCGGTGTGGCGTCGGCGGGCCGCCGTGTCCAGACCGGGTCAGAGCCGCGCGATCAGAGCCTGGGCTGCAGCGGGGGCGCGCACCTTGGCCCCGTTTATCATGAAGACAAAGACGTCGCGCTTTCCGGACGTCTCCGGCGGTACGGCGACATAGTCTAGCCCGGCCGGCGACTCGCCGCGCTGCCACGCCTTGGCGGTCGCTGCGAAGCGGTCCAGCTCGCTGGGGGTATAGCCGGTCTCGACCGCTTCTTTCGCATCCTCCAACCGGGCGTAGATGAAGTCCGCAGTGGGGTCGGCCAGGGAGGGATACTTGGCGCTGTCGGCGAAGACGATTGCGGCGCCGCGCTTGAGGGCCATCTCGACGAAAGCTTCGTCGCGGAAGCTTTCGTGCCGCACCTCCACGGCGTGGCGGAGCCTGCGTCCGGAAACCTCATCCGGCAGCAGGTCCAGAAAGGCCGAGAAGTCCTCGGGCTCGAAGCGTTTGGTGGGCATGAACTGCCATAGGATCGGGCCCAGCTTATCGCCCAGCTCCGCCAGTCCGCTCCCTACGAACTTGCCGACCGACTCTCCGGCATCGGCCAACACCTTGCGGTTGGTGCAGTAGCGCAGCGCCTTGACGCTGAAGACAAAGTCGTCTGGCGTCTCAGCCGCCCATTTGGTGAATGTGGCCGACGACTGGGTCCGGTAGTAGGTGCCGTTCACCTCGATGGCTGTGACCTGGCGCGAGGCGTACTCCAGCTCACGCGTGTGCGGCAGCTTGTCGGGAAAGAAGGTCCCGCGCCAGGGCTCGAAGGTCCAGCCGCCAATGCCGACCCTGATCATGGATATCTCCTTCCGCCGCTGCATAGCGGAAAGCATAGGCTAGCCTAGTAGGCCAGCTCGAACACCCGGCTCATGTCGCCCCGCCAGGGGCCGTGGTAGAGTTCCAGCAGACGTTCGGCGGGCGTGATCCCGCTCTCGGCCACTTCCATCAGCGGGTTCAGGAACACCGTCTCGTCCAGCATGCCGCCGTTGAAGCGAGCGCGGCGCTTAAGGCCTTCGCGGGAGATGGCGGTCATGTCCTTGGCCACGTCCTGCAGCAAGCGGCCGGCCACCTGCGCCTTCAGGCCCACGCGCGCGGCGTCCACCCTCAGCGCCAGCTTGTCCTTGGTTGTCCAGGCCTTGCAGAGGTCCCAGGCGGCCTCCAGGGCCACGTCGTCGTAGAGGATGCCCGTCCACAGAGCCGGCAGGGCGCAGAGGCTTGACTGCGGCCCGCTATCGGCGCCGCGCATCTCCAGATAGGTCTTCAGCCGAACTTCCGGAAACAGCGTGGTGAGGTGGTCGGCCCAATCCTTCATGCCGGCCCGCTCGCCCGGCAGCTCGGGCAGGTCGCCCGCCATGAAGCGGCGGAATGACTTGCCGGCGAGGTCCACATAGCGGCCGTTCCGCGTAGCGAAGTACATCGGCACGTCGAGGGCGTAAGCCGCGTAGGTCTCGAAGCCGAAACCATCCTTGAACACGAAGTCGAGCAGGCCGGTGCGATCGGCGTCCACGTCAGTCCAGACCGCACCGCGCGCGGACAGCCAGCCGTTCGGCTTGCCTTCGGTGAAGGGCGAGTTGGCGAACAGGGCCGTGGCGACCGGCTGTAAAGCCAGAGACACACGGAACTTCTTCACCATGTCGGCTTCAGAGGCGAAGTCGAGGTTGGCCTGCACCGTGCAGGTGCGGAACATCATGTCCAGGCCGCGCGCGCCCACCTTGGGCATGTAGTCGCGCATGATCCTGTAGCGACCCTTGGGCATGACCGGCACTTCGTCCACCCGCCATGTGGGCGAGAAGCCGAGACCCAGGAAGCCGATGCCGAGTTCGTCGGCGACCGTCTTGGTCTCCTTCAGGTGCTGGGAGGTCTCGCAGCAGATTTCGTGCATGGTGGCCAGAGGCGCGCCGGACAGCTCGAACTGGCCGCCGGGCTCCAGGCTGATGCTGGCGCCGTTGCGGGTGAGGGCGATCAGCGTCTGACCGCCGTCCCGCGCCTCATAGTCGCCCTTCCAGCCGAAGCGCATCAGGCCCTTCAGCAAGGCCTCGATCCCGTCCGGCCCCTCATACGGGATGGGCCGCAGGGTCGTTTGCCGGAAGCCGAACTTCTCGTGCTCGGCGCCCACCTTGAACTCCGAAGGCGCTCGGCAGCCCGCGGCCAGGTAGCCGGCCAAGTCCTCCAGACGCAAAGGAGGCGCATCCACTTTGGCTTCGGCCATCGGGCCTCCAGGCGCGTGCGCGGCATCCAACTCGGATCGCGGCGGGCAGCGACGGCGAGATAAGGCCACCAGCGGCGCCGCTCAAGCCCCGTGGTGAGCCGCGGTCCTTCGGGGACCAGGCGCGCCCGAGCCCCAGTCGCCCAGCGTCGCCTGCCACAAGGTGAGCGCGGCGATGGCCGCGGTGTCGGCGCGCAGGATGCGCGGGCCGAGCGTCATCGCGGTGACGAAGGACAGGTGCCTTAACCGCTCCCGCTCGGTTGGATCAAAGCCGCCTTCAGGTCCGATCAGCACGGCCCATGGCGCGTCGCGGGGCTGGCCGGCTAGCACCGGGATGGCCGGTTCCGCCCGCCCGGTCTCGCCGCCCCAGCGGGCCTGCGGGTCGTCCCCGGCCTCGTCGCAGAACATCAGCCGGCGGGGGGGCTCCCATCCGTGCAGAAGCCGGTCCAAGGGTTGGCAATCGAGCACCTGCGGCACGTCCAGCCGGCCGGTCTGCTCGGCCGCCTCCACCGCGATCGCCTGCAGGCGCGCGACGTTGGTATGGCCGGCGTTGGTGCGCCGCGTCGTCGTCAGGCGTACCCGCCGGACGCCGAGTTCCGCCGCCTTCTCCACAATGGTCTCGAGCCTGGAGCGCTTCACCAGGGCCACGATGAGGTCGAGGTCGGGCGGCAGGCGCATCGGGCGCGTCTGCGACCCTACGGTGAGCGCCGCGCTGCGCTTCGCCGCCTCGACCAGGGTCGCGCGCCACTCTCCGTCGGCGCCGTTGAACAGGCGGACCTCCGCCCCCACGCCCAGCCGCATGACGTTGACCAGATAGTGGGTCGGCTCGGGAGGCAGGGCGATGGAGGCGCCTGCGGCCAGGACGTCGGGAACGAACAGGCGGATCATGCGATCCGCCGTGGCACGCGCGCCCATCTAGCTCAAGCGCGGGAGGACTGAAGCCGATGGCCGACTACGAGATCGTGGAGCGTCCTGAGCGCGACCAGCTCGGCGAGACCCCCTTCTGGGACGAGGCGAGCCAGACGCTCTGGTGGTGCGACATCGTCGGGAAGACGGTGAAGCGGCTTGATCCCTCCAGCGGCCAAATCGAGCGATGGCCCGTGCCGCAGTACGTCAGCGGCGTGGTCCCCAGCGATGACGGCCACGCCCTGGTCATGCTGGTCGACGGGGTGTACCGGCTGGACTTGGAGAGCGGCCGGACGACCGAGTTCACCCGACCCGAGACCGACCCCCGTAACCGCTCCAACGAGGTTCGTACCGACCCTCAGGGCCGCATCTGGCTCGGCACCATGTTCAACAACATCGGGCCAGCCGGCGGGGACGTACCGGTGGCGGCGGACAACGGCTCGGTGTTCTGCATCGCCTCGGACGGCTTCGCCAAGCGTATGCTGGGCGGGATCAACATCACCAACACGTTCTGCTGGAGCCCGGACGGAACGAAGTTCTACACCAACGACACCAAGCTGCGGGTGATCTGGGTGTTCGACTACGACCCGGACGGCCCCACCCTGCACAACCGGCTAGTCTTCGCTGAGGGCGACGTCGCGCCGGGCAATCCGGACGGCGGCTCCATGGACGAGGATGGATGTCTGTGGAGCGCGCGCTGGGGCGGAAGCCGTCTTGTGCGTTTCACGCCTAACGGGAACATCGACCGCGAAATCGAGCTGCCGGCGACGCAGCCCTCGAGCTGTGCCTTCGGCGGCGCGGATCGTAAGACGCTCTATATGACCAGCGCGCGCCAAGGGCAGGAGAACCTGTCGCCGGACGCGCTGGACGGGTCGCTGTTCGTGGCGCAGGTGGACGTGGCGGGGTTGCCCATGCCGCGGTTTGTGCTGGCGAGATAATGAGATCTGCGTCGCCGTCGAACGCCACAACTTCCAGCCGGCCGCATATCAATGTCTAGGATTGGGAACCGGCCTCATCCAGAACTTGTCGAAGGACGAGGCCGGTCCGCCGTTGAGGGTCAGGCTATCGCTTCCGACCCGCCGGTCGCCGAGTACACCTCGCCGGTGATGTAGCTCGCCTCCTGCGAGGCCAGCAGGACGTAGACGGGCGCCAGCTCCACCGGCTGACCGGGGCGGCCCATGGCGGCCTCTTCGCCGAACTTCTGCACCTTTTCCTGGGTCTGGCCGCCACTGGGCTGCAGCGCGGTCCAGAACGGGCCCGGAGCCACGACGTTGGCGCGCACGCCGCATTTGATCATCTGCTGGGACAGCGACTTGGTGAAGGCCACGATGGTGGCCTTGGTGGACGCGTAGTCGAGCAGCGCCTCGCCCGGCTTGTAGGCTTGCACCGAGGCGGTGTTGATGATCGAGGCTCCGGGCGGCAGGTGCTCGGCGGCCGCCTTGGTGATCCAGAACATGGCGTAGACGTTGGTCTTGAAGGTCGCGTCAAACTGTTCGCTGGTGATGTCGGCGATGGTCGGTTGGGTGGTCTGCTTACCGGCGTTGTTGACCAGGATGTCCAGCCCGCCGAACGCCTTCACCGTGTCGGCCACGATCTGCTTGCAGAAGGCCTCGTCCTTGATGTCGCCAGGGAGCGCCAGAGCCTTCCGGCCGTCCGCTTCGATCAGTTTGATCACCTCCTGGGCGTCGGCCTCCTCGCTTGGCTCGTAGACGATGGCGACATCGGCGCCCTCGCGCGCGAAGGCGATGGCGGCGGCGCGGCCGATGCCGGAGTCGCCACCGGTCACCAGCGCCTTGCGTCCCTCAAGGCGGCCGTGGCCCTCGTAGCTGGCCTCGCCATGGTCAGGCTTGGGGTCCATGGCGCGAGCGAGGCCAGGCGCGGCTTGCGGCTGTTCGGGGAAGGGCGGCTGGGGATACTGGTGGCGGGGGTCCTGCATGCGCAGACGGGCGTCGGCGGCGGGGAAGGCGTTGAGGGCGGCGTCCATGGCGGAAATCCTGCGGCGGCCGCAGAAGTGCGGCTGCCTTCAGAGCGCTCAACCCGCCGATCGCCGCAGAAGTTCACGGCCGCTCCGGCTCCTGGCGCATCCAACCCGTCTTCGGAGGGGATACCCTCAGGAGGGAGACGGCCTTCATCTCTCCTTATCCTTCCGCCCCTTGACCAGCTCGTCCACCACCGACGGGTCGGCCAGCGTCGAGGTGTCGCCGAGCTCGTCGGTCGCGCCTTCGGCGATCTTGCGCAGGATGCGGCGCATGATCTTGCCGGAGCGGGTCTTGGGCAGGCCGGGCGCCCACTGGATCGCCTCGGGTGCGGCGAAGCGGCCGATGTCACGACGCACCACGTCGGCCAGCGCCTTCTTGAGCGTGTCGCTGGGGTCCTGTCCCTGCTTGAGGGTGACGTAGGCGTAGAGGCCCTGGCCCTTGATGTCGTGCGGGAAGCCGACCACCGCGGCCTCCGCCACCGCCGGATGGCCGACGAGCGCCGACTCCACCTCGGCGGTGCCGATGCGGTGGCCGGAGACGTTGATCACGTCGTCCGTCCGCCCGGTGATCCAATAATAGCCGTCGCTGTCCCGCCGGGCGCCGTCGCCAGTGGCGTACTTGCCGGGATAAGTCTTGAAATAGGTGTCGATGAAGCGGGCGTGGTCGCCGTAGACGGTGCGCATCTGGCCCGGCCAGCTCCTGGCGATCACCAGGTTCCCTTCCGCCTCGCCCTCCAATACCTTGCCCTCCGCGTCCAGCAGCTCAGGCATGACGCCGGGCAGGGGCAGGGTGGCGGAGCCGGGCTTCAGCGCCACGGCCGCCGGTGTCGGCGAAATCAGGATCCCACCGGTCTCGGTCTGCCACCAGGTGTCCACGATGGGGCAGCGGCCCTCTCCCACCACCTCGTGGTACCAGCGCCAGGCCTCCGGGTTGATCGGCTCGCCGACCGAGCCCAGCACCCGCAGCGACTGGCGCGAGGTCGCCTTCACCGGGGCGTCGCCCTCGCGCATCAGGGCGCGGATCGCGGTGGGGGCGGTGTAGAAGATGTTCACCTGGTGCTTGTCGATCACCTGCCAGAAGCGCGAGCTGTCCGGCCAGGTCGGCACGCCCTCGAACATCAAGGTCGTCGCGCCGTTCGCGAGCGGGCCGTAGACGATGTAGCTGTGGCCGGTGACCCAGCCCACGTCGGCGGTGCACCAGAACACCTCGCCGTCACGGTAGTCGAACACCGTCTCGTGGGTGTAGGCGGCCCAGAACAGATAGCCGCCGGTGGTGTGCAGCACCCCCTTGGGCTTACCCGTCGAGCCTGAGGTGTAGAGGATGAACAGCGGGTCCTCAGCGTTCATCGGCTCGGGCGGGCAGTTAGCGGAGACCTTGGCGGCCTCAGCCTCGTAGGCGAAGTCGCGGCCTTGCCTCATCGCCACGGCCTTGCCGGTGCGGCGCACCACCAGCACCGTGTGCACGCCCTCCGCCTGCTCCAGCGCCGTGTCCACGCTGGCCTTCAGCGCGAAGGTCTTGCCGCCCCGCAGCCCCTCGTCGGCGGTAACCACCACCGTCGAGCCGCAGTCGGTGATGCGGTTGGCGAGGCTCTCGGCCGAGAAGCCGCCAAACACCACCGAATGCACCGCTCCGATCCGGGTGCAGGCCAGCATGGCGTAGGCGGCCTGCGGGATCATCGGCATGTAGATCGTAACCCGATCGCCCTTGGCGACGCCGTGCGCCTTCAGCACGTTCGCGAAACGGCAGACCTCTTCATGCAGCTCGCGGTAGCTGACCGCGCGGCTGTCGCCTGGATCGTCCCCCTCCCAGAGGAGCGCGGTCTCGCCGCCGCGGGTCTCCAGGTGGCGGTCTATGCAGTTGGCGGAGACGTTCAGCACCCCGTCGCCAAACCAGCGGACGTGAAGGTCGTCCGCCTCGAAGGAGACGTCGCTGACCTGGGTGAACGGCTTGATCCAGTCGAGCCGCTTGGCCGCTTTCGCGAAGAAGCCGTCCGGGTCTGTGGTCGCCAGGTCCCGTTCGGCGGCGTAGGCCCCGGCGTCGCGCGAAGAAGCTGCGGCGAGGTTCGTCGGCGGCGGGAAGAGCTTGGGCGCATCGTCGTCCATGCGGCGTTTCCTTGTTCGTTGGACTGGAGCTAACCGCTGGGCCACGGTCTTCGCAAGCGCCGGAGTTCCTTCTCCTCCGTGCAAAGCGGGGAGGGGAGAAGGGCGCACATCGCCCAGGTTGAGGCCGGGCCACGGCTCGTGTACCCCTCGGCGCCGACGCGCGCGCCTTGGTGCAGATGCGGCGCTTGCAGGATACCCGACACGCCATGACTGCCGTAGACCTCTCGCTGCCCGCCTACGCCATGTCGAGCTTCGACCACGACGACCTGCTGGCTTGCGCCCGGGGCGAGATGTTCGGCCCCGGTAACGCCCAGCTGCCCTCGCCACCCATGCTGATGATGGACCGCATCACCGAGATCACGGCCGACGGCGGCAAGTTCGGCAAGGGCTTCATCCGCGCCGAGATGGACGTCGATCCGGACCTCTGGTTCTTCCAGTGCCACTTCCACGAGGACCCCGTCATGCCGGGCAGCCTGGGAGTGGACGCCCTCTGGCAGCTGGTGGGCTTCTTCCTGGGCTGGACCGGCAAGCCCGGCCGCGGGCGGGCCCTGGGCGCAGGCGAGGTGAAGTTCCGCGGCCAGGTGACCCCCGACGTGAAGCGGATCACCTATCTGGTCGACATGAAGCGGACGATCGACCGCAAGCTCATCATGGGCATCGGCGACGCGGTGCTGGAGGCCGACGGCAAGGCCATCTACACGGCGGAAGACCTGCGCGTCGGCTTGTTTGACGCCAAGGGCCTCGTGTAACACCCGCGAAACAGACGGTACGAGGAAGGACCATGCGCCGCGTCGCGGTCACCGGGATCGGCATCGTCTCCTCCATCGGCTCCAACGCCGAGGAGGTGACCCAGTCCCTGCGCGAGGCCCGTTCCGGCGTGGTCGCCGCACCCGAATATGCCGAACTCGGCTTCCGCTGCCAGGTGCACGCGCCGCCAAAGATCGCGGGCGACAATTGGGAGGCGCTGGTGGACCGGCGCGCCGCCCGCTTCCTCAGCCCCGGCCTTGGCTACGCCCACATCGCCATGGAGCAGGCCATCGCGGACGCAGGTCTCGCGCCCGCTGATCTGGCGCACGAGAAGACGGGCCTGATCGTGGGCGCCGGCGGCCCCTCCACCCGCACCATCGTCCAGGCCGCGGAGACCACCCGGACCAAGGGCCCCAAGCGCGTAGGGCCCTTCGCGGTGCCCAAGGCCATGTGCTCGGGCCCGTCCGCTGTGCTGTCCACCTGGTTCAAGACGCGCGGGGTCAACTACTCGATCTCCTCGGCCTGCGCGACGTCCACCCACTGCATCGGGGCGGGCTACGAGCAGATCGCCATGGGCAAGCAGGACATCGTCTTCGCCGGCGGCTGCGAGGAGCTGGACTGGACGCTGTCGGTGCTGTTCGACGCCATGGGCGCCATGTCCTCCGGCTTCAACGACCGCCCGGCGGTAGCCAGCCGGGCCTATGACGCGAACCGGGACGGCTTCGTCATCGCGGGTGGCGCCGGGATCGTGGTGCTGGAGGCGCTGGACCGGGCCAAGGCGCGGGGCGCAAAGATCCATGGCGAGATCGCCGGTTACGCCGCCAACGCCGACGCCCACGACATGGTCGCGCCGTCTGGCGAGGGCGCGGTTCGCTGTATGCGGCTGGCGCTGGAGGGCGTCGACGGTCCGGTGGACTACCTGAACCCGCATGGCACCGGCACCCCCATCGGCGACGCCAAGGAGATGGACGCCGTGCGCCAGGTGTTCGATCCAATCCCGCTGATCTCGTCGACCAAGTCCTTGACCGGCCACAGCCTGGGTGCGGCTGGCGCGCAGGAGGCGATCTACTGCCTGTTGATGATGAGGGGCGGTTTCGTGGCCGAAAGCGCCCACATCGACCAGTTGGACGACGCCTTCGCCGACCTGCCGATCGTGCGTCAGCGCCAGGACGGCGTGCAGCTGAACACCGTGATGTCCAACAGCTTCGGCTTCGGCGGCACCAACGGCTGTCTGGTCATGACCCGGCACAACGGGTGAGGGGAACCACCGCCCAGACGGTGTGCCTGCGAAGCTCCCCACCCTTCCTTCCCGCTGCGCGGCGCGGCCTCCCCCCTCTCCCCGAGGGGGAGGGGGGTTGAAGGTCGCTGGCCGGCCCACGCGTACCATCTGGCCAGTCAGCGACGGCTCGGGCGACGTCGAGATCCTCGACCAGACGCGCATCCCCCACGAGGTCGTTACGGTGCGATTGCGCACCCTGGACGATGCAGCGCGCGCCATCGCCGACATGCAGGTCCGCGGCGCGCCGCTGATTGGGGTCGCCGCGGCCTATGGCGTGTGTCTGGGCCTGCGAGAGGACGCCTCGGACGAGGGGCTGGAGCGCGCTTACGACCGGCTTCTGGCCGCGCGGCCGACGGCGGTGAACCTCGCCTGGGCGCTGAAGGAGATGATCGCCACCGTCCGTAACCGCCCGCGGGCTGAGCGTCTGCCTGTCGCCTACGCCCGCGCCGCCGAACTGGCGGAGGCCGACGTGGCCACCTGCGAAGCCATCGGCGAACACGGCGCCAGGCTCATCGCCGGGCACGCGGCGCGCAAGGCCGGGCGTGTGGACGTGTTGACCCACTGCAACGCCGGCTGGCTGGCGGCGGTAGACTGGGGCACAGCGCTCGCCCCCGTCTACAAGGCCCACCGCGCAGGTGTCGACCTCCACGTCTGGGTCGACGAGACGCGGCCGAGGAACCAGGGCGCCAGCCTCACCGCCTTCGAACTCGGGCAGGAGGGCGTGCCCCACACCATCATCGCCGACAACACCGGCGGCCACCTGATGCAGCACGGCCAAGTCGACTTTTGCATCGTCGGTTCGGACCGCACCACCCGTACGGGCGACGTCTGCAACAAGATCGGCACCTATCTCAAGGCGCTGGCCGCCCGCGACAACGGCGTGCCTTTCTACGCCGCCCTGCCGTCCTCAACCGTGGACTGGAGCCTGACCGACGGTGTGGCGCAGATTCCGATCGAGGAGCGCAGCCCTGAGGAGGTTACCCGCATGACCGGCCGCACGGCGTCGGGCGAAGTGGTCAGCATCGATATCGGCGCGCCGGGAAGCCCCGCGGCCAACTACGCCTTCGACGTCACGCCCGCGCGCCTAGTCAGCGGGATCATCACCGAGCGCGGCGTCTGCACCGCCGATGAGGCGGCGCTGGCGGCCCTCTTCCCGGAGCATCGCCCCGCCAACTCAATATCCCGGTGAGCGCCCCGCGCCAGCCGCTCGACATCGTCCGGGAAGGTGTGGCTCTGGAGGCGGTGAACCTGGCGCGCCTGCACGCCCCCGTGGCGCCCCTCGGCGTCCGCGCCGTGATCCAGGACGTGCCGCCGGAAGACGCCGAGGCGGCGGCGGTCCGGCTCCGCTCCCGCAGCGCAGGACTGGTGCGGCCGGAGCTGCAGGACCCCTGGCGCTCATCTCCCACCGAGGTCTGCCGCGTGGCCGACGCGGTGCACGCCCCCCGCTTCGGCGCCCTCGTGCGCGACGACGGGACGGGCTACAGCGCCTCGCTCGACGGCACCCTGGCCGACCTCAGCCATCTGGCGGACGCCCCGGGTATGGAGATGTCCGCTTCGGGTCTGAGCTTCGCGCCGCCGCCCGATCTCCCGGTTGTTCCGGCGGCGGGCGTCTTCCTGCCCTGGGGTGCGGGCTTCAACTATGGCCACTTCGTTCTGGACGCCCTGCCGTCCCTGCTCGCCCTCGAGGAGGCGGATGTGACCGGCGAGCTGCCGCCGATCGGTCCGCGGCTCAGGCCCTGGCAGCGCGAGCTCATACGGCTGCTGCTCGGGCGTGACGGAGCGGTGCGCGAGATCGCCGCCCCGGCCGTGCGCCTGGAGCAGGCTGCCTACGCCACCAGCATGGACCATTTCCTGCACGCGCCCAACGCCTTGCTGAACCGGGTGCGCGAGCGGCTGGTCGCGCGTGCGGGCGCCTCACCATTGCGCGCGAAGCGCATATACCTCTCCCGCCGCAGCCACGCCCATTCCATGCGCATCCTGCTGAACGAGCTGGAGCTGGAGCGGGCCCTGGCGGCCCGCGGCTTCGCCATCGTGCGCGCGGAGCGGCTGCGTCCCGCCGAGCAGGTCGCCCTCGCTGCCCAGGCCAGGGTGGTGGTAGGGCCCACTGGCGCGGGCATGGCCAACGCCCTGTTCGCCGAGGCCGGCGCCCTGGTGGTCGACATCCAGCCGCAGGTCTTTCCGGGCGCCTGGGTCGGCGCCTTCGGCGAACTGATCGGCCATGACTGGTGGGTCTACTATGCCCCCGCGCCCGCGCCGCTGGCGGAGACGCCCTGGATCCGCCGGGCGCGGCGGGGCTTCAGCTTCGCCTACCGCCTGCCGCTGGCCCACTTCCTGTCCTTCCTGGACGAGCGGCTCTGACGAGCATTAACATTACACTCGCGTCATCTTGTGAACTCTGCTTCATGACGCGGCCTTAACTGGCCGCGCAAACACATCCTCACTATTCCATGGATCACCCGCTGAGGCGGCAAACACATCCACGGAGACGGAAAATGAGCAAGGTCCTGAACACCCTTTCAGCCATCGGCGCGCTGGTGATGGCCGCCACTCCGCTGGTCGCCGTCGGCGGCATCGCCCATGCGGAGCCCGCCCGCGCCGTCCACGTCAAGGTGGGAGACCTGAACCTCGCCCGGCCTGGCGACGCCGCGATCTTCCGCCAACGCGTGGACACCGCCGCCGATACCTTCTGCAGCACGAGTGATTTCAGTCTAAGCGCCGTCAACAACTGCCGCCACGCCGTGCGCCAAGAAGCGGTCGAGCGGCTGGGCGACCAGCAGCGCCAGGACCGGCGCGCCGCCGACGCCGCCAGCCGCGTCACCTGGGCCATGGCCGCCCGCTGAGCGGACGCGCCTTGAGCGGCCTCCACCCCTGTCATCCCGCTAAGCTTCGCACGCTTCCGGTATGACAGGGAAAGAGGTGACGTTAATCAGCCCAGGGTGGCCACTCCGGCCAAGCCGCGGTAACGGCCCGCGTGGTCCATGCCGTAGCCGACCAGAAAGCGTGCCGGCGCTTCCCAGGCGACGAAGTCGGGCTCCGGGCGCGGACCGCCGGGCCCCGGCTTGCGGGCGAAGACGGCGGTGCACACCGAACGCGCGCCCGCTGACGCCGCCAGGCTTCGGGCCTGCTGCAGCGACAGGCCTGTTTCGAAGACATCGTCCAGGATGAGCACGTCGCGCCCCGCGACGGATCGCTGGAGCCCCGCCCGCACCTCCACGTCGCCCGCGCTTTCGCGGGCGTCGCCGTAGGAGGCGAGCCACAGGGCGTCGAACAGCGGGTGCCGGTCCAATGCCGCAAGCTCCCGCATCAGGTCGGCGGCGAACCACAGGCCGCCGGTCAGCAGGCATACCACCACCGTCTCCGCATCCACGCCTGGGGCCATCCGCACCGCAAGCGCACGAACAGCCGCCTGCACGCCATCGGCCGGCAGAAGAATCTCGAAAGACGAGGGCGTCGGGCTGCGGGCCATGCCGGCCAGCGGCCTGCGTTCAGCCGTTCGGCGCCACGCCGCCTGCCTGGGCGCTCGCCGCGACCGGCAGGGCGTACGGCGAACCGGCCGGCAGAGGCTGGGCGAGCTTGGCCGAGGGTGCAGGCGACGGAGGTGCAGCCTGCAGGCCACGCAGCCGCGGCGTGCCGCGCGACGGGGCGACGGAGACGTTCATCGCCATCTCTGCGCGACGGATCGGCCGCTTGCGGGCAGGCTCGAACACGAAGTCGACGCCGACCTGCGAGCCCGCCAGCGGAGGGTCGGTGAACGCAGCCCGGAAGGCGCGCGCCTCGCCGGGCTTCAGCGGCTCGCCGTCCACCCGCACGACCCGGCTGGCTAGCCGGGCGCCGCCCTTGTCGTAGAGGCTGACCCGCAGCGCAGCGGGCGGACGAGGCACCGCCTCTACGTTGCGCTCCAAGCCGTTCACGAACAGCATGGCCCGGCCGTCCTGCAGGCCGGGGCTCGCCTGGACGCCCTCCGGCGACAGGCCAAGCGGGTTCACCGGCAGGCGCACGGCGGCGTAGGCCCCGGCGGTCCGGGGCCACACCCGCACCACCTGCACCCGGAACACCACCGCCGCCAGCATCAGCACCGCGAAACAGGCGGCGAGCCCTGCCCAGACCACGCCTGCAGCCACGGCCTGGCGTGTGCGGCGTCGCGCCTCGGCCTGGGCGCGGAAGCTCTTGGGCAGGGCCTCGGCCGGCCGCACGGAAGTCTCCATGGCAGGTTCGGCGGCCGAGGCGGCGACGGCCGGCGTGAGATCGAGAGCCTCGCTCTCTACCTCGGCCCGCCATGACGCCCCGCAGCTGGCGCAGCGCACCTTGCGGCCTTGGGGGCCCAGCTTGGTCTCGTCGACAAAATAGCGCGTGGCGCAGTCGGGACAGGTCAGTATCATCGCCCGCTCCCGCCCCTCGGCCCTATCCAGCCGCCCAATTCCAGGAGGTCGCCGATCCCGGCGTCCATGCCCAGGCCCGCCGCTCTGCCAGATGACCCCCAAGACGACCCGGCCCCGCCGCGGTCTGACCCGCGCTCACCCCCCCCCCCCCG
>CALMGB010000281.1 GCA_937863535.1 uncultured Caulobacteraceae bacterium
GTACGAGACGCTCGTCACCCACAAGCCTGGGGCGATCACGCGATGCTGCGGCGCCTCGCCGGGCGCGATGGGACGGAACCTGCCCGCGCCAGCGATCGCTTGAAGCCTGGATCTGGCGCAGGACAGACATGTAGATCATCGGCCTCGAGGAACATTTCGTCACCGCCGACGTGCTCACGGCTTGGCGCGCGCTTGATCCTCGCTGGCAGGACGTCGCGCTCCAGCATTCTGACGGCGGCGAGATCGGGGAGAGGCTCGGTGACCTCGCCGATCAGCGGATCGCAGCCATGGACGAGACCGGTCTGGACGTGCAGGTTCTTTCACTGACCGCGCCCGGTGTGCAGAGCCTGGAGCCAGATCTGGCGGTGGCGCTTCAGACCGCCTCGAACGACCTGCTCGCCGACACCGTCCGTCGCCGTCCCGACCGGTTCCAAGGCTTCGCGACGCTCGCCACGCCGGATCCATCGGCCGCCGCACGCGAGCTCGAACGCGCCGTGACGAAGCTGGGGATGAACGGCGCCATGCTGTTCGGGCGTACCCGCGACCGCAACCTCGACCATCGCGACAACTGGCCGATCTTCGAGGCGGCGTCAGCGCTCCGGGCGCCGCTCTACATCCACCCGCAATCACCGGCGCCGGCGGTGCGGGACGCCATCTACGGCGGCCTCGGCGAAGCGACCGACGCCGCTCTGGCGACCTTCGGGCTGGGCTGGCACTACGAGACGGGCGTGCAGATCCTGCGCATGGTGCTCGCCGGCGTGTTCGACCGCTTTCCCGACCTCCAGCTCATCACCGGTCACTGGGGCGAGGTCGTGCTGTTCTACCTCGACCGGATCGACAACCTGGCCGGACCGGCCAAGCTGGCCCACCCGGTGTCGGACTACTTCCGCCGGCACGTTTCGGTGACGCCGAGCGGCGTGTGGAGCCAGCGCTACCTGCGCTGGGCGCTGGAGGTGCTCGGTCCCGAACGCATCCTGTTCTCGAGCGACTACCCATACAGCTTCACGCCCGATGGCGGCGCGCGCCGCTTCCTCCAGGACGCGGACCTGACCGACGTCGATAGAGCCGCCATCGCGTACGGCAACTGGGAGCGCCTGATCGCGAACATCCGCCGCGACTAGGCGCCCGTTGCGCGCCTCGATGTCCATGACCCTTGCCGTCCTCCCGGAACCCCGGCGTCATTTGGGGGTTTCAAGCGCAACAAACGAGCTAAGCGCAGCAGGCCGTCGATGTCCGCCTTCGTCCAAGACTACGTATCGTCCGGGCAGGCGAGTTGTTCGGATTGGCTGCAATCTTCGCGCTTGAAGCGATTGACGATCGCAGCTGCCGGATGTGCGATCATGGCCGTGTCGGGCGGTGGCCTCGCCAACACCTGGCCGCCTCGGCATCGATCGGCGGAGCCGCTGCGACGACAAGCATCAGCCAAGTCGACGCCAATCCTTCCTAGCGGCGGTGACGATCAGCTTCGTCGACGGCTCACATCTATCCCCAACACCTCGATCTTCTTGCGAAGGGTGTTGCGATTGATGCCCAACACTTCAGCCGCCTTGATCTGGTTGCCTCGGGTGGCGCGCAGCGTCATCCGGATCAGGGGGCGCTCTATGCTCTCCAAAGTGCGGTCGTAGAGCCCGGCGGGAGGCAACTCGCCACCGGGCGCGCTGAACTGGGAGTTCAGGGTCTGCTCCACGAGATCCTCGACGGTGTGAGCGAGCTCCACCGCGCTGGACGGCACGGCATCCTCCTGCAGTTCGCGCTCGATCAGCCGTTCGGTGATGAAGTCCTCGGTGTAGAGGGCCGCCAGGCGGCGCATGAGGTTCTCAAGCTCCCGGACGTTGCCTGGCCATGTGTGGCGGGCCAGGCGCTGGAGAGCGGATTCATCCAGGGTCTTGACAGGCGCCCCATCGCGGTGGGCGCGAAACAAAAAGGCGCGGGCCAGGTCCGGAAGGTCGTCCAGCCGATCGCGCAGAGGCGGCAGGTGCATGATGGCCACGTTCAGCCGTAGCAGCAGGTCGTCGCGGAACCGTCCCTGACGCGCCAGTTCGCGCAGGTCCGCCCGGGAGGCCGCCAGGATGCGGATATCCAGCCGCCTTCCGGTGACCGGATGGGTTGGACGCTCGGCCGCATCGACGATGCGCATCAGCCGGGCCTGGGCGTCCAGCGACAGATCGCTGATCTCGTCCAGGAACAGCACCCCGCCGTCGGCCTCCACCAGCTTGCCGGGCCGGTCGCCGTGCCCCAGAAGTTCGTCGTCGACGCGCTGGGCCGAAAGGCCGCCGAGCTGGGCTGTGACGAAGGGTGTATCTCGCTTGCTGCCGAGGTCGTGCAGGGCGCGGGCCGCCAGCCCCTTGCCGGTGCCGATCTCGCCTGTGATCATCACGTTCAGCGAGGTGTCCACAAGCCGGGCCAGCGTGCGGTAGACGTCCTGCATCGGCGGCGACCGTCCGATCAGCGGCAGGCCCTCGTCGCGGAGCGCGCGGGCCTGGGCGCGGGCCTTCACCGCATCGGCCGGCCGCGCCAGGGCGCGGCGCGCGACGCCCACCATCTCGTCCAGGTCGAAGGGCTTGGGCACGTAGTCGAAGGCGCCGATCTGGGCGGCGTTCACCGCCGTCAGCAAGGTATTCTGCGCGCTCATCACGATGGCCGGCAGCTGGGGCCGCATCTTGCGCAGGCGCGGGAGCACGTCGAAGGCGTTCTCGTCCGGCATCACCACGTCGGTGATCACCAAGTCCCCCTCCCCGTCCGACACCCACTTCAGCAGCGTCGCGGCCGAGCCGGTGGCCCGCACCTGGAAGCCGGCCCGGGTGAAGGCCTGGCTCAGCACCAGGCGGATGGAAGTGTCGTCGTCGGCGATCAGGACCTTCTGGTTGGCGCTCAAGTGTCAGGACTCCGAAGGAGACATCGCGTCAGGCGCGATAGGCAACAGGATGTGGAAGACCGTGCGGCCAGGCTCGGATTCGAGTTCGATCAAGCCGCCGTGCGCATCGACCAGCTTAGCCACCAGGGTCAGGCCCAACCCCATGCCGCGATCCTTGGTGGTGACGAAGGCGTCGAACAGGCGATGCCGCAGGTCGGCGGGCACGCCCGGGCCATTATCCTGGACCCGCACCTCCAGCGGCGCGTTGCGCCAACCCCGCCGCCCCGCCTGCACCCGCGCGCCGGGCCGATAGCCGGTGGCCACGGTAACCTCGCCGCGGCCATCGCCCCGCTCCAGCGCCGCCTCGGCCGCGTTCTTCATGACGTTCAGGAAGATCTGGACCAGCTGGTCCTCGTCGCCGAGCGCCATGGGCAGGGAAGGATCGTAGGCGTCGGCGAACTGCACCTCGCCGCCGAACGCGCTGGCCACCAGGGTGCGGACCCGATCCAGAACCCGGTGGATGTTCACAGCGCGCTTGGCGCTCACCCGCTCGTCGGAGAAGGCCTCGACCTGATCCACCAGGCGGCGGATGCGGTCGACCTCGTCCACGATCACCTGGGCGAGCGGGACATCGGCGGGGCTGGCGCCGAGCTTCAGCAGCTGTGCGGCGCCCCGGATGCCTGCGAGCGGGTTCTTGATTTCGTGCGCCAGGGTGCGGCCCATGCCGGCCACCGAGCGCAGCGCCTCGCTGGCGCGTTCCAGGCGCGCGCCCTGGCTCTCCACATAGAAGGTCCCCAGCATCCGGCCGCCCGGCAGGGCGACGAAGGCGACTTC
>CALMGB010000282.1 GCA_937863535.1 uncultured Caulobacteraceae bacterium
GTCAAACTCGCTTCAACCCGCATCTGGCTACGCCATAATGAGTCGGTGACCTAGATCGGGAAACGTGACATTCCCGCCCCTACCGACCGGCACATTGACAACGTTCCCGTGGAACGGCTTGATCGAAACGATCGCCCAGTCCGCCCTGTGGGCGCTGAGAGCGCTTACACACGAGGCACCTCTGTGCTGCCGCTCCAAATATGATCAACATAAGATCATAAGCAGCTGACGGTTTCGGCTGAGACGCGAGTCTCTTGGCCGACCGCTGCACAATTCCTCCATCTTAGCGGCGAGTTCACTCGATGGTGGAGGGCCTGTCATGAAGGTGGCGAACGGTTTGGCGTCATCGAGTTGCTTTCTCGTTCTGATTTTCGCCATCAACGCACGTGGTCAGCCGACGTTGGTGACAGAGAAGATGTCCCCCCCGCCGTTGGCTGCGGTGCAAGGCTACAGGCTCGGTTCAGGGGATAAGATCCGGATTGACGTGTTTGGGGAGGACAACCTATCCGGTCCGTTCACTGTGTCGGGCACAGGCACTCTCGACTTCCCCTTGATCGGCTCGATCGACGTGGAGGACAAGACCGTTGGGGAGGTCGCGGAGCTGGTCCGGTCGAGACTTCAGGGAGCTTTCCTTCGCCAGCCGCGCGTGGCGGCCGAGGTGCTGAGCTACCGGCCCTTCTATATCCTTGGCGAGGTCAGCAAGCCTGGTGAATACCCGTACGAAGCCGGTATGACTGTCGAGAAGGCCATCGCCACGGCTGGTGGTTATACCTATCGGGCAAACCAGCATCGCGTAGTGCTTCGACACACGGTCGACACCACCGCGCACTCTATATCAGTCGACGCTGGGGCTTGGGTTCAACCCGGCGACACCATTCGAATACCAGAGCGATTCTTCTGAAAGACCAAAAGGGGGAGTTCTTGGAGGGGATAATCTGTCTCTCGTCAGGCATGCAGGATGAGCGTCGGCCAGCCTCGTTTGGTCGTCTCAGGTCAAGGCCTAAGCTAAACCGGACACATATGACCATCTACGGTTGGTGCAGTCCCGGCCGCGTCTGCATGGCGGCTTTAGCAAGCACTGTGGCGGCCGCAGCGCTTTCGGTCCCGCCCGCCCAGGCGCAAGCAATCAACTATGATCGCGGCCAGAACCAAGGTGTTCTCGAGCGCGCTGCTGAAAACTACGGTCCGGACGGCATGCCGCTCGGCGGGTTTCGCCTCTTTCCTACGCTCGATCTGCAGGAATATTACGACGACAACATCTACGCATATTCATCCAATCGGCAGGATGACGCCATCAGCGTGATCCAACCCGAATTGCGCCTAGCCTCAAATTGGAAGCAAAACCAGCTGGCGCTCTACGGGCAGGATAGCTTGCTGCGATACGTCAATCATACGACGGAGAACTCCAACGAATGGACGCTCGGCGGCAGCGGACAGTTAGACGTTCAACCCGACTGGTCGCTCCAGGGCCGGGTCGAACATCAGAGCGACGTCGAGCCCCGCACCGATCCAAGCACCCCCGTCTCTGCGGCACGTCCAACGATCTACGATCTGCAGCTTGAGTCAGTCGAATTTATCAAGACGTTTAACCGTCTCCGGCTGAATTTAACCGCCGAAGATCAAACCTATAGCTACGGCCGGGTTCCGCTTAACGGCGGTTTTGTACTGGACGAAAGCTATCGCAATAACTCTCACTTGATTTACGGCGCTACGGCACAGTTCGCTGTAAGTCCGGAACTGGCCGTATATTCAATGGTAAAATATAATGTATTCAACTTTGCTCATTTCTATCCCAACGTGGGGGTGAACTACCTGCCTCAAACGAGCGGCGGTTTCACTCCGACACCGACCTTCGTTAATCTGCCGAGAGATCTCAACCAGAATTCCGACGGCTATACCGCCGATGTGGGCGCAAACTTCGATCTCACCCATCTCGCGCGCGGCAGCCTAGGAGTGGGTTATCTGGCGCAGAACGCCCATGACCCGCGCCTGCCCGACTATTCCGGGCCGCATGGTCAAGCGCAGGTGGACTACTTTCTTACTCCGTTGCTCACCTTGCATTTCACCACCACTCGAAGCGTAAGCGCCTCTGGCCTCACCGCTTCGCCGGCGTTTCTGGCGACCGACGTCCGCGGCGCCGCCGATTACGAGCTTCTTTCATATCTGATATTTCAGGTTACCGCTGGCGGCGGTTGGGACAACTACAAAGGGATTGGCCGAAATGACACTCGGCAGGACTACACAGCTTCTGGAACCTACTACGTCGGACGGCATCTTTCTCTAGTCATAAGATATAGCCGCCTTTCGCTTAGCTCCCGCGGCTCAGGTGCGGGACCAAGCTATAGCGACGATCGGGCCGGCCTCTCCCTGATATATGCCCGCTAACAGGATGAAGGTGCGAGAATGAACATTCGGGCCGAAGCTACTGCGGACGTCCAGCCCTGGCCGCGCAACTCCAAAGTGGGTAGCGTGCTTGATGGCGCCGTAGACGTTGAAGCTTTGATCGCTGCTTTCCGGCGGCGATCCAAGACCTTTATATTCATCGTCATGCTCGCGCTGTCAGGTGCTTTGATCTCGACTCTTAACGCCGTGCCGCGCTACACATCCACCGCGTCGGTGATGCTCGACCCGCGTAAACGCCAAGTCATCGGCGCCAGCCAAGTCGATGTGCTCTCCTCGCTACCACCGGATACCTCGACGGTGGACAGCGAAGTCCAGGTAATCAAGTCGCGCACCTTGGCGACTCGACTGGTAGACCGGCTGAATCTCCTGTCCGATCCCGAGTTCAACGACGCGCTCCGCTCTCCCACGTTAGTTCAAATCTGGGTCGCGCAGGTGAAATCGCTGCTGCCCATGCACAGACCATCGTCGCGGTTTTCGCCTGCAGCCGCGGCAGCCGCCGCGCGCGATGGGGTAGTGGACGCCGTAATCGCTGCGGAGGATGTGCGGCGCGAAGGGCTGACCTTCGTGATCAACATCTCCATGTCCTCTCGCGATCCGCAGAAGGCTGAGCTGTTGGCGACGACCTTAACGGATCTCTATATGACGGCTCAGCTCGAGGCAAAGTTTGACGCCAACAAGCGTGCCAACACCTGGTTGAGCCAACGCCTCTCCAACCTTCAAAGCGATGTCAACTCGACCGAGCACGCCGCGGCGGACTATCAGGCGCGAAACGGTCTGCTTGCCACCACCGGGTCCAATCTTACCGAGCAGCGCGTCTCAGACCTTATGGCTCAGGAAAGCCAAGCTCGCGCGGACTATGCCGCCAAGCGCGCGCAGCTGTCGGCGGCCCAAGAGCAACTCGCTAACGGCGGGACGGGGGAAGAGTTAGGCGCGGCTCTGGACTCGCCCGTCATTCGGGACCTGCGGGTTAAGCTTGCTGAAATCCATCAGACCCAGGCGGAGCTCCTGACTCGGTACGGACCCCAACATCCGAACGTAGCTAATGCCGAACACGAGGCCGGCGAGATCGAGGCGGCCATCCACAGTGAGATCCAGCGGATCATCGGCGGCCTCCAATCTGACACCAGCGCCTCAGCCGAGCGGCTGCGGACCATAGCCGACGGGCTGGAGAGCGCGCGCGGCGCTCTGGCGACTAGCAAGGGCGCCCAGGTCGGCCTCGATTCCTTGCAGCGCAACGCCGACGTCTCGAGAACCCTGTATTCAGCCTACCTGGAGCGATTCAAACAGACTTCCACTGGGGACGCCCTGCAGACCTCTGACGCCCAGGTCGTCTCGTTAGCGCGCATCCCCATGACGCCGAGTTCGCCTAAGCTACGCCTGAACCTGCTCTTGGGCTTGTTATCTGGGGTGCTCGGCGGTGGAGCGGCAGTTTTTCTGCTTGAATCGCTGGACAATCGGGTCAGGACCGCCTTGGACGTCGAGCAGAAACTGAAGGAAGTCTATATCGGCTCGGTGCCTTTGGTCAGAGCCCGGGCCGGCGGGAGCCCGGCGGACCTCGTGGTCGATCGCCCCTTGTCGGCCTTTGCGGAAGCCTTGCGCCACCTTCGGGTGGCGCTGGTCCGCGCCCATATCGAGCGTAAGGTCAAGGTCATTGTCGTCACATCGGCTTTGCCGGGAGAAGGCAAGACCACAACCGCCCTCGCCCTGGCCCGCTCCGCCGCGACCGGAGGCGCCTCTGTGCTAGCGATCGATTGCGACCTGCGCCGCCGCAGCCTGACCCAGGCGGTGCTGCCGCGGGCGCCCGAGATCGGGCTGCTGGAAGTCCTGACGGGCGAGGTATGCCTTGAGGAAGTTCTGCTGCAAGATCCTCGCACCGATCTCAAGCTGTTGCCGATTTCCGCTGCCAAGTTCACATCGCGTGATGTCTTCGGCTCGTTGGCCATGGCTCGGTTGATCTCGGAGCTGCGGGAAAAGTTTGATTATATTATCATAGACTGTCCGCCGGTGCTGCCGATATCAGATGCCAAGACCTTGGCTGGCATGGGAGATGCCGTACTGTTCCTGGTCGGTTGGCAGCAGAGCAAGTCTTCCGCTGTCAACCATGGCTTGGCTACCCTACGAACTTCCAACGTGCGTGTCAGCGGCATCGCCCTCAGCAAAGTCAACCTAACGCGGCAAGCAAAGCACGGCTACGGAGATGCCGGGTACTATTATAATCAATACCGTGGCTATTTCGTGGAGTAGCCGATTGACAGTCGTAAAGGCAAAGCCGGGTCGGCGAGCATGCTGCTAACCCCTATAGGCATTCTGACGTTGCTTGCAGCCGCGTACGGTTTTCGCAAACCCCCATCCTATCTTTTGGCGTTAACGATCTTCTTGATGATCTTCGGCGCAGCAGCGGCCGTGCTTTTGCCCGCCCTGGGCGGGGCGTCGGCTCCGCCAACGCGTGTGGCCGTAGGCATGCTGGTCCTGCGGCTGCTAGTCGACGCGAACACCCGCAGCAAGCTAAGCTACGCGCTGCGCGCGAACCTGCCGATGCTGGTGTTTGTCGGCTACGCCATGATCAGCGCCCTCGTGCTGCCCCAACTCTTCTCCGGCCGCATGTATGTCGTCGCTCAGCGTCCCCTGCTCATCGGCGGTGTGATCGTCGCCGAGCCGCTCGGTCCAAGCTCCGCCAATCTGACGCAGCTCTTCTATATTGTGTCGAGCGCGCTCGGCTTTTGGGCGGCTTACGTGATTGCCTCCACTGAAGACGTCGCACGCCGGATATCCGTCGTCATGATCTGGTTGGGCACCTTCCACGTGTTGTTCGGCATTATAGATCAGGTAGCTTTCTACGCTCATCTCGGAGATGTACTGGCCCCGCTCCGAAATGCGACCTATGCAGAAGTGGCGCCTCAACTCTTCTCCTCGGGTGTCAAGCGAATTTCCGGCTCGTTTCCCGAGCCCTCCAGCTACGCCACCTTCGGCTTTCCGGTTGCCGTCTTCCTCGTGGAATGGTGGCTTCGGCGGCCTCGCGCCCCGTGGGCCGGAATTACAGCAGCAGCGGTCATCTTCATGATCCTGCTTTCCACCGCCTCCACCGGTTACGTCTGTGTTGGGGCCTATGGTCTTTGTCTCGTTCTGCGCGCCCTGAGGGGACCAGTGCGCGACCATCGCGTCAAGAAGGCGCTTCTTTTAATAGCGTTTGGACTAAGCGCCCTGCTGGCCGGCTTGGTGGTTGTCGTGCTCCAGCCCGACCAAGCCCAGATGTGGGCGGACCTCGTCAACGATCTAACCTTCGGCAAGACCGGCAGCAGTTCGGCCACGGAGCGAATGACGTGGGCTCGACAGGGCTGGGACGCCTTCCAGCTCTCAGGTGGGATGGGCGTGGGGGGGGGCGCATTTCGCTCCTCCAGCCTCCTCATGGCTCTGCTCGGGTCGGTGGGCGCCCCGGGTTGCGCCGCGCTTGCGTTTCTTGCGGCGCAGATCGCCTGGCCGCGTCGCCTGACGTCGTTGGGCGCTAGCGAGGAGCCTGCGCTCATCGCCGCCGCCCAATGGACGGCGCTGCTCAGTCTTTTACCTTTAGCCGTCTCCGGGGCCACGCCAGACCCCGGACTGTTCTTTACCATCTTTGGTGGGCTGGCGGCTGCAGCACCCTTGCAGCGACTGCTGGGCCGAGCGTCCATCGCGGCTGAGTTTGCGGTCGGCTCTTAAGGACTCGGCTTTTCAGGAAAGCCCTTCATTCATCCATGAATGTCATAAAAGAGCCCGCAGCTTTTCCTTCAATGCGCTATTCTGCGCACGGAGCACGCATTACAGCGCCACTGATTATGAGTGAGGCATATGTTTCTTTGAGACCACTCGCCTTAGAAAATAGGAGCCTTGCAATAGCCTGCGAGCTGTGCATTTTATTGATGTGTTAAGACTTATGAGGAGGTTTGAGGCCGGCCCGGCGCGAATCTGATCGATGTTACGGACCCGTGCCTCTAAGGCCCGCCCTTCCCACCACAAGGCGCGGGGAGACGGAAGAAGTTAAGACTTGATAGATTTGAGCCGATCCCCAAGGGCCCGTTTTAACAATTGAGTGTGCTTGGCGACAGCTTTTGGTTAAGACGACGTTAAGGTAAAGCTTGTAAGCACGATCACAAATTTGCGGATATTCATTACAGTTTGCGTCAGCGTTGAGAGGTTCAATCATTTTTCGAGGGTAGAAATGGTGACTTGTCGCAAGGTGCTTATCGCAGACGATGACGCATCTCTTCGTTTGGTTTTAAGCCACGCTTTCGTGAACGCCGGCTATCAGGTTCGCGCCACCAGCAGTGCGGGAGCACTCCTGAAGTGGGTGCGGGAGGGTGAAGGCGATCTTATCATCTCGGACGTGTTGATGCCGGATGATAACATCTTCAACGTCATCCGGCAGATCCAAAAGCTTCGACCCACCTTACCGGTCATTCTGATGAGCGGAGAAAGCACGCTGCTAACCGCGGCTAGCGCCGCAGAGACCGGTGTGTTTGAATATCTTGCCAAACCCTTCGACCTCAGCGCCGTCCTGAGCGCCGCCGAACGGGCCTTGCTCAAGCCGGGTCAAGTCGAGCGGCTGCTGCCGTCAGCCGCACGGAGCGAACGTCTGCCGCTGATCGGGCGCTCGGCAGCCATGCAAGATGTTTACCGTACGCTCGCCCGCTTGATACACTGCGATCTCCCAGTCGTGCTCCAGGGAGAGAGCGGTACGGGCAAGAACCTCGCAGCTCGCGCCCTTCACCAGCTTGGCCCCCGCCGCGGAGGCAACTTCGTAGTCGTTTCGCTCGGTGGCGCGGGACGTGAGCGTCTCGAAGCCGACCTGAACGGAGTAAACGGGCAGCCTGGGGCTCTGAGCTTGGCCGAAGGTGGCACGGTGATGTTGGACGAGATTGATGATTTGCCGCTCGAGTCTCAATCACGTCTTCTGCGGCTGCTTGACGGTTTAGATCGCCCAGCGGCGGCCTCAGGCCGGCGTGATAGCATGCCGCGGCTGATCGTCTCGACCAAACGCGAGTTCAGTACCCTGTTGTCGGCGGGCCTGCTACGGGAAGACTTGTTCTTTCGCTTGAAGGTGGCCGTGGTCAAGATGCCTCCCCTCAGGGACAGGCTCGAGGACGTGGCCGAACTTGCGCAAGTGTTCTTGCTGCGCGCCGCCCGCGACAGCAGTCAAGTCAAGACCATAGAAACTGCGGCGATCGAGCGGCTGCGCAGGCACTCCTGGCCTGGCAATGTTCGCGAGCTGGAAAACATGATGCGTCGGCTTGCCACTCTTTATCCGGAGCGAACCGTGTCTTCTCGAAGCATTCACTTTGAGCTGAGCGATCAGACCTCTATTGTGAAGGCGGCTGAAGATTGCTCCTTCGAGTCGCTGATCCAAAAGCGCCTGTCGCAGGAGTTTATTGGAGGCCCTGAGAACCCCCCCGAGCCTGGACTCTACGATCGGGTCATTAATGATGTTGGCCGGCCGCTGCTGCGAGCCACCCTCACGGCGACGCGGGGCAACCAAGTCAGGGCGGCGGAAATCCTCGGTCTCAATCGCAATACACTGAAGAAGAAGCTGCGAGCGCTGGGCATGCCCACCTCGCGGCGCGAACTTGTAGGAGTCGAGCCTAATGTGGCGTTGGATGCTGGCGGGCAGGCCGACGGTTCACTCCGACAAAGCGCCGGCTCGCCCCGGCCGGCCCTCGCTGTGGGCGGGCGTCGGCGTCCAACCTCCCGAGGCGTTAATGAGCGTCTGCAAAGCCAGTAGACCGGCGCTGGTCCTTTACTTCAACGGCAGTTTCGTCGGCCGTTGCAACGGCGCGCATGTTCGTATGTGGGACCAGCTGATTTGGTTTTCACGTCACTTCGAGAGCGTGGCGATGTATAGTTTTGCGGACCACCCCGACTACCCTTGGCGGCCGTGCGATGTCGCAGAGTTTAAAGCGAAGTTCCCAACTGTCGAGCTTGTGCTGGACACCCGTTCCTGGTCGTTACGCCTAGCCCGGCGGCTCAAGAATGTCGCGATGACCTTAGCGCCACTTGTAGGCCGCCACATCCTGCAGTGGCGGATCGCCGGCGCGACCCCCGGCTATGCAGCCCTTCTTAGGCGAGATCCGCAGATCTTCATTGTCAACTATGTCGATGCGCTGGCCGAGCTGAATGGAGTGACTCCCGCTCGGTGCATCATGGAGACCCACGACATCAAGTTCCTTACCCATATCAAGGGGCGAGGGGGGGCGTTGGGCCAGCTAAGGACGCTCGGTAAGTTACGCAGCGAGCTTTGTACGCTCGAGCTTCTAAATGGCCTTATCGCCATCGCGCCTGGCGAAGCAGGGCTGTTCAAGCTGCTTTATGCCGATAAGCCTGTCTGGTACGTGCCGCAATATACCGGGCCTCGAACTGTCGAGAGGAGAGCCGCCACTGCTGACTTCGACCTGCTGTTTGTAGGCTCGGAAAATATGTTCAACGTGGAGGGGCTGACCCGCCTGTTAACTAAAGCCTCGTGGATCTCCCGCTATACGGTTGGCGTAGCCGGGCGTGTGTGTGAAGCGAAGGAGGTGAAGCGGCTCGCAGCCGCTTACCCCAATCTCCAGCTGCTGGGTTTTGTCGATGATATCCAGGGGCTGTACGCTCGCTGCAAGGTCGTGATTTCACCGGTTGATGGCACCGGCTTGAAGATCAAGGCGGTGGAGGCGCTGACGGCGGGAAAACCGGTGCTCGCCTCGGCGCATACCATGGACGGATTACCGGCGGGATTTGAGGCCTGCGTCTTTCCACTTCAGCCAGAACCTGCGCGCGATCTGATCACCAGGGCGGACCTGCTGGCGGCCGCCTCTCAAAGCGCGGCTTGCTACGCCGCCACCTTGGCCGAGACAGGAGATGCATTGAAGCTGAAAGCCTACATAACCGAGTGTTTATCAGAGAGCTTCAAGCCCGAGGCTGCCGTGTTTGATTCCTAAAAGAGCGAACTCCTGCGGCGACAACTTGATCGATGCAGATTTGGACACGCTTGTGAAACCCGCCAAACTGCGTCGGCGCCGACTAGCTCAGCCGGACGATAGCCATCAACGAGTGGCGGGGCGGCAAGCTGGGCGCGACGCAGGTTGACAGGGAGGCCGACATGTCTGTGAGGCGCCATTTGGCGTGGATGGGCCTTTCTCAGGGCGCCTTTTTCGTTCTGCAATTCTTCGGGTCCGCGATTGTGGCCCATTTGCTCTCGCCCTACGAGGTAGGCGTCTATGCTCTGGCGGCCGCCATCGCAGCTGTCCTCAGCACCGTCCAAGCCTTCGGTTTCGCCGGCTTTATGGTTCGCGAGCCCGTCATAGACGATCAGGTGACAGCTAGTGTGTTCACGGCTAATCTCTTTATCTCGGCGGCTCTGTCGGTGCTGCTGATCGGCGTCGGCCTATTCAGCAAGACATATCTGCACGCCAAAGGCGTAGGTGAGGTCGTGCTAGTCATGGCCAGTCTTCCCCTGTTTGGAGCTTTAGAATTTCTTCCAGCGACGCGCCTGGAGAGAGAAGCGCGGTTCAAAGCCATCGCCCTGGTCGGCACGGCCCGCAACGTAACCGCTCAGCTTGTGACACTGATCCTGGCGTTTATGGGGGCCAGCTATATGAGCCTGGCCTGCGGCCAGGTGGTGGCGGCGGTTGTCAGCGCCGCGGCCTTCAACCTAGTCGGCCGGGAGCATATCAGTTTCCGGTTCTCATTATCGCAGTGGCGGCGGTTGCTACGCTATGGCTCTCAGATGCTGGCCATTTCGGGTATAGCCGCCATTTCTCAGCGTATCGCGGAATTAACGCTGGGACGCGTCGTCGGACTGAGCGCCCTTGGTTTGTATTCACGCGCATCGAGCGTCAACAATCTCGCCTGGGACAACATCCACCTGATGATAGGCCGGGTCGTGTTCGTCGACTTGGCGACGCAGCGTCGAGGTGGAGCTTCGTTGCGCGAGCCTTACCTGCGCGTGGTGGAGAACACGACCGCGCTGCTTTGGCCCGCTTTCGCCGGCCTCGGCGTAATAGCCGGCCCTTTGATCCTCAATGTTTACGGGGCGAAGTGGCTGGGAGCAGTGGTCCCGCTCATCATGCTTGCCGCCGGGTCGATGGTGTCGGTGGCGATCACCATGACCTGGGAGCTCTTTGTAATTTGCGAAGAGACCGGGCGGCAGGCGAAGATCGAGTTCATCCGTGCCGGCGTTGGTTTGGTGATGTTTGTGTGCGGCTGCTTCTTCGGCCTGACAGGTGCGGCGGCCTCACGCCTTACGGAGGCGACGTTCGCCGTCTTCTTCTATCGGCCGCATCTCAGCCGGATGACAGAGACCCGCACCCGCGATTTTGTACCTATCTATTTCCGAAGCGCCCTAGTGGCGGCGGCTGCGGTGGCGCCCGCGGCTATGCTGATGGCGTTGTACGGCGGATCGCCACGAACGCCGTTCGTCTATGTTCTTCTCGCCGTTGCTGGGGGGGGACTGCTTTGGTTTGGCGCGATCATCCTCTTTAACCACCCGCTCGCGCTCGAACTGAAGCACCTGCGGCCCCGCGCACCGGCCAAGACCTACGTCGTGCAGGCGGAGGCGGCAGCCGCTGCGGGAGAGTAGTTGGCGTTCAGTTCGCACCACCACCTTGACGCAACTCGCTGGCCAGCTTCGGCGCAGGAAACCAATCTCGCCTTAACGTCAGGGCGCCTGCCGCTTGGATCTCATCTGTCGCCTCGACACTGGGTGTTGGGAGTTCGGGTCGAGACAGCTGGACCGTTTCGACGGCTGCCGCGGGGTTCTGAAGGGGCGTTGTTGCCAAGAGCAGGGTGGTCGGGGCCGATCCGTCCTCGTCAGGCTTTGCATCCAGCGTCGACGTCGCTGCCATGGCGCCGGCGAGCGGGCTGTCCGCATTGAGCTCTGCCGCCTCGGCCTTCGCGAACAGGGGCTCGCCGCCCTCATAATGAGAGCGCAAGGTTAGGTCGGCTGTGTAGAAGATGTGATGGCCGATCTCGGAGGCGCGGTTCAGGAATGCGCTCCAAACAGGCCTGACAGTCTCGTTGTGATAATTGACTGCGCCCCCAAGCTCGACCAAGACGAAACCATCTAACGCTTGTCTGGCCAGCCGCTGGGCAAGCTTCCAGGCCTGCCCTCTTGGGGGCCGATCCATGGAGCTGTCGCAGGTGAAGGAGAACTGACATCCTGTCGGGCGCTCCGCGCCCTGAAAGACCACGGCGCAGACCGTCTTTGGATAGATGGGATCGCGCACCCGGTTGAGAACGACCTGTGCAACGGCTTGCTGGCCCTCGCGAACCTCTCCACGAGCCTCGTAATAAATGGCCAGGGCTAAGCAGGTTGTAGCGCGTTCGCGGTCTTGGCCGGCGCGCAGGCGCAAAGCAGTGGCGGGAGGGATTAAGCGGTCGGGCTCCTCAAGGCTCGCCATTGCGGTGATTGCGTCGGGAGCAAACTCGACGGGAGCTGGCCTGAGGCGCAGTGAAGGGGAGCTCTGGTGCGGCGCTGGCGATGCATGCGCGGGAAAGCTTGCGCGCCTTGAGCCTGGATCGAGCAGCAATGCGGCGGCGAGCAGGGCGCAAGCCAACCCAGCACTGGCAATCAGGGTTGTCGCGCTCTCTTTCATCATCCGCGTGTACCCTTGCTTAACCCGGCGTTAACAATCACTGGACCTAGCGACAGGCGAGACGTCCAGCGGGGCTTTTGACAGGCGGAACAAAGTTCGCTTCCGATTGGAGCAGTTCAGGTTGATCCGCTTCAAGGGCGAGCGACTGCGTGGGGCCGAGGAGTTTGTTCAGCCGGGGCGGCTTGTGCCTGGACACTTTTGCAAGGATGCTTTGGATCAGCCTACCAGTGATAAAACGCCCGAGGGCTGCCGCCCTCGCAAGAGCTGGTGCAAGACAGACGCGCAATGCAGATTTCGCTGGATTTCTCTTTAGCTCTGCTCAACCGCACCGGGGCGTACCGGATCGGGCGCGACCTCATGGACGGCTTGGAAGACCGCTTCCACGACGTGCGGTACTGGAGACTGACACCGCGACGTGAACCTAGCGGCGTCTCGAGAAAGCTGTTGGCGCGCGCTATGCTGGCCGAAATTTCCGCGCGAACGCGAGCGGTCCGACCCGCGCGCGCGCAGCCAAGCCTACGACCGACGCTTCATCTCGATCCGCTTTATGTGCTGATGCGCGGCGTTCGAGCGCAAGACGCCGTGCTCTGCCACGATGTCGGACCGATCACCCATGCAGGGTTATACCCCGCAGAGACGCAAAAGTCCTACGCCATCGCTTACGACTGTATTCGACGCGCCGCCCCAGGTGTTATCTTCGTCAGCGACGTCTCGCGAGACGCTTTTATACAGCTATACGGAGATAACTTTCGTTTTCTCAAGACTATTCCGCTGTATGTCCGTGAAGGTGTGAACACCGGGCTTCAAAGCCCGGTTCATGAGCTGAAGCGACCTTTTCTTCTGAGCGTTGGCGCGATCGGCCGCCGCAAGAACACGGCGCGCCTAGTCGAGGCCTACGCGGAAGCGGAGCTGCACAAAAACGGCGTAGATCTTGTCATCTGCGGAGCTCGCGACGATGGCTATTCCGAGGTTCGTACCCGGGCCGCAACCACGCCAGGCGTTCGCCTGCTCAGCTTCGTCACTGACCCAGAGCTGCGTTGGCTATATGCACACGCAAGGGCTTTCTGTCTGCCTAGCTTGCTCGAAGGGTTCGGCATGCCCGCCCTCGAAGCCGCCGCCCGAGGGCTGATTTGCGTGGTCAGCAAGGACGGGGCGCTCTCCGAAGCCATCTGCAAGGAAGGCTTGTTGGTGGATCCCAGCTCCTCTCTGTCCATCGCTCGGGGCTTACGACTGGCGGTCGGTATGGACGACGACGCCCGGGCGGAGCTCGCGTGCCGCGCTCGCGCCGTCGCCGCTGCGCGCACTCGCGCGGTGTTTCTTTCTTCCTGGGCGAACGTAATCGAGCGCCTGAGCCAATGAAGTAAACACCTTTATTTTAAGGGAGCCTGACCATGGATATTTCTTTCGACTTTTCGACGTGTGAGGGGGAGCGCCGCGCTCGCACCTATGCCGGAGCTCTCACCATCCTTCCGCCCACTGAGGCCTCGCTCGCTCTCGTGTCGCATGCGCGCCACTTGATCGAGGAGGCCTTCGGTCCTAATCCAATCCAAGCCCAGTTGGCATGCCCCGCAGAAGAAGCGGCGCTTCGGTTGTCCAGGCTCAAGCCTCATTTCATCCATCACCCCATTACCCGGGAGCTCCTGAGCAAGCTTCTCCTCGCCTACGGCTGTGATCCTAAGCGCACATACCAGGATGTCCCTCGCATTCGATCCGCATTTCCTTCCAAATACTTGTCCACAGGCATTGCCTACGCCCACCATCCGCATCGCGATACGTGGTATTCGGCGCCCATGTGTCAAATCAACTGGTGGATGCCGATCTACGATTTTGATCCGACTCAGGGCATGGCGTTCCACCCGCGCTACTGGAACCACTACATCGCAAATGGATCGGCTGACTTTAGCTACTATAGGTGGAACGCCGACGGTCGGAAGAACGCGGCCAAGCATGTGGGCACAGACACCCGGGTGCAGCCGCACCCCGAGGAACCAATCGAGCTTGAACCTGAAGTGTGCTGCGTCGTACCGGCTGGTGCCGTCATCGTCTTTTCAGCGGCTCACCTTCACTCGACAGTCAACAACATCAGTGACCGAACGCGCTGGAGTGTAGATTTCAGGACCGTGGATATTGAAGATGTTGAGGATCATGTGGGCGCGCCGAACGTGGACAGTTTCCCCACCGGCACCTCGCTGCGTGATTTCCGCCGACTTGATGACGCCGCACCCATGCCTGAGGCCTCTGTGGCCGAATATGATTCCATCGAGGATGTTTCTGCCGGCGTCACCATCTACGCTCCAGCATGAGGGCGGACTGCTTACTCCCACGCTTGTCCCAGTAGGCGGCAGTTCCCGGTGCGACAGCCTGCATATTCCAGGCTGTCGCACCCATCGTCTCGATTTGATGGCGCCCGCCGTTCCGATTTGATCCTCCTCGGGCCGCAGCCCTCAATGTGGGCGGATCACTTCGCGGGGTCGGACCAAGTGGCCATGTCCGCATGGGCGAAGCTCTTGAGGCCGGAGCTGTCGCCCGGGCAGACCTTGGCGGCCCAATTCGGGTCGGTCAGGAGCGCTCGGCCCACGGCGATCAGGTCCAAGTCACCCCGCTCCAGCCGCTGCACCAGCCTGTCGAACGAGCTCGGCTCGAGGATCTTGTCAACGCCACTCTAAAATTTCCCAGAGGCTGGAGTGGGCCCCTTGAGGTGGACAATGTCAGGCGGCGGGTTTGACCTGCTGTCTGGCTTGTTGATCCTCAAAGGCTGCGGGGCTGAGATAGTCCAGGGCTGAGTGCAGCCACCGCTCATGTAGACCTGATCGATCAAGCGGGGAAGATCAGCTGCCACGTCATCGAAGGTCTCGTAGGCCATCGGGTAGACGGCCTCTACCTTGAGCGTCTTCATGAGGCTCTCAGCCTTCGTCGTCGGACGGATTTTCCTCTCCGGCTCATGGAACCCACGAGATGGTTGTCGGCAGCATCTTGCGTAGGCGGCGCTTGCGTATTGGGCGGATTCAAGTGGTCGTCGCAACACCCTGACGGAGGAGGTTGCAATGGCGGCTCGGAAGCGGCGTTCGGCGCGTCTGGACGGGGGCCCTTGCCCTCTCTTGGGCGGCCACCTGCGGCGACGCGTGAGCAGTTGCGGCAGTTTTGGGTGGCGGTCGCGCAAGGTCGGCCGAGCGAGGAGGCTGCACTGACGGCCGGTCTGTCGCAAGCTGTCGGGGCACGGCTGTTCCGGAGGGCGGGTGGCATGGCGCCAGCGATGTTCAGATCCTCGACCGAGCCGCTGTCGGGGCGCTACCTCGCCTTGGCTGAGCGAAAGGAGATCGCGCTCCTTCGCGTCCAGGCCTGCTGTGTGCGGGAGATCAGCCGCCGGTTCGGGCGCGGCCTCGACCATCTCGCGGGAGCTGCGCCGCAACGCCGCCACCCGGAACGGCGGCCTGGATTACAGAGCGACGACGGCCCAGTGGCAAGCCGAACGCTCGGCGCCGTCCTAAGCCGGCGAAGCTTGCGCTCAATGCTGCCTTGCGCGTCTCCGCCGCGTCCCGGGCGTCGATCGCCTCGCCTACTCGGCGCAGGTCGCTCCAAACATCGTCTAGCGTCTCGGGCGTTAGGGACAGCAGCGCCGGCGGGGCGCCGACCCAGCTGGCGAGCGAGGCGTCCAGGTCGGCCGGCGTCACCGCGCACACCGCGCATTGCGTCTTGGTGATGATGACGTCGGGCTTCAGCGCGCGAAGCCGCTCCGCATGGACCTCGTAGACGGAAAGACCCTGGCGCACGATCTCTTGCGAACGGTTCTCCACCTGGCGCGAAATCAGGCCACGCTCCAGCTTGGTGGCGGTGCAGACGGGGAGCGCCTCCACGAAAGGTGGGAAGTCGCACTCATGCAAGCGCCCAACCAGCGCCCCGCCGCGGCCGACGGCGACCACGAGCTCTGTGGCGCTAGGCAGGAGTGACACGATGCGGGGGCGCGGCCGTCGTCATGCGGAGCTCGCTTCGGTCATGGTGGTCAGACCTCGTCCCATGGCGGCGGCAGCCGTCCCGACTTGAACAGCACGGCCGGGTTCTCGTCGTAGTCGCCCATCTCCGTATCCGCAGAAACGCTGTAGGCGATCACGCCTTCGCGGGCCGGCGCCAACCGCTCAGCCTTGCGCGCTGCCTCGGCTGCGTCCTTGCACCCGATCGGCGGCTCCGCCTTCAGGCCCTTGCCGCGCCCCGCGACGTAGGCCTGTACGATGTGGACGGTCTCACGGGGCATAGGTGGGCTTGTAGCCGCCCGGCGCAGTGGGGGATACATCGCTGCCCGGCGCTCGCGCGAGATCGAGGTCTCTGGAGGCAAGCGGGGCGTATCGGCTTCGTTGCCGGGACGCCGAACCCAAGCCGGAGCCTGCCATGCGCCTTCCCGCCATCGCCGCTGCGGCCCTACTTGCACTGAGCTCCGCCGCCCAAGCGAAGACCACGCCGCCCGGCGTGACCCCGGGCGCGCCGACCGGGACCATGCTGCTGACCATCGTGCTCCGACACGACCAGTCCAAGCCGCTGCCCGAAATCAACGCCGAGCTGAAGAAGAACGGCTTCTATGAGCGTTTCCCGCCCGCGGGCGTCGAGGTGGTGAGCTGGTACGTGATGATGGGCCTTGGGCAGGTCGTGACCTTGCGCTTCCCAGCGGAGCGGCTGCGCGACGTCAACAGCGCCATCGAGCCGACGACCTGGGGCGGCTACCGCACCGAGTTCTGCCCCACCTATGACTATCGCAAGCTGGCGCAGGAGGCGAAGGTCAACGCGGGAGCCGTCCCGCGGTGAGCGCTCGCCGCCTTATGGGTTGACGGGTCTCCCGAGCCGCCCCTCGAAAGGGGTCCCGCGCCAGGGCGCGATAACGTCATGGAAGCGGATGGCCGTCGGATCCGACGCATGCGTCTGATAGCCCGCCTCGTCACGCCAGACTCGATGAGGTCGAAGTAGTTGGGTCTGAGTTCCTCCGTCGCCTCCCCCCGCACGGCGGGCGTCGCGCTCACGCCGAGCGGCTCCCGCTGACCCACGTGCTGGCTAAGGAGCTTGGTCCTCGTGGCGTCAGCGACGTGCGAGAGGCGGCAAGGCGGGCGCGACCAATCAGGACGTAGTTGACCGCGGCTGTGACGAAACCCGATCGGGGCAGCTCAATAATCCATGCCTCGGCCATGGCTGGGGGTTACATGTTAGCGTCTTTCCTGATGGGCTTGGTCGGCGGCCAGCGAGCCATGACACCGCTCGCCACGGTCGCTGTGGCGGCTGCGCGCGGCGAGCTCTCGGCCGACAATGGAGCCCCTGGGATCATTGCGAACCGCTTCGTAGCGGCAGGTCCTCCTGGCGCTCGCCGCCGCCGAGTACGCCGACGACAAGCAGAAACGGCGCCAAACCGGATCATCCCGATCGGGCTTGCGGTCCGTCTAGTCACCTCAGCTGTCGCCGGAGCCGCGCTCACCAGCAAGCGGCGACGCTGGGCCGGAGCGACGATCGGCGGCGTGACAGCCGTGGTCGCCGCCTATCCGGGGTGGCGGCTGCGTATGGCGACGATCCGTCTTACATCGAGGAAGTGCTCGTGCTCAGCGCCGCCGTCGAAATTGTTCGCTCTCAGCGGTAGCGCGCGGCTAGACTTCGCCGTCTTAGCTTGGCGGCAGAGATCAACAAGGCCAGCTTCGCCCAAACGACTCACTTGGGACAGCGCCTCCGTTTAGCTGGCCCACCAGCGCCTGATCTCACCCACAAGGCCTAGCCTTGGCATGGCCGCCTTGAAGGTCTTGGCGGCTTGCAGACCTACAGTGGGCGTTCTGGCCCCCAATGCCGAGACGATCGAGGGTGCAGAATAGCCCAGCGCCAACGCTCCCTGCAGCGTGGAGGGATGGGAGAGCGCGGCGACCGCCGCCCCGAGCGCTGCCAGGACCCCGAGGCTGATCCAGAAGAAGCCTGTGCGCAGGTACGTCGGCAGTCCGTCGTGAGGGGCGTTCAGCAGTCGCAGGCCGTCGGGGACGAGCCCACCGATGAAGCCGACGCCAGCGGCCTCCCAGGCTGGCAGGAGGGCCGCCGTGGTCATAGGTGGCCTCCTGCGGCATCGATCGCGCCTTGGGCCTCGGGCAGCGTCTCCGTCAAGCCTTGCATCACGCCGGTGACGGCGATCACGGCCTTGACCTCAGGCGCATACTCGTCCGACAGCGGCGCCCGAAGAGTGGTCACCGCCGCAGCCACGACCCAGATCGGCGAGGCGTCCGGACGGGTGAGCTTGGCGACCTTGTTCGTAAGATGGAGGCGCTGGAGAAGGTCCGACACGGGATCAACGGTCTGAACCACGCCGCCCTCGATCCCGTAGACGCAGGTGACGGCTGCACCGCTGTCGGGGTCCATGTCGGAGATGGCGGTGACCGCCGCGGGATCGAAGTCGATCACTTCGCCGCTGGTCGTCGTCAGCTCGGCCATAGCGCGGCCCTCCGTCGCGAGGCCATGCTGCACGTTCCGGGCAAGCTGTCGAGCCGGCTCGGCGCGAGGCGCCTGAGAGACGTGTTTGGGCACGGCGAGCCCTCTCCGGCCAAGGCTCACTTTCCGCCGTGGGTTGGACTCGTCACCTTCAGCGATTAAGGCCGCGCATGCCCGTGCCGACCAGCCCCACACCCGTCGCCCGCGATGTCCGCCTCGCCGAACTCGCCCTGGCGATTGGCGCCCTGGCGCTGGGTACCGGCGAATTCGCTTCCATGGGCCTTCTGCCCTATGTCGCCGGCTCCCTACACGCCTCCATCCCCGACATGGGGCGCATGATCAGCGCCTATGCGCTCGGCGTGGTGGTAGGCGCGCCGGCGATCACGGTGCTGGCGGCGCGGGCGCCGCGGCGAGGCCTGCTCATTGCCCTGATGTGCGTCTTCGCGCTCGGCAACATCGCCAGCGCGCTGGCGCCCGGCTATGCGCCCATGCTTCTGGCGAGGTTTCTGTCCGGGCTGCCGCACGGCGCCTATTTCGGTGTCGCCTCGCTGGTCGCGGCGTCGCTGGTGGACCCCAGCCGCCGCGCCCAGGCCGTGGGTCGCGTCATCCTGGGCTTGAGCGTCGCCAACGTCATTGGCGTCCCCTCGCCACGGGCCTTGGCCAGACGCTGGGCTGGAGGGCCGCGTTCGTAGTCGTGGCGGGGCTTGGAGGGCTGACCGCGCTCCTGGTCCGCATCTTCGTGCCCCCAACGCCAACACTCGCTGGAGCCGGGATGCAACGGGAGCTCAGCGCCTTCGGTCGCCCCCAGGTGTGGCTCACCCTCGGCGTGGCGGCCGTGGGCTTTGGCGGCATGTTCGCGGTCTACAGCTACATCACCCCAAGCCTGACCCGGGTCACCGGACTAGCGCCAGCGACGGTGCCGCTGCTGCTGTCGGTCATCGGCCTCGGCATGATCGCCGGTAGCCTTGTGGGTGGATGGCTGGCCGACCGCGCCCTGACGGGCACGATCGTGGGCGTGCTCGTCTTCAACGCCGTGGTGCTGTCGCTCTTCATGCTGGCCATCCACGCCGCCTGGGCCGTCACGGCGGACCTGTTCCTGGTCGGTTGCGGGATCGCTGTGGTCCCGGCGTTCCAAACCCGGCTGATGGACGTGTCCGGCGACGCGCAGACGGTGGCGGCGGCGCTGAACCATTCCGCCTTCAACATGGCCAATGCACTTGGGGCCTGGCTGGGCGGCGCGGCGATCGCGGCTGGGCTGGGCTGGGCGTCCACCGGCGGTGTCGGGGCGCTGCTCGCGCTGGGCGGCCTAGTCATCTTGGCGGCAGCGCTTTGGTTGGAGCGGCGAAGTGTTCATAGGTAGGCGCTACGGCCCGCGACTCACCGCGATACTGACACTCTTTCCCGGCCGATGTTCCTGTCACCGGCATCCGTCGGAGCCGGGGCTTGCTGGACATCGGCGGCGGCCGTCTTGGTCAATCCGACGCACCATGAATCACACCCGAGCCGCCGCGGGAATCCCCCTTCCCAAACAATCTCGAAGCAGGGGAGCGAGTCGCGTGCAGGGCCGACACACCTCACCGTCCGCCAAATGAGGCTCTACATGTCGCTCCTTTCCACCTATAGGCCACAAGGTGGTGGGTAATTACGCTGCGACAGCCCGGTTCTGACCTCGTGGCGAGTTCCGGACTATGGTTTGTTTGGACGAGTCTGGGCCCTGTGATGGACGGTCGACATGTGACGGTACGCGGGATATTTGAACGCTAGACGCGATCCTGTTCCGTCGATTGCGAGATTGCCCATGCCTGAACTAGCTGAAACCTCCCTCATCAAAAACGCGTCTCTGTCGAAGGAGCAGCTCGCCTTTTGGGACGAAAACGGTTACCTCGTTCTGCGCGCCGCCGTCGCAGAAGCGGAGGCGAAAGCCGTTTTGGCTGAAGTTGATCGTCAGTGGACCGAGCACGCCGGCAATGACCATGTGGTCGACGTCCTGACCGGCCCTCACGCCAATCAGACGTTCAAGATGCTGGAGATACCCCCGGCCTCCCGTCAGCAGGTTTATAAGCTGAACAATCTGTTCGCCCGCGAGCCCGCCATCCGCCAGGCCGCCTACACGCCTAACGTGAAGGCGGCGGTGGCCGAGCTCCTCGACGGCGAGCCTATGATCTGCAATTCACTTAACTTTGAGCGGGGCAGCCAGCAGGGCGCCCATGTGGACACTTGGTACATGCCCCCGCCTGTCCAGGACAGGATGGTAGCGGCGAGCTTCGCGCTTGAGGACGTGGACGAGAATAATGGGCCGCTGTTCTACTATCCTGGCAGCCATCGCATTCCCGGCTACCGCTTCTCCCATGGCCTGCTGAACGAGATCCCCGCTGAGGCGCCGGCCTGCCACGCCTATCTGGAGCGTGAATTGGCCGAGCGTCAGCTGCCCGCGGTGCGTTTCTCTGGCAAGAAGGGCGACGTCTTCCTGTGGCACTCCCAGCTGCTGCATGGGGGCGACCCCATCCGCGACTTTAATCGCACCCGGCGCAGCATGGTGATCCATTACTGGCGCGAGCAGGACCTGCCCGCCGAGGCGTCCCGCAAGGATGTCCACGGAGCCTATCTTGGTCGCACGCTGCGCGGAGAGATCAGCTTTTGATCGCCTCGGCTCGGGACGCCCGGACGTCCGCCCGCGGGAAGACGCTTGTCATTGTCATAGGCCAGCTCAGGGCCGCCTCGCGGACCTTCGAACCCTTCCGCCGGCACGTTCTGGACGCCCTCGGGGCCGACCTCGCAGTATGCCTGACGGACGATGACCGGTTCGACATCTTCAATCCGTTCTATGTGGCCGCCCGCTACCGCTGGGTGGCTCCGCAACCTGAGGACATGGCGGACGCCTTTGAAGGTGTGGCTAGGCATCTAGGCAGCCTTCAGGACTGGCGGGTCATCTGCGACATCCAGGGACACTGGATCGGTGGAATCAAGCAGTCACAACAGCCGACCAACACGGCCGTCCAGATTTACCTATATTGGTTCATGCTGAACAATATAGACGCCGCTGGCCTGCGAGACGCTTATGACACCTTTATCATTACGAGGTCGGACTTCCTCTTCCTCTGCCCGCACCCACCTATCGAGCTGTTGGACCCGGAGTGCATCTGGATCCCAAACGGGGAGGACTATGGGGGGCTGACGCCTGGTCTGAGCGATCGGCATCGTGTGATCCCCAGCCAACATCTGACCGCCGCGGCCGACCTGATGACGCCGCTGATTATAACACCCGACCAGATGCGTACGCGCATGATCCACAAGGGCTGGAACATGGAGCAATACTTCGCTCTGCATCTCGATATGCACGGCCTCTTCGACCGTGTACGGCGCTTTCCTTATATTATGTTCCTTGTGCGCACGGACCATGATACCAGCTCCTGGTCTCCAGGCTGCTATGAGTCGTCGGTGGACGCCTATGTTAAATATTCTGGTGAATATTTCACATCGAGACACTTTGAGAGATTAATCAAGGACGCCTCGGACTGGCGGCTCTTCTTTGCGCTAGACCAGTGGATCGGCCGCTCGCCTCAGGGCTGGCACAGGGTCATGAATGAAGCCTTTGAGGAGGGCGAGGTTCGGGCGCGCAAGACCCGCGCGATAGACCTGTTTGGCGAGCTTTGGTCTAGGGCCAAGCCGTTCTGGTCCTACTCCGATGGCCTTGGAAGGCTGCACGAAGACGAGGGCAGCCGTCAATTGGTCTCCGCCCTGCGCCACGTCGGCGAGGGCGTCGCGTCGGTCTCTGAAGCGGCTCCCATCCCCGCCGCGCCCACGGTTTCGCCCCCGGCGCAGCCCGCGACGGCCGCCGACCCGGCCCCGCTTGAACAGAGCCGAGGCTCCCGCATGACCGCAGTCCCGCTCGCCGCCATTACCATGGTGTACAACGAGCCTAATTATCTTCCCATCTGGCTCGGCTACTATTCCCGGCAAGTCGGAGCCGAGAACTGCTTTATCGTCGATCATGGCAGCGATGACGGGTCCACGTCCGGCCTTGGTGCGGTCAACGTCCTGCGACTGCCTCGATCCCCAATGGACGATCCCAAGCGGACGCGCTTCATCTCCTCTTTAACTAACGGCTTGCTCGAATACTACGACACGGTGATATACTCTGACGTGGATGAATTAGTCATCGCGCATCCGGGAAGATTTGACGGCCTGCTGGACTTTGCGGTCAAGAATGCCGTTCCGACCCTCTGGGCGGCGGGCTTCGAAGTGCAGCACTTGCCGGACGAGGAGCCGCCGATCGATCTGGCCCGGCCCATACTGCAGCAGCGGCAATGGGCGCGCTTCTGGGGGGGGGAGTGCAAATGCGTGCTTACCCGCACCCCGATCTCATGGGAGCCTGGCTTTCACCGCAGCAACGCGGAAGTGGCGTTCGGAGACCTCACCCTCTTCCACCTGCGCTATTTTGACCGTGACCTCGGATTAAAGCGTTTGGCGAAGACGCGAGTGCAGGCATGGCCAGACCAGGACAGTAACCTTCACCAGCGCTGGGACGACGATTTTTGGCTAACGAAATTTAATGATTTTGTTGGTTTCAGTAAGAACTTGGATGGATCATTGGACGTCGATCGTGACCCCTTAAAGGGAGCGATCGAATATCTTGCTGACTCGACTGTCGAAGTGAACGGTCATGTGCACCGGATGAATACCTTCTTCTCCATTCCGGAGCTCTGGCCGATCGACGAAATCTTCAAGGCGGCGTTCTAGGCCGGGGTGGGGAAGGCTTCGGCCGATCCCCTGCTCAGACCGCCACGGTAGTCCGCCGGGCGCGCAATCGGTCGAGCAGGCCGCGCTTTGGCGCTCGATGGGCGGTTTGGGCCTTGCGGGCCGTGATCGGTAATCCCTGGGTGTGGGGCGGGAAGACGCCCCATTCCGGCGCCGTCTCGTTGTGCACTACGATGTCCTGGAAGCCTGCCGCTTCGAGGTGGCGGACCACGTCATGACGGGCGAAGAAGCGCATCTCCAGGGTGCTGCCCGGACCGCCGTGGAAGAGCAGGTCTTGGCGGATCTCGATCTCGCCCTCGCGGGTGCAGTTCACCAGGATCCAGCCGCCGTTCACCTCGGCGAGGCGGTAGGTGTGAAGCGAGGGGAAGTGCTCGATGGTCTGCGGGCGGTCGTCGAAGGGGACGGTCAGCACCAGCAGGCCGCCGTCCTTCAGCACCTTGGCCGCGCCGTCGAAGGCCCGCTGCACCGGCATGCCGACATGCTCGAACACGTCGCTGGAGATCAGGAAGTCCGCTCGCCCCGCCCAGTCCTCGGAGGGTTCGCAGATGTCCAGCCGCGGGGCCTGGTGGTAGAAGGTGTTCTGGTAGTCGAAGCGCGGCGCCAGGCGATCCGCCAGCAGGTCCGGGTCGCTGAGGCCTACACCCGTCCACCCCTTCCCATCGACCGCAGGCAAGGCCTGCGACGCGCCGAAGAGCCCCTGGGTCAGACAGTGGACGATCTGGCGCACGCGGACCGAGGAGCCGCAGGCCTTGCAGCTCGGCGCCTCCCGCCAGTCGCCTTGGGGCTCGAAGACGCCGTCCGCTCCGCAGACGTTGCAGACGAAGGCATGACCCATCATGGCGTGCGTGGCCCCGGGTCTGCACACAGGCCAGCTGTCCGTAGACCGGCCCCGGCTGTATCAACCCGCATCCGCTCCGGCCAGTCCCTGAGTCCGCCTACTTCGGGAGAAACCAGCTTCCCGCCTCCGGCCGTTCGGGAACGACCTCGATCAGGTCGCGCCGGAGGCCCGGGTGCCAGGACGGATCCGCATCCAGCCAAGCCGACCAGCGGCTGCGGAACAGGGCGCGGTCGCCTCCGGGCGGCTCGCCCTCTCCGCGCGAGGCCTTCTCGACGTGCACCAGCTCGGCCTGGGGCGTGTAGACGATGCGGTAGCCGAAGGCGCGTAGGCGCAGGCAGAGGTCGGCGTCGTTGAACTCCAGGGCGAAGCGCTCGTCGAAGCCGCCCACCCGCTCCAGGACGGAGCGTCGCGTGGCGAACACGGCCCCGGTCACCATCGACCATTCCCGCTGAACCTGGGACCAGTCCTGGTAGGTGCCATCCCCTCGGCGCCTGAAGACCCAGGCGTGGGCTGCGCCCTGGCCGTGCGGTGTGACGCCGGCATGCTGCAGCGAGCCGTCCTCAAATAGCAGACGCGCACCCACGCCGCCCACATCGGGCGTTACGGCGAAGGTCTGGAGCGACGCCAGCCATTCACCCCCGATAGGCAGTACGTCGTCGTTCATGAACACGACCTGCTCGGTTTGCACCTCGCGCCAGAGACGGTTCATCTTCGCCGCATAGTTGAAGGGTTCGCCCGGCCCCCTCGGGGTTTCGATCCGGCGTAGGGCGTAAGGGCGTGGAATGTGCGCCCAGTCCGGCTCGCCCCCTACATCGTCCCCGACCAGGACCTGCAGCCGGTCCATCGGCCAGGCCGTCTCCCCCAGACGGTCGAGCAGGCGTGCCACATAGGGCTCGCCGTCTGGCGGCGCACTGCGACGCGTCGGCACGATCAGGGTCACTTTCGGCTTGCCGCCCTCATCGGCGCGCCGCCGCATCGCGAAGCTGGAGGCAACGCGTCCTGGCAAGATGTCGTAGCTGCCAAAGTCGGGCTGCACGGCGAGCATGGCGTAATAGTCCTTCTCGCGTGCACGAACGCGCAAGCCGGGATGGGCGAGCAGAACCTCGGGAATGCGCGCGATGGTCATTCTACGCGCGTGCGCCCGGAACAGGAGATCGGCCACCGCCGCCGTACCCCGCCGCCGGTCCAGGCCGTCCAGCTCCGCAAGCGCCGAAGCTCGAACCATCACCGGGGCCCCCACATAGTCCTGCGCCGCCAGCAGGGTGGCGTCGAACTCCGGCTTCAGCCGCAATTGGTCGACAGGCTGCGGCGTCTCCGACGCCACGTCGTCGGCGTAGAAGATCGCCACGCACGGCCGGTCGCGAGCTTTCGCGCGCAGAACCGTGGCGAGATGGGGCGACACCACCGCGCCCTCCGGGGCGAGCAGTACCCAGCGGCTGGATCGGGTCGCCGTCGCCGATGCCCGTTCGTCGCCAGTGGGCGCAGCGCCGTCGCAGGTCAGGACCAGCACCTCGATCTCGGCGAGCAACGCGTCGTCGTCCAGCGCCAAGCCCCGGCTCACATCCACGGTGAAGGGCCTAACGTGCGGGAGGGGGGGCGTGGTGCGGCGATCCAGGGCCAGGCGCAGGCTCTGCTCCAGGCCGATTCCGAGACGGCCCAGGCCTCGCTCCCCTCTGGGTGCCTCAGGCGGCGCGAGAGGCCAGGCGTCCACAGGCGCATCGCTGCGGCCGCTGACCTCCGAGGCCTTGGAGGTCAAGGTCCAAACCCTGTGGATGCCGAACCCTCGCGGTGTCGGGAGCGGCGCGTGGTCATTCGGCGGGGGCTCGAACCAAGTGCCGATCCGCCGCCTCGCCGACGAGGCGAGCCTTGTCTGCCCTTTGGTAAATCGGCCGGCCATCTCCGGACCGAGCTGCAGGATCGCCACGTCGGCGGGGCCATAGAAGTCGAGCTGCGGGACGATGGGCGGGATGAAGGCGGTTTGGCCGCCCGGCACGACAAGAGGGTGGAGGGCCAGTTCGCAGCCTGCAGCCCGCAAGGCGCTGACCAGGGTGCGCCAGGCTTCCCCCTGTGCATCTGCCGCGGTCCAGTCGCAGACCAAGGCGAGCCGCAACGGGCGAGCGCCCAAGACCTCCTCTGGAAACCGGTGGGCCAGGAGCCGATCGTCATCGGGACGCGGTAACGGCCCGGCTTCGTCTGCGCGGCGAAGCTCGTCGATCTGGTCGAGGTCGAAGCCGGCGTCCTTGAGCTCCGTCCGCCAGACCGCCTTGGCGGACGCATCATCCTTCCTCGGTCGAACCCTGGCGAAGGGTAGGCCGGACCTGGCCAGCTTTCGCCAGCTGAAGCGGAGCGGGTCTTTCGGATGCACGCCGGTGAACAGAACCTCGACCTGGCGCCCGCTCCGTACCACCGCCTGAGCGAAGGCGTCGTGCAGGTTCCGTTCCGCCTCCACTGAGTCTAGGTGGATCGGCGTAGTCTCGAATACCTGTTGAAGCGCCGGAGTGGACAGCAGCTTGGCGCGAAGGGCCATGAGGTCGCGCTCCGGGCGCCAACCCTCCTCATGGCTTTCGGTCAATGCGACCAAGTCCGCCGGCGAGGCGCAGACCCGTTCCAGGAGGTGCGCCAAGGCGTCCCCGGAGGTCGGACCCGCGAGATGGTCGTTGAGCAGAAGTAGCCGGTCTAGGTTGTAGAGCCGGGGAAAGAGGCTGAGCGCCTGCGCCCAGCCGGCCATGTCCAGGCCGAAGCCCTCACCCTCACGCACGACCAGACCGTCCACCAAAGCGGCCAGGTACGCCGGCAGGCTGAGCGGCCGGTCGGTGGAGACGATCAGCAACACAGCTACGCCCTGCGCCTTCAGCGTGCGGACGTAGGGCTCCACATTGGCCCGCAGGGCGCCCGTCGTCGAGGTCGCCGCCAGGATCGCGGTGAGGCAGTCGCCGTCCAACGAGGGCCAGCGTAGGATCTCCGCCCGGGCGTCGCGGGCAGCGTCGCGCGGCGGGTCGGGCGGGCTCAGGACCGCCTGGAAAGGCGAGGCCTCGAATCCGTCCTCGTCCGGCATCAGGAAGGCGTCGACGCTGGCGTCCTCGTCGAGGTCGAGGGTGGCTTCGAACCGATAGCGATCCTGACGTAGGACGCCGTCAAGCTCGGCCCTTCCGACCACCTCTCCGGCGCTGCGGAACTCGACATAGGCGTCGTGTCGGACGGGGGCGCGGACATGGCCGGCGACCTCACGCCCGAAGCTTCGATCGATCCGCCCGACGGTTCGGAAGGCGCGCACAGGTTCGGCGTCCTCCACCCGGCCGCCCGTCTCAAGCAGCCCCTTCAGGGCGTCGGCGCCCTCGTCGATGCGGTAGCTCCTGGCGTAGAGGTCGCGGGCGGCGGCGGGGTCGCCGGCGCGCCTGCGTGAGTGGCCCCAGCAAAGCAGGAGGTCGGGATCCTCCGGCGTCAGTCGCCAAGCGGTCCGGTAGGCGCGATCCGCGCCGCGGTACTCGCCGCTTTCCGCCCGCATGTGGCCGAGTTGGACCCAGATGGCCACGTCGTGAGGGCGTTCCGACAGGTAGGTGCGATAAGCAGCGGCGGCTTCGGCCCAGCGGGCTTGGTCACGCGCCTCGTCGCCGATCCGGCGTACGTCTTCCAGGCGGTGGCGCCGCTGATCATTGCCGGTCATGCTCAGTCGTGCGCTCCACCCAGTCGTTCCGTGGCTAGTGCGCTCCACCCGCCTGGAAGACTGGTCAGGCTTGTAGCTGTCCCAAGCGGCGGTGAGCAACGCCGCTGACAAGGCGCGAGCCCGTCTTCGGCAGGTGGACACCTGCCGCCTTTGCCAGTAAGCCGCCCCCTTTAACGCCGTCCGACCGTAGCCCTGTCAACACGCTGTTTGGTGGCCGTGCGGCGCGTCGTCGGCGCGGTGCGCCTGCATGCACAGGTCGGGTTTCTTGTTGGGGTTTGCGGTGGGAGATCACTATGACGATCCGCGCCGTGCGCACACGACGGAAGCTGATATTCGCAATCTCTACCGGACCATGCTCGGGCGGCTGCCGGAGTCTGACCAGCTGGTGCAAGGCATGGCCGGTCGAGACCGCACGGATGCGATCAGCAGCTTCTTGGGTTCCAGCGAGTTCCGCTCTTATATATTTCAGCCCGTACTTGCAGGGATGGGCTGGGGCCATGGCCGTTTCTTGGAATCGTTCCAGCCAGAGCTCGCCCATTGGTGCGCCGCCTTCTTCGACGTAACTGCGACATCTGCCGACCGCGTCCGGGGCGCGCGGGACTGGCGCGTCGCGCTTACCGCCCTCTACGTGGACGGCGAACTGATGCGCCGCCACCTGGATGAAAGTGTGCAGCCGGATTGGGAAGGCTTCGTCGCGGCGCTTCGCCCGCCTAGGCCGCCTGAACAAGACGGCGCGGTGGTGGGCAGCCTCGACAGCCTTAACGCGTCGCTGGCCATGGGCTGGGTCTGGAGTCCGGAAAATCCCGACAGCGCCGCCACGGTGGAGTTTCTGGTCGACGGCGAGGTGATCCATCGCGCGATGGCGACCATCTTCCGTAGCGACGTCACCAACGCAGGCTACGGGCTTGGCTTGACCGGGTTTCGCACAGAGCTTCCCCTAGCGCTCGGACCCGGCGATGCGCCGCTTGTGCACGCCCGCTTGGCCAACACGGAGATACAGCTTGAGAACTCTCCTCGGGAGGCCAAAATTCCGACGGTGATCGGCCGATGGCTGGAACGTCGCCAACGGGTCAAAGGCGAGTTTCTCGATAAGCTTCGCCGCCGGCTCGACGGCTCCGTGGGCGAGAGGGCGCTAGCCATCGTAATGCCCGTTTACAATCCCAAGGCCGAGTGGCTGCGGGAGGCCTTGGACAGTGTGCTTGACCAATGGTGCTCACGCTGGGAGCTCATCTGCGTCAATGACGCCTCGCCCGACCCTCATGTAAGCGAGATTCTGGAAGAGTACGTGGGGCGCGACGCGCGCATCCGCGTCATCCAACAGGAGGTGAACGGCGGCATCGCACGCGCCACTAATGCGGGCCTCGCCGCCGCGCGCGCGCCATACGTGGCCTTCATGGACCACGACGACACGATCGAGCCGGACGCCGTCTTCCACCTGCTACGCGCGGCCCGTAGCGGCGCGGATTTCGTCTACAGCGACGAGCTGCTGACGACGGAGAACATCGCCGTCGCCCTCGCCGCCCATGTGCGCCCGGCTTTCAGCTGGGACTACTATCTCTCCTATCCCTATTTCGTGCACATGGTCTGCATTCGCACCTCCATCGTGCGGGAGATCGGCGGTTGGGACGAGGCGATGAGCATATCCGCCGACGTCGACTTCATCTTGCGGGCGCTCGAGCGGTCCACGCAGGTGGCGCATGTGCCGACCATCCTCTATCGCTGGCGCACCCATGCGGGAAGCGCTGGTCACAGCCGCATGGGGGAGGTGACCGAAGCCACCGTCTCCGCCTTGAACCGCCATCTCCAGCGCCTGGGCACCGGGGCGAGCGCAAGTGGTACTGACCTGTTCAACCAGCACAGGATCGACTTCCCCGACGATCACGGGAGCGTCCTGGTCATCATCCCCACAAAGAACAGGGTGGATCTGCTGCAGCCCTGCGTGGACTCGATCCTGTCCAGCACCTCGGCCAACGAGGTGCGGATCTGCGTGATAGACCACGAGTCCGACGACCCCGACACCTGCGCCTATCTGGACAGCCTGCCATCCCGGTGCACGATCCTGAAGTACCAGGGTCCGTTCAACTACGCACGGATGAACAACTGGGCATTTGAGAAGTACAGTCAACTTGAAGGAGATCTGCCGACCTACCTGTTGTTTGCCAACAACGACATTGAGGTCATGCACGAAGGCTGGCTGGAGCGATTGCGCAGCCTTGCGGGTCGGCCTGACGTCGGCGCTGTCGGCGCCACGCTGCTCTACGCCAACGAGACCTTCCAGCATTCAGGCGTGCTGATGGGCTTCAACGGCGCCGCCGACCACGCCCATAAGTTCGCGCCTTATCTCAGCTCCGAATGTATTCGCAATCGTGGCTACTTATCGGGTCTGGTCTCCACCCGCGAGTACTCGGCAGTGACGGCGGCCTGCCTTCTGATGCGCTCAGAGGTCTTTCAGAAGGTGGCAGGCTTCGACGAGCGTTTCGCTATCGGCTTCAACGACACCGACCTTTGCCTCAGGATCGGAGAACTCGGGCTCAAGGTGCTGAACGATGGGGACACGGTGCTGCACCACTATGAGTCCGCCACCCGCAGCGTGACCAAGCACCTTCAGCATCCCGAGGACGACCGACGGTTGCAGGAACACTGGGGGCGTATAATCACGCTTGGCGCCGACCCGTTCTACAGCCCTCTCCTGTCCTCCCGGAGCCCCGACCACCAAGTGGTTCGCTACAGTCCGGCCGGTCCGGTAGTCGCGCGCCTGCGGCCTGGCCTCACGGGATTGAAGTTCCAGCATACGTCTACGCTAGCCCCGGTCACGCCCAAAGCCGGCTGGCGTGGCCGCTTGCGCGGACGGTTGGACAGGCTGCTGACAAGCTTGTGACAGCGCCGTGGCGAGAGCCGCGCTGTCCGCCTCTCATCAGGCGGCGCTTGGCCTGTACACCGTCTCCCAACTGTAACCCTGGTCAGCGCAGATGGACGGCAGTAGGCGTTCGAGCGCATGCAGCACCGTTGCATCCGCCGGCAAGGGCTCGAGCGGATAGTCGAACCATTGCAGTGCGCCCGATAGGGGGCGCCATTGCCGCGGGTCGCGCCCCCAAAATCGTGCCAAGCGGAAAAAGGGGAAAGGGCGGCAGCTCGATTTGCAGCATGAACGTGACGAGTCCTGACCGAACATAGTCATTCATGCATTGTAGGCTAACGGTTGTCTGGGCGGACGCGGTCGGGCGATGACGTGACCCCCATTTCTCATCCAGTCGTAACGAGAGTCCGGCGGCTGGTGCTGCGCGGCGATCAGGATGAGAACAGCGCGACAATCAGGATGAGAATGGAT
>CALMGB010000283.1:0-3955 GCA_937863535.1 uncultured Caulobacteraceae bacterium
GACGATGGCTCGGCCTCGGGCCGCGGCGCCGGCGTACCCCGCGCCTCCGCCTCGGCCGTCATCGACGAGCAGCTCGGCGCGGACAGCATTGATCACGCCCTGCTGGGCCTTGAGGCCTCAGCCCTGCAGCACGGCTCTGCCGTCGGCTCCGGCTTCGCCTATCCGGTGACGGTGGAGCAGGTCACCCGCTGGGCTCAGGGTCTGGCCGGCCGCGGCTACCAGCTGGCTCCGGCCTCGGCGGTGACGCGCCGGTAGGGACGGCTTCAAGCGCCCTTGACCCGCAGGGATCGCCACGACCGCGTTCAGGCTTGCAGCGCCTGCGCGAGGATGCTCCAAGCCGAGCCTGCGTCGCCCGATGAGGACCCGAGATGAGCACCTTCGACAGACCGCGCCAGATCATCGAGTTCTGCCTCAAGCCGCTCGACATGGACCCCAAGTCCGAGGGCTACCGCGAGACGGCCCGCCGCCTGGAGCATGTCATCAAGACGCTGCAGCTCGCCGCCGGGCCGTCCCAGGCGCCCGTGGCGGTCGACTTTTCGCGCATGCCGACCCTGACCATCAACGAGGCCGCCCACGGCGACGACTAAGGCCGTGCCCGGGCCCGCTCTCGGCGACCACGATCCCCGCTACCGCCGCAACGTTGGCATGGTGGTGTTCAATGCTGAGGGTCGGGTCTGGCTGGGTCGGCGCGGCGGCGCGCCTGCGCCTTTGAACTGGCAGTTCCCCCAGGGGGGCGTCGATGCGGGCGAGACGCTGGACACGGCCGCCCTGCGCGAACTCCAGGAGGAGACGGGGATCACCTCGGTCACCCTGCTGGACCGGACGCCGGGCTGGATCACCTACGACTTCCCGCCGGAGATCGTCGGCCGCGGCCGCGGCTTCATCGGCCAAGCGCAGGCATGGTTTGCGTTTCGGTTCGACGGAGCCGAGGTCGAGATCGATCTCGGCGTCCACACCCATCCCGAGTTCGACGCCTGGCGCTGGGCGAGCCTCGACGAGGCGCTCGAGACCATCGTCTCGTTCAAGCGGAGCGCCTACGCGCAGGTGGTGCACGCCTTCCGCCACTTGGCCGTCGCCGGACCAATGAAGTGACATTCTCCCGTTCGGAGGGAAGCGCCGTCTCAGGCCCTTCTGCCGGCCGCATGTGTCGCCCCGTTCACTCCCGCCGCAGCAGGGTCTCGGTCAGCAGCGAGCCGATGACGCCCGCGTTGAAATCCCGGCGCAGGGCGTCGTGATCGTAGGCGGCGCTGTTCACCCATTCCAGCAGGGTCAGGTCGCGGGGCTCGCCCTCGGCGAAATAGCGTTCGAACATGTAGTCCAGCACCCCGGTCTTGCCTTGGCGGATGTGCAGGGTGCGAAGGCTGAGCTGGTCCTTCACGGCCTGCTGTAGCGGCTGGCCAAGGTGGAGATGGGCGTAGAGCACGCTCATCAGCCCCGCCCGGTCCGCGCCGGACTTGCAGTGCATCAGGGCCGGATAGCGGATCGTGCGGAACATCTGCGCCGCCCCGTTCACCTGCGCCCGCGACGGCGCATCGCGGGAGGCGACCGCGAAGTCCACCAGCTCCAGCCCCAGCCTTGCGCAGGCCTCGCGCTCCAGTACATAGAAGCCGGTCTCGTAGCCGCCTCCACGCAGGTTGACGACAGTCCTGAGCCCCTGGTCGCGCCACCAGCGCAGTTGGAACGGCCACGGCTGGTTGGTGCGCACCAGGTCCGGCCCCACCCAGTGGGCGTTCTGGAAGCCCAGCCGCAGATAGGCGTGGTCGCTCCACAACAGGTCGCGATAAGCGCGCGCGCGGCCTGCGAAGCTGGAGAGGTCGTATCCGGGCGCGTGCATGGCGCGCCTAGCTAGGGGGCGCGCGCTCGCTTGGGAACCCCGCAGTGGCCGCGGCGGATTTGGCGCACCCTCCAGTCTGCGCCGGCCGCCGAGCTTGACACGGCAGGCCCGCAGACCCACCCCAGCCACATGACCGCGCCGATCCCGGCGGCGCCGGGCGCGCGCTCGGAGCGCGCCCTGGCGCTGCGCATGTTCCGGACCTATCTGGCGCCGCGCTGGAAGGCCCTGGCCCTGGCCATGGCGCTGGCGGTGTTCGGCGGCGTACTGACGGCCGTGCTCACCGGCATCCTGAACCCGGTCGTACGCCATATCTTCGAGGAGAAGCGCGCCGCCAGCCTTATCCGCCTGCCGCTGATCATCCTGGCGCTGGCTCTGGTGAGAGGCGCCGCCCAAACGCAGCAGGCCTGGATCACCAACCGCATCGGCCACCGCATGGTGGGCGCCATCCAGCTGGAGCTGTTCGGCCGCCTGATCCGCGCGGATCTGGCGCGGCTCCGTAAGGCCCACTCCGGCTCCTACGTCTCCTCGGTGCTCTACGACGCCGGCCTGATCCGCGAGGGCGCCACCACCGGGATCGTCAACTATACCCAGGCCGCGGTGACGGTGATCGCCAACCTCGGCGTCATGGTGGTGCAGGATTGGGTGCTGACCCTGATCGTGCTGGCCTCGGCGCCCGTTCTCTCCTGGGTGCTGGCCCGATTCCGCAGCTCCACTCGGAAGGCCGCGGAAGGCGCGATGGCGGAGACATCGGCCCTGTCCACCGCGGTGATGGAGAGCCTGGATGGCGTCAAGCTGATCAAGCTCGACAACCGAGAGGTCTATGAGGAGCAACGGATCGCCGGCGTGATCGCGCGCCGCCAGGGCCACATCATCAAGGGCGCCAACGCCCGCGCCGCCGCGGCTCCGGTGACCGAGACGGTGACCATGGCCGTCGTCGCCCTGGTGATCGCCTATGCGGGCTTCCGCGCCCAGCATGTCGCGGCAGCCGTGGGTCACGCCTACCTCGCCAAGTTCATCACCTTCATCGCCGCCATGCTGGTCGTCTCCCAGAACATGCGCCAGGTCGCCAACCTGCAGACCGTGATCACCGAAGGCCTCACGGCCGCCGGCCGGCTGATGGCCGCCATGGACGTGGAGCCGGAGGTGGTGGACACCGCCGCCAGCCGTCCGCTCCAGCTCACGAACGCCTCGATCCGCTTCGAGGACGTCTCCTTCGCCTATGACGCCGACTCCGCCGCCCTGACGTCGGTGAACCTGGAAGTGAGGCGCGGGGAGACGGTGGCCCTCGTCGGCCCCTCAGGCGGCGGTAAGAGCACGATCCTGAACCTCATCCCTCGCTTCTATGATGTCACGACGGGCTGTGTGGCCATCGACGGAACCGACGTGCGCGAGGTCTCCATCGCCTCGCTCCGCGACCACATCGCTCTGGTCACCCAGGATCCCTTCCTGTTTGACGACACCCTGCGCGCCAACATCGCCCACGCCCGGCCGGAGGCGTCGGACGCGGAGGTGGAGGCCGCCGCCCGCGCCGCGGCGGCGCACGAATTCATCATCACCCTGCCTCAGGGCTACGACACCGTGGTGGGCGAGGCCGGGGCGCGGCTGTCCGGCGGTCAGCGCCAGCGCATCGCCATCGCCCGCGCCTTCCTGAAGGATGCGCCCATCCTGCTGCTGGACGAGGCCACCAGCGCGCTGGACACCGAGAGCGAGGCCAAGGTCCAGGCGGCGCTGCAGCGTCTGATGGCCGGCCGCGCCACCATCCTGATCGCCCACCGCCTCTCCACCGTCCGCGCCGCCGACCGCATCTACGTGATCGAAGCGGGACGCGTGGTGGAGGTCGGCGACCACGCGGAGCTGTCAGCGCAGGGTGGCCTGTATTCGCGGCTGGCCCGCGCGCAGAACCTGGACGTCAAAACGCAATCCTTCCCCCTCGCAGGGGAAAAGGCAGGGATGGAGGTGTTTGCGCCGCCGTCTGCGGCGACCCTATGAGCCGCCGCCTCCTGAGGCCCTCGCCCAAGCCGCTCGCGCGTACCCCCCCCCCGACCTTCCCCCTTCGCGGGAAAGGGAGCTGAGCCTGAAGCCTTTCATCCGCTCCCCGCGCGTGCCGGGGCCGGTGGGCCG
>CALMGB010000283.1:3965-4972 GCA_937863535.1 uncultured Caulobacteraceae bacterium
GAGCCGCCCCGGCGTTTCGGACATCTTGATGGGCAGCCCGGCGATCTGGATGCGGCCGAGGCCGGGCACCTCCATTTCCACCACCATGTCGCGCGCCTTCACCTGTTCCTCCGCCACCGCCTGGTCGATGCGGTTGACGCGCGTGCAGGGCACGTTGGCCCTGCTGCTTTCCGGCTATCTCGACTTCGCCCTGAAGCCCCCGCGCTGGACGTTCGAGAACCGCGATCCCGCCGACACCGCCGTCGCCTCCCCCAAGGGCATCATCGGCTGCTTCTGGCACGGCCGCATCCCGCTCGGTCCCGCCTGCCGCGAGGTGCTGGCGCACAAGCCCCGCAAGGTGATCATGTCGCTCTCGCCCGACGGGGAGTTCATCGTGCGCACCATGGAGCGGCTGAGCTTCCCCGCCATCCGCGGCTCCTCCTCGCGCAAGGGCGACGCCGCCAACGCCAAGGGCGGGGCCGGGGCGATGATGGAGAGCGTGCGGTTCCTCCGCTCCGGCGGCGTGGTGGCCATCACCCCGGACGGCCCGCGCGGCCCGGCGGAGGAGATGGCGGCGGGCGCGGTGACGCTCGCCCGGGTCTCGGGCGCGCCCGTCTTCCTGTTCGGGCTGCACTGTCGCCCCGGCTTCCAGCTGAACAGCTGGGACCGCACCCTCTTCCCGCTCCCGTTCGGGCGGGGGGCGGTGGTGTTCGACGGCCCGCTGCATGTCCCTCGCGACGCGGACGAGGCGACCTGCGAGGCCCTGCGGCTGGACTGGCAGGCGCGGCTCACCGCGGCCAACGTCCGCGCCGCGATCCTGCTGGCGGGCGCCGCGGCCCGTGAGCCTGGCCCTGTCCGCCTACCGGGCGGCCACCGCCCTACTGGAGCCTCTGGCGCCGGCGCTGCTGCGCGCCCGCGCCCGGCGCGGCAAGGAGGAGCCCGCCCGTCTTCCCGAGAGGTTGGGCGTCGCCCCCGTCCCGCGCCCGGACGGCCGGCTCGTCTGGCTGCACGGGGCGAGCGTGGGGGAG
>CALMGB010000284.1 GCA_937863535.1 uncultured Caulobacteraceae bacterium
GCCGAGCTCAACGGCGAGGGTGCTACGCGGGAGGTGTGCTACCGCCTGGATGCCGCCGCCCTGGCCGCGGCGGGGGCCGCCGTACGCCAGCCGCCCGACTTCAGCCCGGCGGCGGCCCTCGGCAATGGCGCTTGGACCCCTTCGCCCCATGCGCCCGATCCGGCGGACCGGCTGACGGAGCCGCTCGTCGCTGCCATCGCCTGGGGTGCGCAGGCGCAATTCCTCCTTATGCCGCTCATGGCCTTCAGCCTGCTCGCGGTCGCGTTTGGAGCCAAGCTGCTGCCGCGGGCGCTGCGGCCGGCTGCGATTATCCTGGCGGCGGCGGTGAGCATCTACGTCGTGGCCAACCTGATCGTCGGCACGCAGGTCGCCGACCGGCTGGTGTACCGCGGCGGCGTGCCGGCGTCGGCGGTGGTGACGGGCAGCTACGCCACAAGCACCCAGTACAATCACCACGACGTCGTGGGCTACGACGTTCTGTTCCGCGCGGCGAACGGCCGGCTGGTTAGGACACGTTTCGAAGACGACGACTTCAACGTCTACCCCTTCCACAACGCTACGACCTACCCTGGCGTCGGCGACCGCTTCACGGTTCGCTACCTGCCGCACCACCCATCCCGCTTCGTCATCGTCGGCGATGACGCCAGCCCCTGGGCGAGGGGCCTACGCTGCTCGGCGCAGGTCGGAAAGGTCGATGAAGCGTCGCGCCTGCACGACTACGCGCCCGACGACGCAGGCCTTGCACGCGGGCTCGAGGCGGCAGGGCGCAACGCCTTCGCAGCGGGGTGCTGATCGCCTAAAGCAGCCGCGAGCCTTCCGCCGACAACACGACATTCAATCGCCCCGTCGGCGGCCCAGCTGCAGGCAGCGAATGGCAGATGTCGTTGGAGCAGCGGACGCGACGGCGACGCTCTGGAGCGGAACTTTGCCGACGGCAGCTTCGGGACGCCGTTGCCGGCAGAAGCCGATCCAACGGACAGCCCCTATCTCTGCAAAAGGTTGATACTACGTTCCATGCGCTCAACCGGTAGGCCACTACGAATACGCGTTCAATTCAAATGTACATCCAGGCTCTAATCTAGCCACTCCCTAATAAACGGATTGAGATTGGAAACGAGCTTCCAATCGAGCTGAGCCTTTCTTATACAATCTGCACCGATAGAGTTGATCTTTAATTTCTCCCCGATGAGGGGTCGCCAGTACAAAGACCGCGACGTCCAGCTCATTGGGCCCGAACTCCAGGCATTTCTCCATCAGGACCCGAAGCAGGGAAATCCGTAGATCTTGGGGTGCGTCCTGAGCGATGTGTAGCCGGCGCCCGATGGCGGCGTAAAAGTTTTCCGCGCTTCCCGTCTGCAGGTTCTGCAGCTCCCCCTCGGCGAGCTGGTCCAGGTCGCTGGCGCTGAGCACGCCGCTATTCATCCGCGACGAGAGCGCAGGGATCGTGGCAGCCTGCGCCAGGAGCTCCGCCAACCTGACGCCATCGCCCCACCGGGCCATGCACCTGCGGGTCGCAAAGGCCCAGTTGTGGACCAGGGTTGGATTGGGGTGCTGTTTTGGCGGAAGGGAGAAGTCCGCGAGCAGGACCGGATTGGCGATGATCGCTTCCCAAGCCACGACCAGGGCATCCTCGACCACACCGCAGCGGTCCCTGATCTCGGCCTCAGGAACTTCGATCCCGGACAGCTCGCCGGACACCTCGATCAGGTCGAGCACAGGCCCGTAGGCATAGGGGAAGGCGATCCTGGAGCCGCCGTCACCGACCGAGCGCAGGATGTGGACTAGGCCGTCGATCGCATCGCGCACGCCGTCAGGGCCGACCCGCGGGGCGGCCAGCAGCAGGGCACGGATATAATCGGTTACGGAGCTGGAATTGAACTGCCGCGCACCCGCCCGCACCTCGCCGACAAGCTGATCCAGGGCAGCCTGGTCGTCGGTGGACAGCCGGACGTCGCTACGGAAGCGCGACAGGGGAACAGCAGGCCTGCCCCCGCCGAACGCTGGGCGATACCGTAGCGAAGCAGGGAGGATACAGAGTTAGGGCCAAGCTCCGGATCGGCGCTGGCCACCTTCAAAGCCGCTTCAGAAGACAGCAGCCGCAACGCCGGCTGGACGCTCCTGAGGGGCCTGGCCGCCAAGCGACCTGACCCACGCCGCCGGTTCGCCGTTCAGGTCGCCGAGCTGATCGTGCAGAAGTTGGATGACCGAAGCTGGTGGACCGGGACGTCCGAATCCCTTGAGCTCGCCCTGGCGTATCTCGACGTGTTTGAGCCGGAGCCGCTCAGGGCGGTGCTGGTCGCCGCCCTAAAGGCGCTGCACACCTGGTCGCCCGAACTGGAGATGTCGCCGATCGGATTAATAAATTAAATGATGTCGAGGCGTTTGCAAAAGTGACGACCCACGACAGACCTCTTCTGGTTCATTTCCCGCTGGCGTCATCGTCCATGGCGAAGCTGGATCGGCGACACTAACGACCTATCCTGAGGTTGTGGCGCTCGCGGCGCGACAAGCCGTTCATGGAGCCCGGCCAGCCCCGCGCGCACTGGCGCATGCCGGTCTCACCTGCGCGGCTCACGGCGGCGATGAGACGGTGCATGCTGGCGGCGTGAGCGAAGTCGGGCGTTTCGCGTCCGCCAGTGCGGATGTCCCGGGCGAAGCAGGCGTAGAGTTCGCCCACGTTTGCGGTGGCCCCGGCCAAGCCGGCAGCAGCCGGCGATTCGGGCGGGCCGTGCGGGACGGAGGTCTCCAGCGAGATCTCGCCGGACTGGAAGCCGTAGGGATGACCGCCGCTTAAGGTCAGCATGCCCTCGGTCCCGGCCACCTCCATCCGGAAGGGGCGGTCTCGGCCGCCCTCCAAGTCCGCGTTCAGCATAGCGCCGCTGTTGAACCGCCCCTGGACGGAGAGGTAGTCCGGCGTATCGCGGGTCACGTGCCCCTTCCGGTCGGTCATCCTGACCTCGGGGAACTTGATCGAGGCCAAGGACTGCACCTCCGCCAGGCCGCCCATGACGAAGGTCGCCACGTCCAGAGCGTGGCCCGTCAGGATGGTTGACATGTTGGCGCCATTGGCGGCGCTGCAAAGGTAGGCGTAGGCCGAGGGCAGCGCCGCCGCGTGCCCCTCGGTGCTGGCGACCAGGAGCACAGTGAGCGGACGTCCGACCGCGCCGGCTTGCACCAAATCCCGCGCCCGCCGGACCGCCGGGCTCATGCGGGCCTGAAGGCCGACGGCGCAGTGGACGCCGGCCGCGTCGGCCTCGTCGCGGAGCGCCTCGGCCTCCTCGACGGAGAGCGCAAGGGGCCACTCGCAGAGCACGTGCTTACCCGCCGCTAGCGCCGCCCGGACGATCTCGGCATGGTAAGGCACTTTCACGCAGACGGAGACGATGTCCACGTACGGGCTTTCGGCCAGGGCCGCTCCGCCGACGTAGGCATGCTCGACCCCGAAGACGGCCGCGGCGGCCTGGGCGGACGCTTTGTTGCTGGTCGCCACGGCGGTCAGTTCGACGTCCTCGACCCTGCCGATGGCCGGCAGGTGGGACAAGAGCGCCCAACTCCGGTCCGGGTTCGCCCCAACCAGTCCCACGCGAAGCGGTGCAGCCAATGGGAGACTCCAAAAGCGGTTGCGCCGCGGCAGCTCAGGACTCAGACGTTGACGCGGATGCGGTCGTCGATAGAAGCCGTCACGTCGGCCAGACGACCCAAGGCGTAGTCCCCTTGGATGGTCGTGCGCGCCATCCAGCGGCTCTCGTCCGCCGGTATGCCGGCGCCACAATGCAGCATCCGCCAGTTGTCCCACAGCACCATGTCGTCGGGCTGGTAAGTGTGAAAGTAGGCGTAGCGCTCGTCCACGCAATGCTGCGCCACCGCCTCCAGCAGGGCGTGGCCACCCTCGCCCTCCATGCCATCGATCCCGAGCGCGAACCAGGGCGAGACGTTCAGGACCTTGCGGCCCGTCTCGGGCTGGGTGAACACAGCCGGGTGGGCCACAACGGGATATTGCTCGACGCGCGACTGCATCTCGCGACGGTTCTCGGACCACTGGATCACCTTGGCCCCGGACCGCTTGGCGAAGCGCTGGTGGGCGATGTCGAGATCCCACTTGTAGTAGATCCACTTGTCCTCGATGCGCGCCCGGAGTTCCGAGTCGAGGGTCTCGTACAGCTTGATCTTGTCGATGAAGCCCGTCGCGCCGCCTTCGCGCGGCAGCTTGATCGGTCGCAGCACGCCGCCGTGGTTGATGCGGTCGACGTAAATCAGGTCGGAGTGCCAGGGCAGCCAGGCCCCGAGCTCCACCCCGTCGACCTCGTAGACGTCGCCGCCCGTGCGCTCGTAGCGGATGTTGACCAGCTCCGGGTTAGCCTTGGACTCGTCCATGGGGCGGCCTGGGTGGGCGACGCAAGGCCCGAAGATGTTGCTGAGCGCGATCTGAATTTCCGGGCCATCCACGCCGCGGAACGCGATCAGGCCCTTGTCCACCCAGGTTTCGGTGAGCTGGCGTCGAACGTCGTCGTCACGGGTGATATCCAGCGTCATGCCGAAAACCTCCACGCCGATCGGCCCGGCAGCGGTGTTGATTACGCGGGTTTCAATCACTTGGGTCAGTGTCCTGTTCGTCTATGGATCAGGCGGCCAGCGCCTTGGCCGCTTGCGGGCCGCGCACCAGCCGGCCCGGAAGGGCTCCGGTGGCCACGCCGTCCCGGTAGGTCACTTCGCCATTAACGACGGTGGCGACATAGCCGTCCACCGTCTGGCCAAGGCGCCCCCGTCCGCTTGGCAGGTCGTAGATCATCCTGGGGATATGCAGGTTCAGCTTGTCGAAGTCGACGACGTTGAGGTCGGCCCGGTAGCCCGGGGCGATCACGCCCCGGTCGCAGAGGCCCACCGTCTCGGCGGTTTCCGAGCTCAGCATCTTGACGACCTGGGAGAGCGGAAGCACGCCGGGGTGGGGGCCGCGGTGGCCCTCCGTCCAGCGGGCCAGCATGTAGCTCGGCAAGCTGGCGTCGCACACCAGCCCGCAATGCGCGCCCCCGTCGCCGAGCCCGAGCACCGTGTCCTCGTGCTTGATCATCGCCAGGGCGGCGTCGATCTTGCCGTTGTGGAAGTTGGCGGCAGGCACGTAGATCACGCCGAGGCCGTCGTTCTCGATCAGGCGGTCGTAGACGTAGTCTGCGGCCTTCCGCCCCTGCGCGGCCGCCTGAGCGGCGAGGCTTCGCTCGGGCTTGGGCTCGTAGTCGATCGGGTCCTCCAGCATGAACATCTGGTCTAGCTTGCCGAGCTGCTGGAAAATCACCTCATCGCTCTCGCCGGGGAACTCGGCCAGGATGCGGGCGCGGCGTCCGCCGTCCTCTAGCGCCTTGACCCGCTCGACGCGGGGGAGGTGAGCGACCTCCTGGTAGCTCGGGCAGAAGGAGAAAGGGTTGAAGCTGAGGTCGAGCCCGAGCAGGATCCCGACCGGCCGGCCGCACACCTGGGCGCGCATCCGCGCCCCTTCCCGGTTGGCCGCCTCCATCTTCGTCAGCAGCCTCCGCCAGCGGTCCGGGGCGTGCGAGAACTGGAACATGGAGAAGGAGATCGGGCGGCCGGAACTCTTGGTCATCTTGTCGATGACCTCGAACTCGGCGTCTTCGTCCTCGAAGTCGGAGATGATCTGAAGGACGCCCTTATCGGCCTCCTTCAAAGCGCCAGCGATGCCGGTCAGCTCCTCCGCCGCCGCCATGAAGCTAAAGATGGGGTTGCCCTCGGAGGTGCGGTGATTGATGCTGCGGGAAGTGGAGAAACCGAGCGCCCCTGCGTCCAGCGCCTCCTTGGCCAGATCGCGCATGCGGTCCACGTCCTCAGCGGTGGCGGGCTCGCGATCAATGCCGCGCTGGCCCATGACGTAGACGCGTAGCGCCGCGTGCGGCAGCTGGGTCGCCACGTCCATGTCGTAGGTGTTCTTCTCCAGCACGTTCAGATAATCGGGGAAGGTCTCCCAATCCCAGGGCAGGCCCTCGTTGAGCACGACGCCGGGAATGTCCTCCACCCCCTCCATCAGCTTGATCAGGCCGGCCCGGTCGTCACTGCGACAGGGCGCAAAGCCCACGCCGCAGTTGCCCATCACCACGGTGGTCACACCGTGGTTGGAGGAGGGTTGCAGCCGGTTGGTCCAGGTGGCGTGGCCGTCGTAATGGGTGTGGATGTCCACGAAGCCGGGGGTCACCAGCTTGCCGGCGGCGTCCAGCTCCGTCTCGCCCCGGCCTTCGACGCGGCCGACCTGCACGATGACACCGCCACGGACGGCGACATCGGCCTGGAAGGGCTCAGCGCCCGTACCGTCAACCACCGTTCCGTTGCGGACCACCAGATCGAATATGGCGCTCACGTCTCGACCTCCCGGACGAGGCGGCGCATCGAGCGCCGCCCCGAAGCCAATTTTTCTCATCCACAGCTTATCAGCTCGGCCGCATGCCGCCGTTGCGACGGAGGCAAAGGAGCTTTCGGCTCGTTCCCTCGTCCAGGCGGAGCGATAGTTTGAGGTGCCGGCTGCGAACGCCGCTCGCCAGCCTGATCGTCGATAGCTGCTCCAGCGCCTGCAAAGATGATGTTGCAGGATCGAGACGCTGCGTCCCTTCGAATATGGCTGGTCCGCAGGGTCAAGCCTTGGCTGTCCAAGCAGCTTTGCTGTTGTTCGGGGCGCCGTCGATCTTCACGCGCCTGATCTTGAACTTCCACTGGCCGTCCACCCGCACGAGTTCATCGTGGTAGGCGCCCGCCTGGAGGATGCGAGAGTTGGGGACGGTGCCGTCCTTTCGGGCGTTGGGCGTGCTGATGAGCGTCAGGAACGACTCGGCGGTCGCCCTGTCCCCGTCCACCGTCGTCATGAGGTTGGTGGTCAGATGGCGGATGTTGGGGGCGGCGTCCATGATCTGGAGCGACATCTGGCGGAAGGCGTCGAGATCGCCCGGCAGGGTGAAGCTTTGGTAGGCGCCGTCGAAGACGCCTCCATCCGCGAAGCAGGCCGCCCAGCCGTCGAAGTCCATCTGGTCGACAGTGGAATTGTATCGGTGGATCAGCTTGGAAATTTCGAAATAGTCGCTGATTTCATCCGCCACTCGGTGCTCCCTCGTCCGATGTCTCGCGTCCTGACGAGCGGCTGCGGGAGCGGCGACATCGGGAGCTACCCTAAGCTCCATCAGACGATGACCCCGCACCATTGGCGCAGGGCGCAAAGCTGACTTGCGCCGCCGCTAGTGTTGTACGCTTCGGCGCGACCATGCTGTCAAGGCGCACGCAAGCCAAGCGGCGGCCGCGAACGTGCGGCGCAGCCCCTTGGAGACGGAGGTGCCTTTTCCTGTGAAGATCACGACGCTGGCCGACCCCGGGTCCGACGGCTATGCGGCCAACGCCGCCCACAACAAGGCGCTGGCGGCCGCCCTTCGGACGAAGGTTGCGGCGGCGGCCCTCGGCGGCCCCTCC
>CALMGB010000285.1 GCA_937863535.1 uncultured Caulobacteraceae bacterium
CCTGGAGGGCCATGCGGGTGCGGTGGAAGGCGCGTTCGGGGAGCTGCGGGAGCGGTTCGTGGGCCACGATCCCTTCCGGATCGAGGACGCCTGGCAGGTGGGCTATCGCGGCGGCTTCTATCGTGGCGGCCCGGTCTTGATGAGCGCGCTGTCGGGGCTGGACCAGGCGCTGTGGGACATCAAGGGCAAGGCGCTGGGGGTCCCGGTGTGGCAGCTGCTCGGCGGCAAGGTGCGTGACCGCATCCAGTGCTACGCCTGGATCGGCGGCGACAAGCCGGAGGAGGTCGGCGAGGCGGCGCGGGGGCGCAAGGACCAGGGCTTCAAGGCCATCAAGATGAACGCCACCTCCGAGATGCAGTGGCTGGACACGCCCGCCTCGCTGAAGGCCACCGTGGCCAGGGTGGCGGCGGTGCGGGACCAGGGTGTGGACGCAGCGCTGGACTTCCACGGCCGGGTGCACAAGCCCATGGCCCGCCAGCTCGCCGACCGGCTGATGGAGGTCAGCCCGCTGTTCATCGAGGAGCCCATGCTGTGCGAGAACATCGAGGGCCTGCGCCAGATCGCCAACATGAGCCACGTGCCCATCGCGGCGGGAGAGCGGCTGTACTCGCGCTGGGACTTCAAGCGCTTCTTCGAGGAGGGCATCCTGGACATCTGCCAGCCGGACGTGAGCCACGCAGGCGGCATCAGCGAGACCCGGCGGATCGCCTCCATGGCGGAAGCCTACGACATCGCGCTGGCGCCGCATTGCCCGCTCGGCCCCATCGCCTTCGCGGCGTGCCTGCAAGTGGTGGCCGCGACGCCGAACTTCGCCATCCAGGAGATGAGCCTCGGCATCCACTACAACACCGGCGGCCACGACCTGCCGACCTACCTGGCCGACCAGAGCTTGATTACGCTGGACGACGGCTATGTGCAGGTGCCGGAGGGGCCGGGGTTGGGCGTGGTGCTCGACGAGCAGGTGATCGCCGAGGAGGCCAAGGCCTATGCGAGCTGGTCCAACCCGATCTGGCGCAGCGCGGACGGCGGCTTCACGGAGTGGTAGCCGAACCGGGACGGGCGCCGCCGGGGCGTCGCGACTGATGAACGCCCGCTAACGCCGTCGTTTCACGGCTCTCTAAGAGTTCCGCGCGACATTGACGGTGATCGTGCCCCATGGCGGGGAACGTGTGTCGACGGGTGACGCGTGGGGCTCAAGGCTATCTTCGACCGCCTGTCCAGGCGGATCGTCTCGACCGCGCGCCAACTGCCGCAGAACAGGCGCGGCGCCGTGGCGCTGGTCTTCGCCCTTCTGGCGCCCCTGCTGATCCTCTGCATGTTCGGCGCCATCGACATCACGTCGGTGAACACGGCGCGCTCGAGCCTGCAGCAGGCCACGGACACCGCGGCGCTTTCGGTCAGCTCCACCGACTCGGAGAACCCGAACACCAGCGAAGCGACGCTGAAGTCGCTCGCCCTCAACATGCTAAAGGCCAACTTCCAGGGCGGACCCCCGAGCCTGACCGGCTTCTCGCTGTGCACGCCGGTTCAGACGACGGACTGCGCCACGGTCAACGGCAATCCGGTGGTGACCAACACCGTCAGCATGACGACCAGCGTGAAAGGCTCCTGCTGGCTGCCAGTGGTCTTGCCGGGCATGTGCAACGGGGGCGGCCAGACCGCGCCGGTCTACGCCTCGAACACCACCAACATCGGCTTCGCCGCCAACATCCAGATGAACATGCTGCTGGACGTCTCGGGCTCCATGATCGTGGGCGCGACCACCAACGACGTGAACCTGATCTCCACCTGGGTGGGGAACAACTGGAGCCAGGTGCACTACGCCGGCGACAGCAACCAGTCCAAGCCCTGCGCCTTCGCCTGCCACGACGAGGGTCCCACGCCCGGAAACACCACGCCCGCAGACGTGCAGACCGGCCTGACCAACGCCCACGCCGCCGGCGCCACCACCCGCTATGACGTGATGACCACGGCCGCGAGCGACCTGATCGACCACATCCAGGCCGAGGTCACCTCCGGTCCGCAGGCCCAGGCGCTGAGCAAGAACACCTACGCCTTCAACATCTATTCGCTGAGCGACGCCCTGGTGGCGCCCACGGCGGCCTACACCAACACCAACTATTCCGGCGCCAAGACCGCCATCAGCAAGGTCCAGCTCGGCGTAGACACCCACATGAACGAGTACCTGCCGACCTTCGTCAGCGACGTCGGCGCGGGCGGCACCGGCAACTCCTCGACCTCGCCTCTGAAGTTCGTGATCCTGGTCACCGACGGGGTGGAGTCCGACTTCTACAAGGACTTCTACTCGGGCGGGAACGGCGCCGTCGGCTGCAACAACAGCACCAACCTGTCCGCCGACACGGCCTGGAACTACTACACCTTCACCGGCTGCTACGCCTCGCCCATCAACACCGCCTACTGCACCCAGCTGAAGAACAACGGCGTGGTGCTGGCGGTGCTGGAGACGCCCTACGTGCCCCTAACCGGCCAGGACCCCAACGAGCAGCTGTACGAGCTGTTCGTGCGCCACAACATCTACCCAAACGGCCCCAACGGGCAAAGCGCGGTGAGCACGGCGCTACAGTCCTGCGCGACCACGGGCTACTACTACCAGGCCAGCAGCTCGGCCGCGATCTCCAGCGGCTTCACCAGCCTGACCGACAGGTTCCTGGCCTCCACCGCTTACGTGAAGCAGTAGCCTGACCCCCTCTCCCGCAAGGGGAGGGGGATCAGTCCGTCAGCGTCCGTGCTTCTTCCGGCAGCATGACGGGGACGCCGTCGCGAATGGGATAGGCCAATCCCGCCGCGCGGCTGATCAGCTCCTTCGCCTCCCGGTCGTATTCCAGCGGCGTGTGGGTCGCCGGGCAGACCAGGACCTCGAGCAGGCGGGGATCGACCTCGGTGGCTTTCAGGGGTGAAGGGCTCATGGACGGGTCCTCATTGCATGGAGGGGGCTTCGTCCTCGTCGCCCCCGCCCGGCGCCGCAGCGCCCATCTGGAGCAGGGCCACCAGGGCCTGGCGGCGGCTCTCCACCGAGAACGCCTCCAGAAGAGCCTGCTTTTCCGGCGGCTCGAAGGGCAGGGCCATGGAGAGGCTGTTGATCAGCGCCTCCATGGGCGCCTCCTTGGCCTGGCTCCAGTCGAGCTCCAGCCCGCGCCCGTCCAGATAGGCTTTCAGCCCGGCCAGCAGCTCAGGGCGGCCGGGCTCCAGCTCGCTGTCGTCGCCCTCGCTGTCCAGGTCGAGCTCAAATCCTGCGAAGGCGGCGCGGACCTGGCGGTAGGGCGTCTGGGTTGAAGGCTCGGCCACCAGGCGGAAGCGGCAGACGCCGGTGAGCGTCAGCAGGTAGCGGCCGTCAGAAGTCTCCGCATAGCTGGTGATACGCCCCGCGCAGCCCACCGCCGCCAGCGCCGGGTTGTCGCGCGCGCCTCCGCTGCGGGTCTGCACCATGCCGATGATCCGCTCGCCGGCCATGGCGTCGTCGATCATGTTCAGATAGCGCGGCTCGAAGATGTTCAGCGGCAGCCGCCCGCGCGGCATCAGGATCGCTCCGTCCAGCGGAAAGACCGGGATCAACTGGGGCAGGTCGGATGCGTGGCGATAGCTGGCCATCGCCTCCACCCTCACGAGAACAGGATGGAAGAGAGGCGCTTGCGGCCCGAGCGCGCCACGTCCGACGTCGGCCCCGCCGCCTCGAACACGGTGAGCAGCTGCTTTCTAGCCGCCTCCTCGTTCCACATGCGGTCCTGTTCCAGGATGGTCAGCAGGTGGTCGGCGGCCTGATCGAACCGCCCCTGGCCGGCCAGCAGCTTGGCCAGCTCGAACCGGGCCTCGTGGTCGCTCGGCTCGGCCGTGAGGCGCTGCTCGAACGCCCGCGACTCGTCGGTAGAGCCCGCCGCATTGTCGGCCAGGGTGAGGGCGGCGCGCACGCTGGCGAGATCGGCGTCCTTGGCGTCGGCTGGAGCCATGGCCGCCACCTCGCGGGCGCGGTCGAGGTCGCCGCCGGTGAGATAGCAGCGGGCGAGCCCGGCGATGGCCTTCACGTTGTCGGGCTCGGCTTGCATCACGCCAGCGTAGGCCTGGGCCGCACCGCCCATGTCGCCGGCCTCCAGGCT
>CALMGB010000286.1 GCA_937863535.1 uncultured Caulobacteraceae bacterium
CCCGCACGCCCCGTCCGGCTCCGAGATCGAGGCTTTACGGGTTCAAGTCGTCCAGGTGCAGGAGGAGCGCTACCTCGCCCTCAGGCAGAGCATCGTAGGGTGCGAGCGGTCGGAGCGGATGCGCCATCTCTTCGTCGAGCGGCTGCGGGCGCTCGTTCAAGCCTTTCGGATTGAAGCGGCCTTGCGTGTAGCGGGCGATGTTCTCGGTGCGGGCGGCGTAGGCGCGGCCTCGCGTGTGCAGTCCGGCGACCCAACGCCAGGACAGCGTGTTGCTGGCGGGATCGCCATCCAGAAGGTTGCGCATGAAGAAATCCGCCCCGAGCGCCCACGGCAGGCCCAGGGTGAACATCCAGATCGAGGCGAATCACATGCGGCCATGGTTGTGCAGCCATCCCTCCCCGGTCAGCCGTCGCGCCCAATCGTCGAAGCCGTCGATCCCGGTGCGTCCCTCCACGGCCTCGCCATAGCTGCGCCTCAACCCGAAGTTGGCGGCCAGGCGTTCGTGCGCCTCGGCGACTTGGCGCTGATAGTCCGTCCAGATCGACGGGCGGGTCTCCAGGTGACCCTTGAAGTAGCTTCGCCAGAACACCTCCTGCACGAAGCGCTCCGCCCCGCGTCGTTCGTGCGCCCCGATCGCAGCCCCGACCACCTCTTCCTCTAGCAGCAGGCGGCGGCGCAGGTACGGCGAAAGTACGGAGGTCGTCGGCGTCCCCAGCCCCGCGTCCGTGTTGCGCCCGCGAGCGTAGGCAGAGCCGGCGGACGGCTGGTAGTCGGCGAGACGGGCGCAGCCGTGGGCGCGGGTGAGCGGCGGGATAGAGCGGATCGAACCCGGCGGGCGAGGTTCGTTTTAGGAGAGGGTCGGTATGAAGCGATACATTGTTCTACTGTGTACGCTGCTGACTTTTCTAGGTGGGACGGCCGCCTTCGCACAGGACGATGCTCGTAACCACGGCGGCCTTCTACGCGGGACGAACGTCGGACAGCTAAGATTGCCAAAGCTTAATTGGCTCGTCGCGACCTCTGCCTGCTAGCGCTCTGTCGCCCGAGGACGGGCCGGAGCATTCAAGCGGCGGCAGTCCTGCGAGCAGATCTCCTGTCGCACGAGTTCAGCCACAGCTGGAACGGCAAGTTCCGCCGCCCGGCTGACCTGTGGACAGCAAACTACAACACCCCCATGCGCGACAGCCTGCTCTGGGTCTACGAGGGGCAGACCCAATATTGGGCGGGGTCCTGGCTGCGCGCTCGGGCTTGAGGACGCGCCAGGAGGCGCTCGACGCGCTGGCCGTCACCGCCTCCGCCATGCAAGGGCAAGTCGGGCGGCGATGGCGAGACCTGACCGACACCCAAGACGCACCCATCATCGCCTACGCCGCCTCGTCAGCATGGGACAGCTGGCAGCGGTCGGCGGACTACTATCCCGAAGGGTCGCTGATCTGGCTCGATGTGGACACGTTGATCCGGGAGCGTAGCGGCGGCCGGCGGTCGCTGGACGACTTTGCGAAGGCGTTCTTCGGAAAGGACGACGGCAGCGAGGTCACCGAGACTTACACCTTCGACGACCTGGTCGCCGCTTTGAACCGCATAGAACCCTATGACTGGGCATCGTTTCTTGAGGCCCGCCTGGACGGGCGCGGTCCCGGCGCCCCGCTAGATGGCCTGACGCGCGGCGGCTAGCGCAGGGTCTACACCGACAAGCCGAGTGACTACGTCACCGCGTCGGAAGCCCACGGCCGGATCGACCTATCCACGTCTATCGGTCTTACGGTCGGCAAGGAGGGCAAGCTTGAACAAGTGGCATGGGACGGACCGGCCTTCCACGCAGGTCTTGTGCCCGGCGGGACGATCCTGGCTGTCGATGGGACCACATATGACGCCGATGCGCTGAAGGCGGCCATCATGACAGCCAAGACTACCGGCGTCGTCGATCTTGTCGTCAAGTCGGAAGGCGGCGTTGCGTCGGTCCGCATCGTTTACGACGGCGGCCTGCGTTATCCGCACTTGGAGCGAATACCGGGTACACCCGACCGGGTAGGCCAGATTTTCAGCCCTCGGACCTAGCTGGCTTTTAGGGAGAGACTGCTAGTCTGGCCTGCCTTGGAGTTCCGGGCAAACAGCTCGTGGGACGGGCCCCGCGACCCGGCAGAAGGTCGTGTTCCTGGAGCAAGGCGTGAGGCTGCAACGGGTCTGGATTGGCTCGCCAGGCAAGCGCTTTCAGCCTCTCCGAATGTCTGGAAGCTGGAGCTAAGCTGGAGTCCGCTGAGGGCGCATACGCCTGATGCTGCCGCAAACCGCGGCCGTCACCCTGACCTCAGTGTGGCGCGTCCTTCAGGTAGCGGTCGAACCATTCGACGGTGCGTCGCAGCGCGTCGACCTGGTTCTCGCGCTTCGCGAAGCCGTGGCCCTCGGCCGGGTAGAAGACCACCTCGGCGTCGCCCCCGTCAGCCTTAATAGCGTCGGTAACCTGCTGGGCCTCTTCCCGGGGGACGCGGATGTCATTCTCGCCCTGCAGCGACAGCAGGGGCGCCTTCACCGCTTTGACGTAAGTCAGGGGCGAGGAAGCGTCATAGACCTTCGGATAGGCGGCGGGATCGCCGAGGAGCGCCCGCTGGTAGGCCTGCAGGCCGGCGTCTTCGTGCGCCCACATGGTACGCCAGTTAATGATGCCGTACTCCTGAACAGCGGCCGCGAAGGCGTCCGGCGCCCGCCCGATCGCCATCAGGGTCATGAACCCACCGTAGGACCCCCCGGTGATCCCCACCCGCCGCGCGTCCACGTACCCGGTCGCGACCAAGAAACCCTTGGCGGCGAGCTCGTCCTTCAAGTCGCCGCCGCCGAGGTCCTGGAAGTTGGCGACCTGGAAGGCGTGGCCGTAGCCGGTCGACCCGCGGGGGTTGGGCTGGATCACGAGATAGCCGCGGCTGGCGAGCGCGGTGGCGGTCTTGTTGAAGTAGTCGGTGGCCTGGCCGGTCGGCCCGCCGTGCGGCATGACCACGGCGGGATTGGAGCCGTCGCGCTTCAGGTTAAACGGCAGAGTCAGGATGGCGCTGACCAGGGTGCCGTCGAAACTGCGATAGGTCACCACCTTCGATCGCGGCAGGGTCGCAGGATCGAGGCTGGCCATGGCGAGCTGGATCGGTGCCTGCACCCGACCGCTGGCGAGGTCGACGATCACCGGCGCGCCGGGCGAGGTCGCGCCGGTCTGGGCCACCAGGAGGCGGCGGGAGTCGGGTGTGAAGGGCTTGGAAGCCGGGACCGCGTTGGACCCCGGTGGCAGGGGCAGCGTGCGCTCCGCCAGGGTCTTCAGATCGACGATGGAGATGTCGGTACGCCCGTCGACCCCGGTCTCGACAGCCATGGCGCTCCCATCCGGCGAAATGGCGTCAGCGGTCTGCTCCCAGGCGGTCGGTTTCAGGCTGTGGAAGGCCCCGTCGCGCACGGAATAGAGGCCGGCATGGCTCTGGCCCGTGCCCTCGTTGGTGGTGACCGCCAGGGTGACGCCGTCCCGCGTCGCGTCGGCCGCGACGTAGACGATCTTGGGCTTGCCGAGCAGGCGGGTCGCGCGGCCGGTCGCCACGTCGATGGACCACACCTCGCCCGCCGTCTGGTCGGTGAAGCCGCGGTTGGCGATCAGAGTCCGTCCGCCCTCGACCCAGGCCACGGGCGTCCAGCTCCACTGCGCATCGGGCTCGTGGGTCAGCGGCCGCACCGCGCGCGTCGCGAGATCGAGCACCGCGATGTCGGTCTGGCCCTTGGTCTTGAGCTTGTAGGTGAGCGCAATGCGCGCGCCGTCGGGGGAGACGAGCACCCCCTCCTCGCAGACATCGGGGGTGGCGGTCAGGTTGGTCACCGGGCCGCCCAGGCTCGGGACGGTGTAGATGTCGTATTCCTCGTCGCCGCCGTGGTCCTGGTTGAAGAAGACCGTCTTGCCGTCCGGGGAGACGAGAATGCCGGACTGGCGGTCGTCAGCCTGGGTCAACTGCACCGGCCAGCTGCCGGACGCCTCGGTCGTCCAGATGTTGTAGCGACCGGTCAGGTTAGTCGAGAGGAAGAGGCGCTTGCCGTCGACGCTCCACGCCGCCGATAGCAGGCCACGCGAATAGCCGAGGTCGTCGAGCGGCACGGGCTTCGCTGACGCATTGACGGGAGACACTATGGACCCCGGATCGGTGACCGGCCGCGAGGGTGTCGCGATCTCCGCCGCCGCCGATGTCGCGCACAGGAACAGAGCAGCTGTAGCTAAGAGCTTCACGATGTCCCCCGACGGTCTACGTGCGACGATGGCGGTTGGTCTCGATCTTGTCGAGGCTCACGTAAGCGTCGGAATAGACGAAGACGGCCGCTCGGTGGGCTTACCGCTCACCGGCACATAGAAGCGCTGGCAGGCCAACGCGCCTCGTGACCTCGTCGCCCAAACGAGATGCCGATCTCCTGCAAGAGGCCTTGTTACACGTTCGTGCGATGTCGCGTTTCTGGAGGCGAGCTGGAGTCGGCTTTGGGCGCAACTGAAACAGCGACTTTCGCAAAGGGCGGCTTGCGAGGCTGGCGAGTCACTCTTCGGACCGCGTCGACGCTTGCGGTGTTCGCCGTGATAGGGCTGGCCAGATCACCCAAGCGGCGGACCTGCCATGAAACGACTCACAACCGCGGCCTTCACCGTTCTGTCCGTGCTGGCCTGCACGCCGGCACGATCGCAGCCTTCAGCGGACTTCTCCAGCATCGACGCAAGACTGAAGGTATGTTCCGACCAGCACCCGGACATCCCGGGCAGCGCCAATTGCACCAAGATGGCGGCCGACGCTGCCGTTAAGCGGCTAAACGAGATTTACTCGACCATCGTTCAAGGCTTTGAACATCCAAAGCCGGACGAAGCGACGGCCGACCCTGAAATCCTGACACTTACAGCGCCCGAAGCGCCGCAGAACGCACGGTAGCTGAACTCGACCCGTCGTAGCACTTCCGGCGATGTCGCTGTGGGGCCAAGGCGGCAAGTCCGATTGGTGCCCAACAGCGGACATCCATAGCCCGTCGGTCGAGCTTCGAACGACCACGTGAATGTCGCCTTCCGGGCAGAAGGTCAGAGTCGGCTAAGGGCGCTTACCCCCAAATGCGATTACCCTGGCGGTTCAGACGACGGTCGGCTGAACATGGTCAGGGAGCAAGCCGATCACCATCTTCAATCGCTCAGTCGCATTCAGGAACGCCTATGAAGCACCGTAATCTCAGCCACGGATTGAACGTGTCCGCCATCGGCATCGGCTGCATGCCGATGATCCGGGAGGGCAACATCAATTACGGGGTGGCCGATGACGCCACCTCGACTCGCACGATCCACGAAGCGATCGACTTGGGCGTCACCTTCTTCGACACCGCCGAGATGTACGGTCCGTTCCGCAATGAGGAGCTGGTGGGCGCCGCCATCCGCGGCCGCCGAGAAGGCCTCGTCGTCGCCACCAAGTTCGCCATGAGCTGGGATGGGAACACCCCCACAGGCGTCGACGGTAGCCCCGCCAACGCCCGGCGGGCCTGCGAGGGCTCGCTCAAACGGCTGGGCATTGACACTATCGACCTCTTCTACCAGCACCGCGTTGATCCGAACGTGCCGATCGAAGAGACGGTGGGCGGCATGGCGGAGCTCGTAAAGGAAGGCAAGGTCCGCTTCCTCGGCCTGTCCGAGGCGGCTGCCGCGACGGTGCGACGCGCCGCCAAGGTTCATCCGATCACCGCCCTGCAGAGTGAGTACTCGATCTGGGAGCGCGACGTGGAGGCCGACATCCTGCCGGCCTGCCGAGAAAATGGCATCGGCTTTGTGCCCTACAGCCCGCTTGGCCGCGGGTTCCTGGCGGGCGGGATCAAGAGCCTCGACGATCTGCCGCCCAGCGATTGGAGGCGCAACGACCCGCGCTATTCCGTCGAGAACCTGCCGAAGAACCTGGCCGTAGTGGAGGCGATCGGGGTGGTCGCCAAGCGCCACGGCGTGTCGAACGCGCAGATCGCGCTCGCTTGGCTGCTCGCCCAGGGAGACGACATCGTGCCGATCCCAGGCGTGAAGCGCAGCGAGACCCTGCGTGACAGCGCCGGCGCGCCAGACGTGACCCTCACACAGGCCGATCTCGCCGAGATCGAGGCGGCGGCGCCCAACGGCGCCACGGCCGGCCCTCGGTACGCCGAGACAGGTATGGCGCGCGTTAAGCTGTAGGAAGGAGCGGGGCCGGCTTGCTGCCGGTCTCGCCCGTTCCGCCGGCTTCATCAAGGAATGCCTTGGCCATTCCAGCGGTGAAGACCGCTGTCAGCCCCTACGCACCACCTACGGTTCGGGGCTGCTGGTAAGCCGTCGCTGCACCTTCTCGAATTTCGTGTTTCTGGAAGAGGCCGCATGTCGCCTATGGGCGCGGAGCCCAGGTTAGGTCCCGCCCTTGCCAGCGGTCCGAGCGCCGATAGCGACGGCCCAGGCAGCAGATTGGGTGGGAGCGGAGCTGACAGCCCTTCTACCAAATTTGCAGCCCTGAGCCCTTGCCACACCGCCTCTCGCACTATCTAACATTCCATACCGGCTGGTATGGAAAAGGTGCTATGGCTAAATTGACAGGTAAGGTCGCACTTATCACGGGCGGTACCACGGGTATCGGAGCAGCCACTGCCCGGCTGTTCAAGAACGAAGGGGCCACCGTTGTGGCGACCGGCGCCAATCCTGCTGGCTTGGTCAAGGCACAGGCCGAACTCGAAGGGATAGAGGTCGTCTTGTCCGACCAAGCCGACGCCGCGGCTTCCAAAAAGCTGGCTGAGGACGTGGCCGCTCGCCACGGCCGAATCGACGTCCTGTTTGTCAACGCCGGGGTAGCCGCCTTCTCGCCGCTCGACCAGCTGACTGAGCAGGATTTCGACCGTCAGTTTGACATCAATGTGAGCGGCGCGCTGTTCGTCGCTAAGGCCGCAACGCGGCACATCCCGCCCGGCGGCAGCATAATCTTCACCGCCTCTACAGCGGCGTCCTCCGGCATGCCGGACACCAGCGTCTATTCGGCCACCAAGGCGGCGGTGCGCTCCTTCGGCCGAACCCTCGGCGCTGAGCTCGCGCCCAAGGGCATAAGAGTGAACGTCGTCAGCCCCGGCCCGATCGAGACGCCGATCTTCGGCAAGTCCGGTCTGAGTATAGAGCAAATTGAAGGATTCAAGACCGGCATCACCGCGAGCGTGCCGCTGCAGCGCATGGGGCAGGCCGAAGAAATCGCCGCGATCGTGCTCTTTCTCGCTGCCGACGCCACCTTCGTCACGGGCGAGGAGATCGTCGCCGGCGGCGGCCTCGTCGTCATCTGAAGCTCTGTCGAGAGGGCGGCCATATCGATCGGCCGCCCTCCTCAATCCCGAGCGCGCTGGTGATGTCAGATTTACTCTACAAGCTGCCCTTGACGGCCCAAGCAGCGGCTTCTCTTGAGGCGTCTGAGCGTCCGGATGCTGGAGCAAGCTGAACGTCGCCTATGGGGCGCGTAGCTTAGGCTAGGCGCTACGCCCTTCCTCGTGGATTCTCCCGCCGTGAGCGGACCGCGCAATCGACCTGCCGGGGTGTTTACCGGACCTCGGCGGCGAGTGCGTCGCGCCCACCTTCAAGCAGGTCCTGAACGGCGCCTGCTCGGTTCGCCGCCGGTTGGTTCTGGCTGACCTTCCATTTGCCTTCCAGCGCGCCAACCTCGACCTCGACGCCGCGGATCGCCCGCAGCTGGGCGGCCACATAATCCTGCGGCGCGTCGTCGATCCGCCAGGGCTGGAGTGCGCCCCTTGAGGTGGACAGGATGAGGCGATTGGATTGAAACTGCTGGCGGGCCTTACAGGAGTGGGGTCGTGGCCAAGCACCGCGTTCACAGCATCGAGTTCAAGCGTTTAGTGGCGGCGGAGTACGCTGCAGGCGAGACATTGTACGGACTGGCCAAGCGGCATGACATCTGCCGTAACCTGATCCGGGTCTGGGTGGCCAAGGCGGAGGCTGGCGAGTTCGACGACGAGATTGAGTCGGCCAACATGCTGACCGAGTACGAGGGCAAGATCGCTGCACTGGAGCGGCTGGTCGGTCGTCAGGCGCTTGAGATCGATCCTCTCAAAGGGGGCTCTGAAGCAAGGACGCTCGCCCAGAAGCGCGCCTACGTCCGTGATCGCCGGCCCTCTGGTCTCAGCGTCAGCGAAGGCTGCCGGCTGATGGGGCTGGCGCGGTCCACCTACTACGACATGCCTGCCGAGACAGGCTTGGATGTCGAGATCCTGAGCCGGATCAAGGCCATCGGCGAGGAGTTCGAGGCCTACGGCTATCGGCGCGTCTGTGCGGAGCTACGCCACCAGGGCTTGGTGGTGAACAGCAAGAAGGTGCGCCGGCTCATGCGCACACACAACCTGCAGCCCAGACGTCGGCGCCGCTACGTCGCAACGACCGACAGCGACCACGAGGAGCCAATCTTCCCGAACCGGGCCGCCGAGCTGGTCCCCGACGGCCCCGACCAGCTCTGGGTGGCGGACATCTCCTATGTCTCCATCCTTGCGGGCTTCGTCTACGTGGTGGTGATCCTGAACGCCTGGTCGCGCCGGGTGGTCGGCTATGCGATCAGCCGCTCCATCGACGCCCGCCTGGCGGTTGCGGCGCTCAGGGGCGCCGTGCAGGTCCGCGGTCCGCCGCCAGGCTGCATGCACCACAGCGACAGGGGCAGTCAGGGCGGATTCAACGGTCGTCGCAACACCCTGACGGAGGAGGTTGCGATGGCGGCTCGGAAGCGGC
>CALMGB010000287.1:0-1856 GCA_937863535.1 uncultured Caulobacteraceae bacterium
CCCTGCGTAGGCGCATCCCAAGGACCGGGCTTCTGAGTGGGTTCGCTGGCGTCTTTCCCGGGCAGGGGAACGTCTCCTGGTCCGCGCGCACCTGACGTGCAGAGCCTGCGGCCTTGCAATGCAACGTGGTCGCCGGGATATGAAGCGGCCCCGCTTCCAGTGCAAGCCATGCCCCTAGACGCCTCAACGTCGCCTCCTCCCAAGCCAGAGCCTCTTGGCGCGCCCGTGGCGCCCGATCGGGCCGCCGTGCTCGCTGCGCTGGAGGCCGTGCGCGATCCGGTCACCGGGAAAGGCCTCGTGTCCGCCGGACTGGTGCAGGGGCTGGCCATCGGGCCGGGCCGCGCGGGCTTCATGCTGGAGGCGCCGGCCGCCGAGGTCGGCCGCTACGCCGCCGTGCGCGAGACGGCGGAGGCGGCGCTCATGGCGGTGCCCCACCTGCGCCGCGCCCAGGTGGTACTCACCGCAGATGGCGACGCGCCCGGCCGCTTCGAGGTCCAGCCCCGCCATGCCGCGCCGCCGCCTGCCGCTGGGCAGGCTTCAGCCCGTCTCCCGCCCGACGCTCAGGCCAGCCTGCATGCCCACAAGCCGGTGGCGCAGCCCCAGCCGGTGCCGTTCGTGCGCAAGGTGGTGGCTGTCGCGTCAGGAAAAGGCGGAGTGGGCAAGTCCACGGTGGCCGTGAACCTCGCGGTCGCCCTGGCGCGGCGGGGCCTGAAGGTCGGGCTGATGGACGCCGACATCTACGGCCCCTCCGTGCCCCGCATGCTGGGCCTGGTGGGCGAACCCCGGGTGAACGCCGACAAGAAGCTGATCCCGCTGGAGGCGTTCGGCCTGAAGACGGTCTCGATCGGCTTCATCGTGGACGAGGGCTCGCCGATGATCTGGCGGGGACCCATGGCCTCCTCCGCCATCACCCAGTTCATCACCGATGTCGTCTGGGGCGCGCCCGGCGACGAGCTAGACGTGCTGGTGATCGACATGCCGCCCGGCACCGGCGACATCCAGCTCACCTTGGCGCAGAAGGTCCGCGTCGACGGTGCGGTGATCGTCTCCACCCCTCAGGAGGTGGCCCTGATCGACGTGCGCCGGGGGGCCGGCATGTTCCGAAAGACGGGCGTGCCCCTGCTCGGCGTGGTCGAGAACATGGCCTACTTCCCCGACCCTTCGACGGGCGAGCCGATCCCGATCTTCGGCCGCGGGGGCGCCCAGGCGGTGGCGGTGGAGCTCGGCGTCCCCTTCCTCGGCGAGGTTCCCATTGACATCGATCTGCGCAAGGCCTGCGACGCCGGCCGCCCGCTCGTCGACGCCGAACCCCACGGGCCCAGCGGCAAGGTCCTCGCCGACATCGCCGCCAAGGTCCGCGCCGCCCTCGGCGCCTGATCCGTATCTCCAGGAACCGTCCAGATGACAGACACGCCGACCTCCGGGTTCGTCTTCAACCACACCATGCTGCGGGTGAAGGACATCCGGCTCAGCCTGGACTTCTACACCCGTGTGCTGGGGTTTTCCGTGGTGAGGGAGGCCCACTTCGCGCAAGCCAAATTCAGCCTGTACTTCCTGATCCTCGATCCGGAGGAGGCGGCGCGTGCGCCGGCTGACCCGGCAGGGCTGCAGGCGTGGCTCGCGAGGCTGAAAGGCGTCCTGGAGCTGACCCACAACCACGGCACGGAGGACGATCCGGGCTTCGCCTACCATGACGGCAACAGCGAGCCGCGGGGCTTCGGCCATATCTGCGTCTCCACCCCCGACGTGCGCGCCGCCTGCGAGCGTTTCGAGGGACTGGGCGTGTCCTTTCAGAAGCGGCTGGGGGAAGGCGGCATGAAGCACATCGCCTTCCTCAAGGACCCGGACGGCTACTG
>CALMGB010000287.1:1866-7803 GCA_937863535.1 uncultured Caulobacteraceae bacterium
GCGGTGGGCGCCTGACTGGGGCGGTGCGCTTGACCGGGCGGGCTGCGGTGACGCATGGCGTGGCGCCATGACCGACACCCCCGCCGCCCGGAAGAGGCGCTTTCGCCTCTGGCTCACCATCAGCGAACTGGTGGGGGTGCTGGCCCTGGTCATCGCAGGCCTGAACTTCTGGGACTCTCATCGCGAGCGGGTGCACGACGCCAGGCGCGAGGCGGCGGCCGACCACGCGGCCAGCGCCCGCTACGCCTTCGTCATGACTTCGCAGATGGAAGCGGACGGCGCCCGCCTGGCCCTCCAGTCCGTCGATCCCGCCCAGGCCATCCAGAGCGAGCGCTACCTGTTTCCCCGCGTGGTGCTCGACCACGCCATGGAGGTGAGCGCCGCCAAGCCCCAGATCGACCTCGACTGGATCCAGCCGGGCCTTCGCGCCGAGGTGGCCCGCGCGCGGAAAACGGGGGCGAGCGGGAATGGCGAGGCGACCCTCCCCGTGGGCGTGACCGCCACCTACGTGCAGGATGGCGAATTGCGGACGGACCAGTCGATCTACCGCCTGGGCTACGCTTGGCGCGCGCGGCTGCTGGGCGGCCCGCGCCTGGCGTTGCAGGGGGTGTCCCTGATCCGCCGCAGTGTTCGAGGCGACCTCAGGACCGCGGTGGAAGCGGAATGGCGGCGCGGCGATCAGGGCTGAGGCTAGGGGACTAGCTGCCCGTCTCGGCCTTGAGGTTCGCCTCTCCGCGATGCATCGGGTCGGGGAAGGGCCCGTCCTCGGCGGCGAACTGGAGCGAGACGGAGTTGATGCAGTAGCGCAGGCCGGTCGGCCGCGGGCCGTCTGGAAAGACGTGGCCCTGGTGGCTGTCGCAGCGCGCGCAGCGGGTCTCGGTCCGCGTCATGCCGTAGCTGCGGTCCACAATGGCGTGCACGTGCTCGTCGTCGTAGGGCGTGGTGAAGGAGGGCCAGCCGGTGCCGCTCTCGAATTTGGCCTGCGCCAGGAATAGCGGCAGGCCGCACAGCCGGCAGCAGTAGGCGCCCGCCTTCTTGTTGTTCAGCAGGCCGCCGCAGAAGGGGGCCTCGGTGCCGTGGTTCAGCAGCACGCGCTTCTCTTCACCGCTCAGGTCCGCCTCCAGCGTCCGCCGCTCGTCAGGGGAGGGCGGGGTGAGGTCGAAGCCGGAGGCGGAATTGTGCCGTCCGGCCTGCGGCGCCTGGGTCCCGTCGGGCGTCATCTCCACTCCTCAAATCTCGTTGAAGCACGGATATAGGAGCGTTTACGTCCCTTCACCATTAACGGCTCAGTCAAGCTCGCAAGCTAGACTGAGGACGAATCGGGTCGCTATCGGTGGCGCCCGCGGGGGCGGACCATGCCGATGTCGGTGTCAGACCTGGACGCCAGCCTGCGCGCGGCATTTCCCGACGCCGACATCCGCATCGACGACCTGGCCGGGGATGGAGACCACTACCGCGCCCGCATCGTCAGCGATGCCTTCAAGGATTTGTCCAAGGTGCGCCAGCACAAGCTGGTCTACGCGGCGCTGGAGGGCCGTGTAGGCGGCGAACTGCACGCGCTGGCGCTCGAGACGGTTGCGCGGGAAGGCTGACGCGCCGTGCGCTATCGGCCCTACACCAATACCGGCCTGTCCAGCTCGGCCATAACCCTGTCTCTGCGCGAAGGCCAGTCGGCGCCGGAGGCCTACAAGCTGGTGTGCACGGCGCTGGAATGCGGCGTCAACAGCTTCAGCTTCGCAGCCGGCGACATCGGCGCGGCGGAGGCCGTGCGGCAGGCCGTAGCCGTCGTGGGGCGCCGGGTGCTTATCCTGATGTTGCGCCTGGACCTGGACGGGCCGCCCTTCGAGCGCCAGGTGCGCACCGCGCTCGCCGCCAGCGGCGCGACCTATCTGGACGCGCTGATGCTGGACCAGCCCGCGCCCGGCGTGCTGACGCGCGCCGAACTGGGCGACCTCGAGGCCATCCGCGAAGCCCGGCTCACCACGCGGCTGGCGCTCGCGGGCGACGCGCCGATTACCGACGAATACCTGCCCCAGATCGACTTCGACGTGCTCGCGATCCGCTACAACATCTGCTCCGGCTGGCCGGAGCGGAACCTGTTGAAGCACGCCGCCGAGCGGGGCATGACGGTCCTCGGCTACGGCCCGCACGTCGATCCCGCCGAGCCGCCGCCGGCCTCTCCCGTGGTCCGGGGGCTGGCGCGGCTGATCCGCCGGCCACAGATGGCGAGCCCGGAGGTCTACGCCTTCCTGGACCAGACCCGCACCTGGACGGGCCAGCAGATCACCCTGGCCTACGCCCTCACCGAGCCCGGCCTGGCCAGCATCATCGTGGAGCCGGACACGCCGCAGATGCTGGAGAGCCTGTCCGAAGCGGTCGAGCGCGAACTGCCGGCCGGCGTCGCTGCTCAGATCGAGATCGCCCGCTTCGCCGCCACCGCCCGGCAGAGCGTGGCCTGAGAAAGCGCGGCCTGAGGCGGGCGAGGCTTGATCTGCGGGGTCGGTCGGCCTAGCTCTGGGCTCGTCGCTCGCTCGCTAAGGAGGCTTTGGCCGTCATGACCGACACCCTTCACCAGACCGCCGAACCTGCTCCGGCGGTGGACGCCTTCATCGCCAAAACTGTCGCCGAACACCCGGTGGTGCTTTTCATGAAGGGCGTCCCGGACCAGCCCAAGTGCGGTTTCTCCTCCCTGGTGGTGCAGATCCTCGACCACCTCGGCGTGGACTTCGTCGGCGTGGACGTGCTGCAGGACGAAGGTCTGCCCCAGGGCGTCAAGACCTTCAGCGACAGGCCAACCATCCCCCAGCTCTACGTGAAGGGCGAGTTCGTCGGCGGTTCGGACATCGTGCGCGAGATGTTCCAGGACGGCGAGCTGAAGACCATGATGACCGACAAGGGCGTCCTGAACGCCTGACGGGGCTGGGAGGAGGCCAGGGCCTCGTCCTTCGTCAAACTCAAGGTCGGGGCTTGTCTCCGCCATACATCCGGCGGGCGCTCGGCAAACCCTGGATGCAGGAGCGCTTGCTCACGCAGCTCGGCGCGCTTGGAACCGACCGCCGGGCGTGACGCCAATCTGGCCGTATTGAGCGAGCACCAAGAGGGCGGCTTCAACGTCCTTCATCAGGTTTCTGCGCCGGCTCCTGAAGCAGGCGGCGGTGTCGGAGATGCTCATCACGGCGCCCCGCTCTTCCAGCATCCTCAACACGGCTTCCGACTGCTCGTCAGGATTGGCGGGAAAAGGCGGCGAGGGCAGGGCCCGGGAAGGCGCCGACGCTACGTGCGGAAGGGCGGTCGGCTCGGCGATCAGCGGATCGGCGAAACGGGATGTCTGATAGGCGGCCCGCAGCCATCGCACGCCTCCCGCCTTCTCTTCACCGCGGCGCCCCTGGTTCAGCTCGAACAGGCGATCCAGCAGTTCGGCGTCGGTCAAGGTGGTTGGCCAGCCGTAGGCTTGCAGGACGAGGGCGTCGAGCTGGGCATGAAGCTCCTCCAGGATCAGGATCCGGCCTTGGGTGAGCAATACGGTATCGATGACCGCGCCGGCGCGCTGCGCCGCAAGGGCGTTGTAGAGGTCGGTCAGGGCCAGCCGGGGATGTTCCGCCCGGACGTTCACTCGCGTTGTTTCCAGCTCCTCCGCCACCTCTCCGATGTGACGGCGCAGCATCGGGCTAGGGGCAGGAAAGGGAAACGGCTCGAAGCATAGGGACTTGGTGTACCGCGGTCGGTCCTCCAGCACCGCCCCGGTGGCCAGCGCCCAGGCGAGGTGCACCCGCGAGGACAGCACCCCCAGATGAAAAGCTTCCGACAAGCCGAAGTTGACCAGCATGTTGTCGGCGCGCACGCCTGCGGGGATGAAGACGAAGATGCGGTGCTTGGCCGTCTCGGGGGTGGCGATGTAGCGGGTCAGGCCGTCGGTGAAGCTCCGGTACATCTCGTGGGTGGCGCCGAACCACCACCAGTGCTCGCGCCGGTACGCCATACGGTTGCTGTCGCGCTGCGGCTTCACCGTGGCGAGCAGGTGCTGGTAGACCTCGGGGAAGCGGACCCGCACCGCCTCCGAGGGCAGGGGGTAGAGGTCGATCACCCAGGCGTCGCGGGGCTGCTGGACGATGTCGCGGCCATTCCGATACGGGCGGATGAAGGCGTCCAGTCCCGGGCGGCGCCCTAACCCCAGCTCGCGCGCCTTCTCAAGGCTGACGATGAAGCCCGCGCCGTGCAGCTTCACCCCGGGCGAGCACAGGCCGCGGTTGGCGAGCAGGGCCGAGGCCTTGGTCAGGTCGACGCCCACGCTCAGGTCGCTATTGATCCGCCCCTGCAACCTCCCGAACTCAAGATGCGGCTCGTCCCCCTCCAGCGCCGTTTCCGCCACGATCTCCAGCCGCACGCCGTCGCCACGCCCGGCGTCGGCGACCGTCATGGCGACGCGGACGGCCGCCGCGTCCGGCGCGGCGCGCGTCCAGGGGTGGTCGGCGATGGCGAAAACCAGATGCAGGGGGCGGCGCCCGTTCAGATGGCGTTCCAAGGTCTGGCGCTGGAAGCTCTGGGTCAGGGAGTTGGTGGTGACGAAGCCGAAGCGGCGCAGGCGCGAGCCCTCCTGCACCAGCTGCTCGGCGGCATGGTCCCACCAGTACATGACAAGGTCCGCACTTCGGTTCATCTGCGGGTGGGCGGCCCAGAGGGCTTCGGCGTACAGGTCGCCCAAGCGGGTGCGCAGATCCTTGCCGCCCATGAACGGCGGGTTGCCGACGATGAAGTCCGCTTCCGGCCATAGCGGATGGCGCGGATTGGGAAGCGCCTCGACTCTAAGCCCCTCGCGCATTGTCACGCCAGGCAAGGGGTATCCGTCCCAGGCGAGCACGGCGTCTTGGACCTGGACGGTCTCGTAGGCGTGCAGGATCGGTTCTGACGGATGGCTGGTATGGGTGCGGTAATGGATCTGGAGGAAGCCGATCCAGATCACCAGTTCGGCGATCACCGCGGCGCGGGGGTTCACCTCCAGTCCCAGGAACTGGTGGGGATTGACCACCTCCAGGGCCAGGAGTTCAGGCGCGCCGAGCTGAACCAGGGTCTCCAGCACCTCGGCTTCCAGGCCTTTGACCAGCTCCAGCGCGATGTAGAGGAAGTTGCCCGTCCCGCAGGCGGGGTCGAGCACGCGAAGCTTGCGGAGCCGATGGTGGAACCGGCGGACCCACGCCTGGGCGCGCTCCAGATCGCCCGCGTCGCGGGCGCGCTCGACCTTGCTGAGGGTGCGCCTCCAGTCCTCCCGCAGGGGCTCCATGACGACGGTCTGGACCATCCGCTCGACGTGGACGCGTGGCGTGTAGTGGGCGCCCAGCCGCCGGCGTTCGTCCACGTCGAGCGCACCTTCCAGCAGGGCGCCGAAGAGGGCCGGCTCGACGTCCGACCATGACCGGGCAGCGGCGTCCCGAAGCGCCACCAGCGCTTCGGCCGATAGCGGATAAGTCTTGCAGTCATGGAACAGCTTGCCGCCGAAGTGGGGGACATGGGCGTCAAAGTCGCTGAAGTATCGACCCTCGTAGGCGGGGTCGTTCATCTTGATCCAGAGTTCCCGAACCAGCCGGGGGAACATGTCCGGCGAGCCGATGCAGCGGTCCAGCAGCTGAACGAAGCCGTCCTCAGGCAACAGGCCGACGCTGCAGGCGAACATGGTGAAGATGCAACGCATCATGAACTGCGCGATGTTCTGGGCGGAGGTGTCGCTGATCGCTGTGTTTCGCTCCAGCTCTTTGGAAACGACGGCGAGTTCCTCACCGATCTCACGCGTGGCGCGCCGTTTGCGACGAGCGGGATCAAGGCTGCGCGGGTGGGTCCAGATCGCCCTCAGCCGGTCGCAGACGTTTTCGTTACGCAAATCCTCCAGGAGGATCCGGTGGGTCTGCCGGTCGGGAAAGTAGGTGTAGTTGCGTCCAGTCCCGC
>CALMGB010000288.1 GCA_937863535.1 uncultured Caulobacteraceae bacterium
AGCGAGAACGTGCGGGCGGCGGACCGGGAGGCCATGGCGGACGCCTTGGCCCGGGCCGCGGAGCGCTTCGGCTGCGAGGCGGGTGAGGCGGGGCCGGGCTGGTCGCAAGACCTTCCGGTCGTGACGGCCTGGGCACCGGTCGGCCCGTCCGCCGCCGTCCTGCCGAGCGGACCCCGCCTCCGGCGGCCCTGGGACGAGCGCGCCTGGCCCCACGCCACGCGCGGCTACTTCAAGCTCCGCACCACCATCCCCGAGCTGCTGGACGCGGCTGGGCTGCCGGACTGAGCCGCCCGGCCCTCGGACCGAACTCAGGAGGTGAGTGGCGGTCGGCGCCGATATAGGTCACCTTGGACGCGGGGAGCCTGCCATGGCCGAGCTTACGACGACGATGGGCGAAGAGATCGACGTCGATCCTGCGGCCGTGACCGCCCTGGCTGACCAGGATGAGGCGACGGGTAAGGCGGCGACTTGCGTGTTCGGCGTCATGGCGGCTCCGCTCACCACGCTCAAGCCGGTCGCCAGCCTCCTCGACCGGCTGCACCTCGCCTCGAAGGTCGCCGAGCTCACGAGGCCGGACGCATCGCCGGTCTGGATCGTCAATTCGGCGGTCACCCCGCTTCGCGCACCGTTGCCAGAGGAGTACGTACCCGGCGTCCAGGCGGTCGTCAGCGTCACGGGCCTCGTCCAGGGCGAGACGCAGAGCCCTGAACAGGCGCGAAGGGCGCTGGACGCGGTGGGGGCGCACCTGTGACGGCGGCGTCCCTCCTTCCGGCCTGGCAGGCCGCTGCAGCCGGCGGGCTGGGCGGCCTTGTCCCCGACGTCCTACGCCTGCTCGCGGCGCGCCATGACGGCCTGCCGGCCTATCTGAGGACCCGGTTCTTCTGGGCCAGTCTGGTCGGGCTAGCCGCGTTAGGGGCGGCGGTCGCGGCGCTTTCCCATCCCTCAACTTTCCAGGCAGCGCTGGCGCTTGGGTACTCCGCGCCTTCCATCGTCTCTACGCTTGGTGCGACGGGCGCTGCCGAGCCTCACGTTGAATTCAGAGCGGCTCGGCGGCTGTCGCTGTTGGCTGAGGTGCGACGGTGGTGGTCGCGCTAAGTCACGCATCGGATGCCGTTCGGTGTTGAGCGCCCATAACGGACATGAGCGCGCCTCCAGATTAGAGACGTTTCCGATCGACATCCTTAGCTAAGCGGGGCGCCCCCTGGGATTGATTCGGAGGTTCGAAACCAATTGAAGGGCCACCGCGAAGATGCCTGCGGCGTAGTGGGGCTCGGCTTGGCCCCTGGACGTAGGCTTACAGGTGTACGCCGCCCGACACCTCGACGCGCTGACCGTTGACCCGGCCCATCTCGTCGGAGAGCAGCGCCGCGATTACCGGCCCGACGTCCTCCGGTTGGCCAGCCCGGCCGAGCGCAGTTTGCGAGGCGATGGCTTTGTTCACCTCGGGGTTGTCTCGGACCGTGCCGCCGCTGAAATCGGTCGCGATGGCGCCAGGGGCTACCACGTTCACCGAAATCCGCCGCGGCCCCAGCTCCATGGCCATGTAGCGGGTAAGCGCCTCCACCGCAGCCTTCATCGGCCCGTAGATGGAGCGCTTCGGATAGGCGAAGCGCGCAAGACCCGAGGAGATGTTCACGATCCTTCCGCCGTCCTCGATCAACGGCAGCAGCGCCTGGGACAGGAGGAAGGGCGCCTTGAAGTGGACGACGAACTGCGCGTCCAGCTCGGCCTCCGTGCCCTCCTGAAAAGTGGCGGTGGAGGAGGTCCCTGCATTGTTTACGAGGTAGCGGAGGCGCTCGGCGCCCAGCTGGCCAAGCGCGGCTCGCACCTGCGCCACGAAGCCGTCGAAGCTCTGAGGATCGCTCACGTCCAGCTTCAGCGCGACGGCTCCGGCCCCGTCTGCTGTAACTAGCTCCACCACCTTGTCTGCTTCGTCCTCACGCGTGTTGTAGGTCAGGATGGAGCTCACGCCCTTGGCGGCGAGACGCAGGACGGCGTCGCGGCCGATGCCGCGGCTGCCGCCGGTGACCAGGGCGACGCGGGTAGATTCAGGCATGGCTCGAAACTCCATCAATGAAGGGTCTGATCTAGGACGTCGGCTAAGCCCGAATTAGATCGCCGTTGCAGGCAGCATTGTTTTGCCGGAGAAAATGATTGCATGGACCGTCTCGCCACCCTGCAGCTCTTCGTGCGCATCGTGGAACGCGGCAGCTTCAGCGCCGCGGCGGCGGACTTCGGCGTATCCCGCCCGGTCGCCACCGCCACCATTAAAGCGCTGGAGCTGCGGCTAGGGGCGCAGCTTTTGCACCGAACTACCCGCCATGTTCAGCCTACGGTGGAGTGAGAGATCTACCATCAGCGGTGCGTCGCGATACTTGCCGAGCTGGAAGATGCTGACCGTGCTGCTGCCGGCGCGGTCCGTGCGTGTCGACGTCCCCGGCAACCTCGCGCAGACGTTGCTGCTCCCAGCCCTGCCGGCGCTCTTAGCCCAGAATCCTGGCCTCACCGTGCATCTCGGCGAGGGCGAACGCTTCGTGGATCTGGTGCGCGAGGGTGTGGACTGCGTGATACGCGCGGGTGAACCCATGGGCGGCGACATGGTGGTGCGGCGGCTGGGCTACATGGAGGAGATCACCTGCGCGAGCCCCGCCTACCTGGCGGAGCAAGGCGTGCCGAGCTCGCCCGACGCACTGGAGGGTCACGTCATGGTCGGCTTCGTTTCCTCGCGTACCGGCCAGCCGTTGCCGCTAGAGTTCATCTCGGCTGGCCGACAGGTGGCGATCGCGCTGCCGGCCCGGGTGCTGGTGGGCGCAGCCGACACCAGCGCAGCGGCGGCTCGGCTCGGGTTTGGCCTCGTCCAGGCTCCCCGCCACCGCTTCACTGACGATCTCGCTTCGGGCGCCCTGGTGGAAATTCTGGCGGACTATCGCCCGGAGCCGACTCCGCTTTTCGTACTTTACCCCAGCAATCGGCAGCTCTCGCCCCGCATGCGGGTGTTCGTCGACTGGCTGATCGGCATCGTTCGACCGCATCTTCAAGCCACGAGCGGGAGCGTCCAGACCTGATGCTGGCCCAGCGCTCGACAAGGCAGGCGTTTAGCGTCGCGTGCGGCGAACACCCGCCGACTACTGATGCGCCCATCGCGGACATCAGCGTTTTTCCAGCTTGGCGACATGAAGTTAGGCTGATGGCACCGCAGCCGAGCGCTTATCCCGCGACAAAGAAGGGGTGAAGCGGACATCGGCTTTGGGCTCCAGAGCCAACGGTGCGCGCGGCCCGCCTTGAAGCGGGAGCGCGTTTAGCCCGACTGGCCAGCTGTGGACAGTACCTTCGGCTTTCCGGACGGGCCTGAACATGCTGGCAAGGCGGATAGCGAACAACGCGCGGCGAGGCGCCTGAGGCGGGATGGCGCACAGCCATCGGTCTAGTCATCGTTTTTGCGGTCCTGACGGTCGTGGCGCGCGTCCTCTGCAAGGACGCTTCCAGCAGCACGTCCCTTTGGCCTGCCAACGGAGCCATAGTGGTCGGCCTGCTTATCCTGCGCTGGCGCGCTAGCACGGGGGTGATTGCCGCATGCCTGGCGGTCAACATAGCTGCCAACTTCGTCTCCGCGTATACGCCCTTCGACTGCGTGTTCTACTCGGCCCTCAACATCGTGCTGAGCGTGGCGACCGCCGCTGGCGCCCGGCGCTGGTGCGGCGCGGCTGTCGATCTTTCCCGCTCCCGCCGGCTGGTGGCCTTCGCGCTTGTGGCGGCCTGCGCGGCGGCGACTTAGGCAGCCTTGGGCAGCGTGCTCTAGCTCGTGGCGGGAGAGCCGGACGTGACCCTCAGCAGCTGGCTTCAATGGACGTTCTGCGACGTCATCGCCTTGTCATATTTACGCCTGCCCTGCTTCTGGTGGTGGAGCGCTCGCGTTACAAGGCGTCTTGCTCGGCGGGCGCATCTGCGCTCGCATGGAGCGGCCCTGGTTCGACCTGCCCGCATTGCTCCGCTCAGCGGGCTGAGCGGAGCTGCTGCGGTTCAACGTTGGGGGCTGATCTGTGCGAGCTCGGCACCCTCCTTGCCGCGTCTGTTCGCCGCCACCGTCTGAAGGGCGTCGTGCTGGGCGCGAGCCATGCAGGTCTTGTATTCGTCGTGGCCGGCCATCGGGATCCAGTCTGGAGCGGGGCCGCAGACACGATCCGCCGCTGCCTGGAGGCGGACCTGCAGGGTCTTTTGGCCAGCCGTGCTGTTCAGGTTAAGGTCGGCGTAGGAAACGCGTTCGATGCGGGAGCCGTCCGGCGCCAGATCGGTCTGGGCCGAGGCCACCGACGCCAGGGAGGCCGAGGCGCCGAAAAGGACGCCGAGCGAGAGGAGCTGGTGGAACTTGCTGAAGGAAGCCATTTGGAAGTCTTTCTCTGATCTGAAGCCCACCGGGTCATTCCTGCGGGCTACAGCGAGAGCTTTAGGTGCGCCCCGTCAGGCCGGACGCGATGATCCCGTCAATCAATCGTCAAAGATCCGCAATCGGGCGCTGGGAAGCGTGAAAACAAAGCTGAGCCGTTGATCTTGCGCGATGTAGACCCGCTAGACGATCGGGCGGGCCAGGATTAGGCTGGAAAGATCATCGTCACACGGACTTTCCGTGTCACGTGGCGGCAGATGCTGGAGGCTGGGCTATGGGCGAACCTGAGGGTACTTGCTTGGTCAACATCGTGACGGAGGCCAAGGCGCTGTCTAAGCCTACGTTCATCATCAAAGTCGGCGACAGGTATTACGCGACGCTCGCCTTGTGGGAGTACGATCCGACCGCCGGCGGTCTGACGCCTGAACAGAAAAAAGACATCGCTGAGTTGGAGGCCGCGTACAGGCGGGCTCGCGACGCTGGTCCCGTCCATGAGACCGTGGAGCTCGTGAACGGCAAGATCATCTGCTTCGCATCTTCCAAGCCGCCGCCGGGCGGAGCCTCGAGTGTGTAGAAGGCGGCGCGGATGGTCTCAGTGGCGGCTTATGGGCTTGGTGACCGCGGTCTCAGGCTCGCGGCGCGATGCGGGGTAACGCGACTGGCCGACATTACCCATCTCGATTGCCTCGGCGCGCCCGTCTTCCAGGCGATCCGACCTTGGAGCCGCGGCCTCTCCGTCCATCAGGGCAAAGGCCTGACGCGGGAGGCGGCCGCGCTCGGCGCCCTGATGGAGGCGGTCGAGCATCATTTTGCGGAAACGTTCCAAGGTCCGGTCACCCACTGCGCCTTCGCCGACCTGCCGGCTGAAGAACGTGCGGCGAGGGTCTGCGACTTCACGTTCGACCAAGCAGGTGAATTGGGCGCGGAGGAGCCGATCGGCTGGGTAAGGGCCAGCCGGATAGGGGGCGACGAAGCGCCGTTTTGGCTGCCCTTCGATCTTGTTTCGCTGGACTTTTCGAGGCTCGGCGACCCGCGGCTTGACAGGTCCAGCGACGGTCTGGCTTGCCGTTTTGACATGGGCGACGCTTCCCGCATCGCGCTTATGGAAGTGGTGGAACGCGATGCGGTCGCGAGGTTTCTCGCCAGCTCGACTTGTGAGCGGACGCTTCGAAAGGTGGACCTCGCCTCAGTCACCTCGCCTTGGCTGGATGCGCTTCGCAAGCGCATGGAAGCAGCAGGTATCCTCCTCACGCTCTATCATGCGCAGGCGGTCATCGCCCTTCCGGTTCTCGTCTGCGAGCTGTTAGAGCCCGACGCGCTGGGGCTCGACCGCAGCCAGGTCTTCGGGTCTGCGTGTCACTTCGATGCCGAAACCACTCTTGTGAAAGCCGTGCTGGAAGCGGTCCAGTCGCGGCTCACGGCGATCGTTGGCGCCCGCGACGATATCCTGCCCGAGCGATCTTTGAGCCTGCCGCCGGCGGCAGGCTTCTCGTTGCCCCAGCCGCCGGGAACACAGCCTGCTCCGTGGTTGGAGTTGACCACCCGTTGGACGACGCAGGCAGGCTCCGCGGACGCCGTCGCCGATCTTCTTCGAGTTGCTGGCTATCCAGTCGCCGCGGCCATAGAGCTCACGCAAGGTGACGAGGACGTCACGGTGGTGAAGGTGTTCGTGCCGGGGCTGGCCTCGAGCCGCCGTATGCGGCGGCCGCCCCATCTCTCCCATTGATGACGCCTAGCGAAAGCCGCAGAGGCGAACTGGTCATCTTCGTGGGGCCGTCACGACCCTTCACAGCGGGCGTCGACATCCCTGGCGTGACGTGGCGAGGACCCGCGGTTGCAGGCGACATGCTTCGGCTCGTCGCACATCCTCCCCGATGCGTGGCGATCATCGATGGCCTGTTCGACCAGGTCCCTGCGGTGCGTCACAAAGAAATCCTGCTCTTGATGTCCTTCGGCGTCCACGTGCTCGGGGCGGCGAGCATGGGCGCACTCAGGGCGGCCGAACTCTCCTCATTCGGGATGGTAGGCCTGGGACAGGTTTACCGCGCCTATGCGGAAGGGCGACTAGACCGCGACGACGAGGTGGCGCTGCTGCACGGCCCCGCTGACTTCGATTGGGTTCCGCTAACCGTACCACTCGTCAACGTGCGCGCCACGGTCTTGAAGGCAGCGAGGGCGCGCGTGCTCTCGATGCCGGCTGCCCGGCGGATGGTAGCTTTGGCCGGCGAGGTCTTCTACCAGGACCGGACCTGGGACGAACTGCTCTCGCGAACCTGGGCCGCCAACCATCTCGTCACGCCAGAACTGAGTCAGTTCGTCGAGTGGCTTCCGCAAGGCGCCGTGGACATCAAGCGTGCTGATGCGGCGGGCTGCATCGAGGCCGCACTGCGGGTCATGCATGAGCCCGCGCCGTCCAGGCGCGCACCCCCGGACACGTTGTTCACAAGGGCGCTCGTCCGATCTTTGCCACCCGACGATCCGGGTCAGAAAAGCGTGTGACGAACGCCTGCCAGGAAGTGTTCGCGTAACGCCGGCGGGGCCAGGGGATGATCGCTTGCCACCCACCTCAAGACCGTTTCGGCCGTGAAGGGTACGAGCGGGTCCCAGAGGGCTCTTGCACGGTCCATGAAGGCCTGGGTCAGGTCCGGGTCCGCTCTCCCGCTCAGATCAGCGTTCATGGCTCGATAGAGCAGGCTCCAGGTCGTGGGATGAGCGACCAGATCCTGGTATATTGAAGAGCGTTCGTAGTCGTTCCTAATGATCTCCAGCAGAGACAGATCGATATAGTAATCGTCCTTCGGCGTCGGATTGAGCATCAAACACCTTTGCAGCAACTCTTCTGCGCGTTCAATTTCTCCAAGGAACAGATATCCATATCCGATGTCCATCATACGATCAGCATGGAAAGGATTTAGCACTAAGGCCTGTTCAAAATGGGTTCGGGCCGCGCTCCACTGTCCTTGCCTGAGATGACACCAGCCTACGACTGTATAGGCGTAGATATGTCCTCTGTCGCGGCTCAACGCGTTCTTGGCCAGCGAGAACGCCCTCGCTCGTTCGGCGGCCGTGCTGCTCAATGGACGTGTGTAGGCGAAGTCGGTGTTGTAGAGCCGGGCGAGGGGGAGGTAGGGCAGGATGAACGCCGGGTCCTCGGCGATCAGAGCCTCCAGTTCGGCCACGGCGTGCTGCGCCTTCTCAAAGGAGGCAGGCGCCGCCGCCGCGCCCCGCGCCGCGACGTAGCGCCTGTACTGGTCGTCCAGCCATGTCGTCGCACCCCGTTGCAGGTCAGCGTCTATCACGGGCGAGACCGCGCCTATGATCTTGGCTATGATGCGATCCACCGCCTCGGTCATCTTGGCGTAGGAGACCTCGACCCGCTCGGACCAGATCACCTGTTGATCGGAGGTCCTGACCAGCTGGGCGGTCAGTCGAATGCCGTGGGTCGACCGCCAAATGTTGCCGCCCAGCAGATAACCGGCGCCGCGTTGAAGCCATGCCTCGCTATCGCACTCCGACAAAGTGGCGGAAGTGGCGGTCACCCGGAAGTCGCGAAAGCCCGAGAGGCCGCCGACGACTTCCATCTTGACGATGCCCGCGAGCGAACGATCCTCTTCGGTGAGGTTGGAGCTGTCTAGGTCAGCGACCACAACGCTGGGCGGCCCACGTTCGGGCGATGTCCGGCGGAACTTATCGCGCCCGTCGCGGCTCGGCGCCACTTCAGCCACATCGGGCAGGATTTTAAGTGCGGCAAGCGTTCCCATTCCCGGCTCGACACCGAAGGTCTTGTGCAGTGCTTCCCGCAAATCCTTGAGCCGTCGCCGCGCGGACGAGACGTAGCCTAGGGCGACTTCCGCCCGCATCAGACTTGCCGCCACGATCTCGTCGACCGGGTCGCGCAGGAAATAGGCCTCCGCCAAGTCACGGGTCCCGCTCCAGTCCCGCTGGGCTTCACACGCCTTCAGCAAGGTGTAAACGCCATGGCCGAGGTTCCGATCGAACTGGGTCCGGGTAAGGTCCAGCCACTCGGCGAAGGGACCGGGCAGTTCTAGATCCTCAAGCAGCCGCGCAGTGGCGGCTCGCTGCACCAGCCGGCACAGCGTTTCCGGACTACCTTCTGCCACAGCCTTCCTGATTTCTGAGACATCGGTTGCAACGGCGCTCGAGTCGAGTCGCACGAACTCTCGTTCAGCGACGATGCAGTAACGAAACGCCTCAGGCAGCGACGCCCTAAGTTCCGACAGACATTGTCTCAGGCTGGCGCGAGCTTGCGTTTCGCCTCGATCACCCCAGAACAGATTACAAAGCTTCCCGCGAGTTTCCGTCTGGTTCTGCTGAAACTGGAGGTAGGCGAACAAGCCGCGCGCCCGACGCCCCTTCAAGGCGACCGACGCGCCCCCAGGATCGGCCATCGCAAAGCGGCCGATAAGCTGAATTTGTAGTGCGCCGGCCGTAGCGAGCATTGCCTTCTAAGCTTGAGCAGCTATTGTGAAGGACATATTCGTCCCCCCCGGTGTGAGCGCGCGGGGCTTGAAGTTACCTCACTGTAGGCGTCTGGCGCAACAACTGGACGGCGTGTCGACGACCCATCCTTTGAGAGCCTGGAGTACCCGTCTCCATCGAGGCTTTGCGGCACAGGGCGCTGGTCGCGCACGAGAGCGTTTGCCAGGATCAGCAGCTTGCCCACGACGGCAGTGCGGGTGATCTTACAGCAATTGGGGGCGCGTCGTACTTGGCTCTGGCGTCTCCCAAACAGTGTCCTCGCTAGGACTCCGGGGGTGGTGCGCGTCGAGGTCGATCTCGTGGCCGCAGACGGTGGCCTCCACCCGCTTCTTCCTGATCTCATTGGCGAACATGGGCCCGAACCGCCGCCACCAGAGCCGCATCGTCTCATGGCAGATGTCGATGCCGCGCTCGTGCAGCAGGTCCTCGACGTTGCGCAGCGACAAGGGGGTACTTCACGTACATCATGACCACCAGCCGGATCACCTCCGGCGAGCTGTCGAACCAGCGGAAGGGGTCCGGCGGTGGCTTGGGAGTCTTCTTGCGAGGCATGCCCAACCGGGTAGGGGAGTGCGGTTACAACCTAATTAGCGGCAGGTACAGGTTGGGCCGACAGAGCCCCCATGGGACCATGCGCACGTCCGCGCCGGCGCACGGTCAGCTTCTCATCGCGGTAGAGCCGCTGGACCCGCTTCCTATTCACTGCATGGCCTTCGCGGCGGAGCAGGACATGCAGCCGCCGGTAGCCGAACCGGCGGCGCTCGCATGCCATTACCTTCAACCGGTCGCGCAGCTCCGCGTCGTCAGGCCTGCTCGCCTGGT
>CALMGB010000289.1 GCA_937863535.1 uncultured Caulobacteraceae bacterium
CGGTCAGGGCGATGTCGAGCGGCATGGGTCCGGCGCTCCGGCTTAAAGGATCACAGATCAGTCGCCGCTATCAGCTATAGCGAACGCTGGCGCAACCGCTCACCGGTTACTGCAGGCGAGGCGATGATGACTGACGAGGCGTCGCCGGGACCCGCGACGGCTGGGTTCGACGAGGCCCGCTCTGGAGAGCCTTGGCTTCAGCCCCATGGCCATCCCTGGCAGGCCGGCGCCGCCGAGTGCGTCCACGACAATCCCTGGTTCGCCGCGGACGTCTATGCCGGCGTCGCGCCCACCGGCGCGAAGGCCGCCTACTACGCGCTGCGCTACAAGAACGCCGCCACCGGCGTCATCCCATTGCACGGGGACGGGACGATCACCCTGGTCGGCCAGTGGCGTTTCCCGTCCGGGACCTACAGCTGGGAGCTGCCGGAGGGCGGCGCGCCGCTGTCCGAGCCTGCCATCGAGGGCGCAAGGCGTGAGCTGCAGGAGGAGGCGGGCCTGACCGCCGCAACGCTGGAGCTGATCCTGACCTTCCAGCTCTCCAACGCCTCCAGCGACGAGACAGCTTTTATCTACCTGGCGACCGGGCTGGGTGCGGCGGAGATGGAACGTGACGCCACCGAGGCGCTGACCCTCGCCCGCGTCCCGTTCCGCGAAGCGCTCCGCGCCGCCGTCGAAGGTCGCATCAAGGACTCCCTTACTGTGGCGGGACTACTGAGGCTGCACCATATGGCGGTCGAGGGAGAGCTGGGGGCGGACGTGGCGCGCCTTCTGCTCGGCCGCTGAGCTGACGGACGAACGACATGGCCCATCACCTGGAAGTTGTCACCCAGCAGGACCCGCCCCCCGTCTGGGCCGCGCTGCGCAATCAGGCGGAGCGCGTGGCGGCCACCGAGCCCGGCTTGGCGTCAATGCTACACGCGGTGATCCTGTCGCACAGCGACATCACCAGTTCGCTCGCCTACCAGATCGCCCGCAAGCTCGGCGACCAGGAGCTGCGGGCCATGAGCCTGCGCGAGATCTGCGAGGAGGCCTATGACGCCGATCCCAGTCTGATCGGAGCAGCGCATGCTGACCTGCTCGCGGTGTTCGAGCGCGACGCCGCCTGCAAGGGTTACCTGCAGCCCTTCCTGTTCTTCAAGGGCTACCAGGCGCTGCAGACCCATCGCATCGCCCACCGGCTCTGGACCCAGGGCCGCGAGACCCTGGCCTACCACCTGCAGAGCAAGATGTCGGAGCTGTACCAGCTCGACATCCATCCGGCCGCGAGCATCGGCTCGGGCGTGTTCATCGACCACGGCACCGGCATCGTCATCGGCGAGACGGCGACGGTCGGCGACGACGTCTCCCTGCTCCACGACGTGACGCTCGGCGGGACCGGCGCCCAGCGCGGTGATCGCCATCCCAAGATCGGCAAGGGCGTGCTCATCGGCGCAGGCGCCAAGGTGCTCGGCGCCATCGAGGTGGGAGACTACGCCAAGATCGCTGCGGGTTCGGTGGTGCTGCGGCCGGTGCCTTCACACTGCACCGCGGCCGGCGTCCCGGCTCGGCTGGTGAACTGCCCCAGCTGCAAGGAGCCGGCGCGCACCATGGACCACACCCTGGCCGAGTTGATTTACGATTACGTGATCTGACCCGGGGCTGCGACGCTCGGAGCGACGATCGGGCGGGCTTCCCCCAGCCGCCGATCGGGCCTAGGACCCGGCCCCGAACCTCCAGGAGCCGCATGCCCGTGAACGACAAGGACCTCAAGCGCATCGAGGCGCACCTGAAGCGCACCTTCGCCAATAGCACCATCGGCCTGCGCCCGCGTCCGAAGCAGAAGGACAGCTGCGAGGTTTACGTCGGCGAGGAGTTCGTGGGCGTGGTCTACCAGGACGAGGACGAGGACGGCTCGTTCATGTTCGAGATGGCCATCCTGGCTGAGGACCTGGCCTAGGGCTCCAGTTCACTGCGAGGTGAGCAGCGGTCCAAGCCCGGGAACGGACAGCAGCACCTCGCGCAGCAGGTCCGAGCCGCTTTTCTGCTTCACCCAGTTCATGGCGAGCGGCAGTATCTTCTGCAGGTCGGAGATGGTGACGCCCTGGCGCGTCAGCTGCTGGTTCATGGCCATGCCGTCCGACATGGCCGCCCCTCCCGACCCGCCGGCCTTGGACACCAGGCCGGCCATGAGGCCTCCGCCCTTGCCCAGCAGGGCGCCGCCCTGGGCGGCCAGCTCAGCCGAGCCCGGGATGGCGCCGAACAGCGCCGTCACCTTGTCGGGGTCGCCGTGCTTGTCGATCAGGAACAGGCAGCCCGAGAGCGCACTCTGGGACTGCTGAGGGCTGAGCCCGGTGTGGGCGGCGGCCTGCTGGACAAGCTCTTCGATCATCGGGTCCTCTTGACCGCTGGCTAGAGCATGGCTGTCCGCCCGTCCACCCTGACGGGGCGAGGCCGCGGGCCTACCAGGGCAGAGGCTTTCCGTCGTAGGCGAAGAGCTTGCCGGACTGTGCCGGTCCGGCTTCGGCTATGCGGGCCCGAAGTCCGTCCACCGATTGCTCGGGCGTGATCTGGGCGCCTGCGCCGCCCATGTCGGTCTTCACCCAGCCGGGATGGAGCAGCAGGAACGTCAGGCCTTCGTCTTTCAGCGACGCCGCCAGCCCGGCCCATACGTTGTTCAACGCCGCCTTGGAGCCGCGATAGGCCAGCATGTCGCCGGCAGTCGTAGAGGTGGAGCCGAGCGTGCTCGTGATGGCCAACAGCTTCTTGTCGATCCCGGCCTTGAGATTGGGCAGGAAGGCCTGGGCCAGCCGGACGGGGCCGAGGCTGTTCACCGAGTAGGTCCGCAGCCAATCTTCGAAGTCGAACCCACCCATGGCCTGGTGGGCGCCAAACACGCCGGCGTTGGCGATCAGGATATCGACAGGCCTGTCGCCCACCTCCTGGCGGAACGTCCGCACCTGCGTCTCCTCGCTGACATCCAGGGCATGGACCTCGACCCCCGCCACGGCCTTGAGGGCGTCCGCGGCGCCAGGATCGCGCACGCCGGCGATCACATCGGCGCCGTCGGCGGCATACTGCCTGGCCAATTCGAGCCCGATGCCACGGTTGGCGCCGGAGATCAGCACGGTTGTCATGGCGGATCCTTTGGAGTGATCGACCTCAACGCGCAGGGCGTATGAAGGTCCACGCCGTCTCGTCGGACACCTCGGGCGCGAAGCGATAGCCGTCGCGATCGAAAGCCTTCAGGTCCTCAGCCCGGTCCAGCCGATGGTCTATGGCGTAGCGGGCCATGGTTCCCCGCGCCCGCTTGGCGAACAGGGCGATCATCCGCGTCTCGCCGTCAGCCGCCGCTTCTCTGAAGGCGCAGGTCACCACCGGCAGCTTCAGCGCCTTGCGGTCCACCGCGCCGAAGTATTCCTGGCTGGCCAAATTCACCAGCGTGGGGTCGCCCTGGGTCCTGAGCTCCTTACGCAGCGCCTTGGTGACCTTGTCGCGCCAGAAGGCGTAGAGGTCAGGCCCATTAGGGTTGGCGAGCTTGATGCCCATTTCCAGCCGATAAGGCTGGATCGTATCCAGCGGCCGCAGCAGACCATAAAGCCCCGACAGGATGCGTAGCCGTCCCTGCGCCCAATCCAGCGCGGCGTCATCCAGCTCCCTCGCCTTCAGGCCCGTGTAGACGTCGCCTGCGAAAGCCAGGGCGGCGGGCACGCCCTTGGCTCGCCCCGGCGTCTTGAAGGCTTGAAAACGCGCGACGTTCAGATCGGCCAGCTTGTCGGAAATGCCCATGAGGCGCCTGAGGTCCGCGGCCGCCAGGGTTTGGGCGATCCTGGCGAGTTCGTTAGTGTCCTTGGCGAAGAGGGGACGGGTGGCTGTTAGGCCGGCAGGAGCCGGGCTGAAATCCAGCGTCTTAGCGGGGGAGAGCACGATCAGCATGCGACCGGCTTAGAGCATCGTGCGCCCTCCACGCCAGGGCGCCAGCCACGAAGAAGGGCCTGGGCTGAACGCCGGGGCCCCGATCCGTCCGCCAGAGCCCGCGGGCGCTCAACGGTCCTTGGCGAGCAGCGGGGTGGCCGCCAAGTGCTCGCCAATGAACCAGACCTGCATTTCGTGGGTGCGGATCAGGCTGGAGACAAGCAGATCGTTGGTGCCGTCATCACCGTATTCGGCAGCCTCGTGGGCGGCATCCCGGATTTCCCTCAGCATGATCTCGTGAGCTTCGAGAAGGCGGGAAATCTGAGTGGCCACGTCCTCGCGGCCGGACGGCGGACGGGGAATCTTGGTGTTGGCCGCCACGTCGTGGGCCATGGCGTAGGCCAAGCCCCCTAGCGACTGAATGCGCTCGGCGATGTCGTCGACGAAGCCCGCCTGCTCCTCGTAATGCTTATCAAGCAGCAGATGAAGCTGGTAGAAGGTGACGCCAGACACCTGCCAGTGATGCTTCTTGTAGAGGTCGCGCAGGGTCATGGTGTCGACCAAGATCTGGTTTAGCGCGCCGACGCTCTTGGCGCGGGCATTCTCAGCCAGAGCGATCGGCAGATCCTTCAGGGTGCCGAAGGCTTGGATTTCGTTGGGCTGGATCTTGTAGTCGGGTTGAGCGACGTCGACCGCGCCATCTGCCATGGTGGACTCCTAAGCTGTCTGGGGAAGCCAGCGGAGGGACCGCAAGCCAAGCTGAATCTTGTATAGGCAACGCGGCGCCAACCCGGCCAGTTCCGGGTCAGAGGGTGAGCGCCAGGGCCTCACGAGCCTCACCGATCCCTTGCAGCTTGGCCTGCAGCGGCGTCCAGTCGTCGTGCTCCGCGATGGCCGACCACAACGTCTCGATCTCATCGATGAGCAGCTCCTGGGGGTCGGCGCGCTCAAAGTAGGGGTGCTGCAGCCTGTGTTCACGGTCGGCCTCGAACGCCTCCAGCCCTGTGCGGAGCGCTCGGAACGCCTCGGTGTCGTAGAGGTGTGCGCGCGGGCCCTGCAACGCACGTGGCGCCGAGGCCAGGCCGCCGAACCAGTCGAAGAAGAAGGGCTCCCAGCGCAGCGCCTCGCCGCCTTCCGCCAGCGCCTTGAAGACGATCGCCGCCAGGACGCCGTTGTCGGGCGGGGTGAGGGGGTTGAGCCCCAGCCGGCGCACGATGGCCTCGGCCAGGTTATCCCGGTACTGCGTGCCGAAGGTGTTCAGGGCGTCGACCAGCGGCTCCTGCTCGCAGACCAACGCCAGGCAGCCCGCCAGCTGCTGCAGGTTCCAGAACACAGCACTCGGCTGGCGGCCGAAGGCGTAGAGGCCCTGGTGGTCGAAATAGGCCGCGGTGAAGTTCGGGTCGTTCTTCGGCAGGAAGCGGTAGGGGCCGTAGTCGAAGCTCTCCCCATTGATGTTCATGTTGTCGGTGTTGAGCACCCCGTGCACGAAGCCAGCGGCCATCCAGCGGGCGCATAGGTGGGCCATCCGCGCGGTCACCGCCCGGAGCAGCCCCGCCGCCTTCTCCGCCACCTCGGCTCCACCGACCTCGGGGTAGTAGAGGCCGACCACATGCTCGACAAGCTGGCCGACCTGGGCTGGCTTGTGGAAGAAGGCGTGGCGCTGGAAGGTGCCGAAGCGGACGTTGCTCCACGATAACCGGGTCAGCACCGAGGAGCGCGTGGGCGAGGGCTCGTCGCCGCGCTCCAGCCCCTCGCCGGTCTCGAACAGGGCGAAGCTCCTGGAGGTGGGCACGCCCAGCGCCTCCAGCATCTCGGTGGCCAGCACCTCGCGCACCCCGCCCTTCAGCGTCAGCCGGCCGTCGCCGAAGCGGGAGAAGGGCGTCTGGCCCGAGCCCTTGGTGCCGAGGTCCAGCAGCCTGCCGCGCGGATCGCCGTCCTCGCGCATCTGGGCGTATAGAAAGCCCCGGCCGTCGCCGATCTCGGCGTTGTAAACCTGGAACTGAGGGCGGTTATCGGGGGGCGCCAGCGGCGACGGCAGGTTGTCAGGCAGCGGCTTGAACAGGGCGAAGGCGTCGCGCCACTCCGCATCCGTCAGGGTGTCCAGGCCGACGCCCGCGGCCGCGCGGTCGTTGCGGAAGCGGGAGATCGTTCGAGGGAAGCTCGCCGGCTCCACCGGCTCTGCGAACTCCGGCCCGAGCTTGTTGAACTGCGGATCGGGGAGATAGGCGGGCGAAACGGGCATGGCCGTGCAGGTGGCCCATGGCGGCGGGCGGGGCAAGCTCACCTGAGACTGCACTAGGTCGCCTCTGTCTGCTCAGGATGAGGCGAAAGGACTTGGCCGACGGAGCTACAGGCGCTTGAGCCGCAGCACCTCCACTACTTCCCCGGCCGCCAGCGCAGGTGTTCCGGCCGGGCGACGCACGAGCGCGTCGGCGGCGGCGAAGACGCTGACCAGCGAGGAGTCCTGGTCGGGGAAGACCTTCGCTGCCACCGAACCGTCGGGACGCGAGCTGAGCCGGGCCCGCATCCAGTGCTCGCGGGGCCCCGTGGCCTCCAGCGGCTCGGCCAGCCGGGCATGCTCCAGCGGGAAGGCGGGATCGACGCCTTGCCAGGCCGCCAGCAGCGGCCTCAGGAACAGCTCCGCCGCCACCAACCCCGAAGCCGGGTTGCCCGGCAGGCCCAACACGCGGCGACCGTCGGGCAGCGTGCCGAACCAGGTGGGCTTGCCCGGCCGCAGGCGAATGGTCTCCACGCTCAGCCTGAGCCCCAATTGCGCCAGGGCGGGCTTGACCAAGTCGTAGTCGCCAACCGACGCGCCGCCAATGGTGACGACCAGGTCCGCCTCGGCGCCCTGCACGGCGGCGAGGATCATGTCGCGGCTGTCGCGCACGGGATCGAGCGGGATCGGCAGGCCCCCCCACTGCGTGATCAGGGTGGAGAGCGCCGGCCCGTTCGAATCGAAGATCTGGGCGTCCGTCGCATTTGCGGCCCCCGCCCGCACGATCTCCTCGCCGGTGGACAGGATGGCCACGCGAGGCCGGGGAAAGACGAGCGCCTCGGACCGCCCCGCCGACGCCGCCAGCGCCAGCCGCCAGGCGTCCAGTGGCGCGCCGGCGGGGAGCAGCACCTCGTTCCGGCGAAAGTCGCCGCCGCGCACGCGGACGTGGGCCTTAAAGGACGGCGCGGCGCCGTCGAAGCGGACCTGGTCGCCTTCGCGGGTGGCGCGCTCCTGGATCACCACGGCGCATCCGTCGGGGACGCGCGCGCCGGTGAACACCCGCACCGTCTCGCCGGCTAGGGGCGGCGGCCCGGCGTAGGGCCGGCCGGCGGCGCTCTCGCCGACGAGGCGCAAGCCCTCGCCCCAGCGTCCGCCGGCCGGCACGGCGTAACCGTCCATGGCGGAGGCGTCGAAGGGCGGCTGATCACGCACCGCCTGGATCGGCTCGGCCAGCACGCGTCCGAGCGCGTGGCGATCCAGCACGATCTGCTCCGGCGCGCCGGGCCTCACCGCCGCCAGCATGCGAGCGCGTGCTTCCTCGACGGGGAGGTCCTTCAGGGACGAGGTCAGGAGGTGCACGCGCGGAAGTCGCCAGACGCCCCGCCGGTCTTTTCCAGCAGGCGGACGCCCTCGATCACCATGGCTTTGTCGGCGGCCTTGAGCATGTCGTAGAGGGTCAGGCAGGCCACCGAGCAGGCGGTGAGCGCCTCCATCTCCACGCCTGTCTGGCCGGTGGTGCGCACCCGCGCCAGGACCCGCAGCCCCGACCCGTCGGAGGTCTCGCCCACCTCGACCTGCACCTTCGAGAGCGCCAGCGGATGGCAGAGGGGGATCAGTTCCGCGGTCTTCTTAGCGGCCATGACGCCGGCGATCTCGGCTACGGCGCGTACGTCGCCCTTCTTTCCGGCGCCGTTGCGAGCCAGGTGGAGCGTGGAGGGCGCCATGCGGATGAAGCCCTCCGCCACCGCCTCGCGAGCGGTGATCGGCTTGTCCGAGACGTCCACCATCCGGGCGCGACCGTCGGCGTCCAGGTGGGTGAGGTGCGGCGGCGCGGGCCTCACCGCTCCAGGAGCCGCGGCATCAGCTCGACCATGTTACAGGGGCCGTGGCGGCTGTCGAGCTGGGGGGCGATGACCGACCAGCCGTCCTTCACCGCCCCGTTGGAGCCCGGCAGGCAGAAAACGAAGGCCCCGCGGACCAGGCCCGCCGTGGCGCGTGACTGCAGGGTGGACAGCCCGATGGCGGCGTAGCTGACCATGTGGAACACCACCGAGAACCCGTCCAGCCGCTTGTCGAACAAGGGTTCGAGCGCCTCCGGCGTCACGTCCCGCCCGGTGATCCCGGTGCCGCCGGTGGTGACCACCACCTCCACGCCCGCGTCAATCCAGGCGTTCACCTGATCACGGATGGCTTCCAGGTCGTCACGCACGTTGGCGCGGCCAGCGACGTCGTGGCCCGCGACGGCGACACGGTCGGCCAGGAGGTCGCCGGAGGTGTCGCTCTCCTCGTCGCGGGTGTCGGAGACGGTGAGCACCGCGATCCGCACCGGCTTGAAGGGCTTGGCCTGGTCGTAGCGGCCGCCCGCGTCCCTGG
>CALMGB010000290.1:0-4081 GCA_937863535.1 uncultured Caulobacteraceae bacterium
TTCGTCTCGCCATCCCTGTACGAGCCCTTCGGCCTCGCGGTGCTGGAGGCCGCGCAGGCCGGCTGTCCGTTGGTGCTGTCGGACATCGCCACCTTTCGAGAACTCTGGGACGGGGCGGCGGTGTTCTTCCCGCCCGGTGACGACCTCGCCCTCGTCGCCCATCTCAATGCGCTGGCCGGCGACCCCGCCCGACGCATCGCCCTCGGCGAGGCTGCCCGCACCCGCGCCGCCCGCTACACCGCCGCGGCGATGGCCGACGCCACGCTGCAGCTCTACGCGGGCCTCAGCCCCGCCTTCGCCCGAGTGGAGGCGGCGGCGTGAAGGTCGTCTACTTCACCCATTCGCTCGCCTCCTGCTGGAACCACGGCAACGCTCATTTCCTGAGGGGCGTCCTGCGTGAGCTGGTCGCCCGCGGCCACGAGGTGCGAGCCTTCGAACCACGAGGCGCCTGGAGCCTCGCCAACCTGCTGGCCGATGCGGGCGAGGCGGGGCTCCACGCGTACCGCACCGGCTATCCGGAGTTGGCCTCTACCGAGTTCCCGCCGGACGCCGATCCGGCCGAGCTTACCGACGGCGCGGACCTCGTCATCGTGCACGAGTGGAACGATCCCGCCCTGGTGGCCGCCCTGGGTCGCCAGCGCGCCCGCGGCGCCCGCTTCACCCTGCTTTTCCACGACACCCACCACCGCGCGGTGAGCGACCTCCAGGCCTTCACCACCTTCGACCTGGACGGCTACGACGGCGTGCTGGCCTTCGGCGAGGCGCTGTCCCAGGTCTACCGACGCTGGGGCTGGGGCCAGCGCGTGTTCACCTGGCACGAGGCCGCCGACATGCGCCTGTTCCACCCGCCCGAGCAGCAGGGTCCGCGCGAAGGCCTGGTCTGGGTCGGCAACTGGGGCGACGACGAGCGCAGCGCCGAACTGGAGCGATACCTCTTCCGCCCCGCCCGCGACGGGGGCCTGCCGCTGGACATCTACGGCGTCCGCTATCCCGAGTCGGCGCTGCGAATGCTGCAGCGCTACGGCGTCCACTATCATGGCTGGACGCCCAACGCCGCCGCGCCCGCCCTGTTCGCCCGCCACCTCGCCACCGTGCACGTGCCTCGGCGGTTCTATGTGGACCTGCTGCCGGGCATCCCGACCATCCGCGTGTTCGAGGCGCTGGCCTGCGGCATCCCCCTGGTCTCGGCGCCCTGGCGCGACAGCGAGCAGCTGTTCCGCGACGGTCAAGATTTTCTGTTCGCCTCGGACGAGACCGAGATGCGCCAGGCGCTGACGGCCGTGCGCGACGATGCGGACCTGCGCGCCTCGCTGGCGGCCTGCGGCCTGGAGACGATCCGCGCCCGCCACACCTGCGCCCACCGTGTGGACGAGTTGATGGACGTGCTGGCGACGTTGGACGCCCCGGCCGCCCGCAGCCCCGCACCCGAACCGGAGACCGTCGCATGAAGATCGCCTTTTACGGCTCGAGCCTGCTCTCCGCCTACTGGAACGGCGCGGCCACCTATTACCGCGGCCTGCTGCGCGACATGGCCGGGCGCGGCCACGACATCACCTTCTATGAACCCGACGCCTTCGACCGCCAGAAGCACCGTGACCTGGACCCGCCCGACTGGGCCAGGGTGGTTGTCTACGACGCCACGCCCGACGCCCTGAAGGTGGTGCTCGCCGAGGCGCGCCAGGCCGATGTCGTGGTCAAGGCCAGCGGCGTCGGCGTCTTCGACGACGAGCTGCTGGACGGCGTGCTGGCCCAGGCCGCGCCGCACGCGCTGCGGATCTTCTGGGACGTGGACGCGGCGGCGACTCTGGAGGAGATGCGCCAGGCCGGCCCGGGCCACCCCGTCCGCTGCGCCCTGCCGCAGCTGGACATGGTGCTGACCTATGGCGGCGGCCGGCCCGTGGTGGACGCTTACCGAGCCATGGGCGCGCGGCTTTGCCGGCCGATCTACAACGCGCTGGACCCCACCACCCATCATCCGGTCGCGCCTGAGCCGCGCTTCACCGCCGACCTCGGCTTCCTCGCCAACCGCCTGCCGGACAGGGAGGCGCGGGTAGAGGCATTTTTCCTGCGCGCCGCCGCGCTCTCGCCCACCAAGCGCTTCCTGATCGGCGGCAACGGGTGGGGAGACAAGGCCATGCCCGCCAACGTCACAGCCATAGGCCACGTGGGCACGACCGCCCACAACGCCTTCAACACCTCACCACTGGCCGTGCTGAACGTGGCGCGCGACAGCATGGCGGCCATGGGCTTCTCTCCCGCCACCCGGGTGTTCGAGGCCTGCGGCGCCGGAGGCTGCCTGATCACCGACGCCTGGGAAGGGATCGAGCTTTTCCTTGAACCGGACGAGGAGGTGCTGGTGGCCCGCGACGGGCAGGAGGTGGCCGACCACCTCGCCGGCCTGACGCCGCAGCGCGCCCGCGCCATCGGCGAGGCCGCCCGCGCCCGCATCACCGCCGAGCATACCTACACCCGCCGGGGCGCCGAGGTGGACGCCCTGCTCCGCACCGAGGCGGCGCGCAAGCGCGAGACGCGGGTCGCCTCGTGAGGATCGCCTCGTGAGGGTCGCCTCGTGAAGCTCGTCGTTCTGGGGCTCAGCCTGTCGTCCTCCTGGGGCAACGGCCACGCCACCACCTACCGCGCCCTGCTGAAGGCCTTCGCCGCCCGGGGCCACGACGTGCTGTTCCTGGAGCGCGACACGCCCTGGTACGCCAGGGAGCGCGACCTGTCTGAGCCCAGCTACTGCCGTCTCGAATTCTATGCAGACCTTGCGGGCCTGGATCGGTGGCGGGAGGCGATCGCCGGCGCGGACGCGCTCATCGTCGGCTCCTACACGCCCGAAGGCGTGGAGGTCGGTCGCAGGATACAGGCGTGGGCGCGGGGCGTGGCGGCCTTCTACGACATCGACACCCCGGTTACCCTGGCCAAGCTGGCGCGGGGCGACCACGAATACGTCTCCCCTGACCTGATCGCCGGCTACGACCTCTATCTTTCGTTTACGGGCGGCCCGACCCTGGGGGTGCTGGAGCGGACCTACGGCTCGCCGGCCGCGCGCGCGCTCTACTGCTCGGTGGACGAGGCGATGTACCGTCCGACCAGGGCTGACCGGCGCTGGGACATGAGCTATCTCGGCACCTACAGCCCGGACCGCCAGCCGATGCTGGAGCGCCTGCTGATCCAGCCCGCCCAGGCGGCGGCGCACCTGCGCTTCGCCGTCGCCGGGCCACAGTATCCTGCAGACATCGCCTGGCCGGCCAATGTCGAGCGGATCGAGCACGTGGCGCCGGCCGACCACGCCGCCTTCTACGCCGCCAGCCGCTACACGTTGAACATCACCCGCCAGGACATGGTCCAGGCGGGCTGGAGCCCGAGCGTGCGCCTGTTCGAGGCCGCCGCATGCGCCACGCCCGTGATCTCCGACACCTGGGCGGGGCTGGACACCCTGTTCAGCCCCGGACGCGAGATCGTACTGGCGCAGGACCCTGAAGCTGTGCTCCACGCCCTGTCCCGTGACGACGCCGTACGCGAGGGCCTGGCCGCCGCCGCCCGGGCCAAGGTGATCGCCGGCCACACCGCCACCCATCGCGCCGAGACGCTGGAGCGCGCCCTGGTCGAGGCCGCCGCTGCGCCTGCACGGCGCCGGCGTATCTTCGCCGCGGCCTGAATCCCCCTGGTCCGAGGCGGAGGCGTGCTGATCCGGATTGGTCATCCCGCGGGGTTCGCTCCGTCGACCAGCGCCGCTCCGATCACGCCCGTCGCCTTCAGCCTCGGCAGGGTGAAGGCGTTGACGCCACCCAGCGCATAGACCTGCAGGCCGGCAGGCCGGACGAGGCTGGCCAGGCGCACTGGCCCCATCGGCCGCCCGGCGGAGGGGCTTCGGCTGGCGAACACCGTTGAGAGCAGGGCGGCGTCCAGACCGGCCGCTTGAGCCCGGTGCAGCGCCAAGGCGCCGTGGGCGGCCCCGCTGACCAGGACGCCCGGCCAGCGCGCCCGCAGCCGGGGCGCCGCGGCGACCAGACGCTCAGGCAGATGCACGCCGTGCGCGCCGCACGCCTGCGCCAACGCCCAGTCGGCGCCGACCAGC
>CALMGB010000290.1:4091-6446 GCA_937863535.1 uncultured Caulobacteraceae bacterium
TCAGACCTCGCGCCAGGGCGATCCTGGCGAGTGCTCTCGCCACCTCGGAGGCGTCAGCCGCCCCGAACGCCCGATAAACGAGCCCCGTCCCGCGGGGCAGGCGCGCAGCCAGGGCGAGCGCGTCGGGCGTTCGCTGCGGATCGGTCAGGACCAGGAGCGGCGGCAGCCTACAGGCGTTACGGTCCCGCGCCATAAGGCGCAGTTTCGCCGCCGCGTGCGCCAGCGCCGCAAGTTCACAGGATGGCGACATTGGCCGACACGCTAGCCTCCCCACCTGCCGCCGACCAGTCGCCAGCCGAGGGCTTGGCGCGGGTTCGAGCGCGCATGGCCGTAGCCGCGCAGAGCGCCGGCCGCGACCCGGCGTCGGTCGCCCTGACCGCGGTGTCCAAACAGCAGCCTTGGGAGGTGATCGCCCCCGTGCTCGCCGCCGGCCAGCGTGTCTTCGGTGAAAACCGGGTCCAGGAGGCGAAGGCGCGCTGGGGAGAGCTGCGCCTGGCGGAGTCGGCGCTGGAGCTGCGCCTGATCGGCCCGTTGCAGACCAACAAGGCCAAGGAGGCGGCGGCCTTCTTCGACGTCGTCGAAACGCTGGATCGGGAGAAGCTGGCCCGCGCCCTGGCCGAGGCCGCCGCCAGCCTAGGCCGCAGCCCGCGCCTGTATGTGGAGGTGAACACAGGCGAGGAGCCGCAGAAAGCCGGCGTCCTCCCGCTCGAGGCCGACGGCTTCATCGCCAAGGCGCGCGATGTGTACGGCCTGACGATCGAGGGGCTGATGTGCATCCCGCCGCAGGGCGAGGTGGCGGGTCCACATTTCGCGCTCCTGGCCGACATCGCCACACGCAACGGCCTGTCGCAGCTGTCCATGGGCATGAGCGCCGATTATGAAACGGCGGTCCAGTTCGGCGCGACCTCGGTCCGCATAGGCTCGGCCATCTTCGGCGCCCGCTGACGCAGGACGGCGGCGAACCTCTCAGTTCACCGCCGGATCGAGATCATCGATCAGCTACTTCTTGCAGCCACAGCCGCTGCTCTTGCGACCGCCGCCGTGGCCACCATGCCCGCCCCAGCCGCTGACGCCTCCACTGCCGCCGCCGCTCCAGGTGGCGCCGCCGCCCCAGGATACGCTCTGGCCTCCCCAGGACTTACCGCCTTGATTGCCCCAAGAGCCGTTCTGGCAGCAAGGCTGTCCGCCCTGGTTGTTCCAGTTGTTGGACTGGCTGGAAGAAGAAGACATGCTGCTCGCCTGGGCGGAGGCCGAGGCGTTGGCCGCAGCATTCGCGTTGGAATAGGCGTTGGCCATGGCGTTCGCGTGGGCCTGGATGGAGGCGTTGACGTAAGCCTGGGCTGCCGCGGAGGAGAAGGCCGCCGCGTTCGCGGAGGCGAAGGCCGAGCTGTTGCCGAAGCCCTGCTCGAAGGCGCCGAGTCCCGAAGAGCCCCCCCCGCCGCCGCCGCCGCCGAAGTCCTCGCCCGAGACCACGCCGCCGGCGGAATCGCCCGAGTAGAAGCCGGCCCCAATGCCGGGTGCTTCGATCTGGGGCGCTTCAATCTCTGGCGCCTCGGCCACGGGCGCCGCGTAGGGCTGGGGTGTCGCGCAGACGTCGCAAGGGCCGCCGGCGCCATAGGCCCGTCCGTATCCGGGAGGCGGACCCGCGGCGTAGCCGTAGCCTTCTCCATAACGGTTGGCCGGGCCGTAGCCGGGCGCCGCGACCGGCCCCGGACCATAACGGTCGGGAACGTAGCCGCTCCGGGGCGAGACGGCGTAGGCCGGGGAAGCCGGAGTCCAGGCGCTGCACCCGCCGGGGGCGCACTGGGCCATGGCCGTGGAGGCGACGAAGAGGCCGCCGAGTCCCGCGGCGAGCGCCGCTGCGTTCCGCGCCAACATGAAACTGCTCCGAATTGGGACGCCGCCCGGTTTCGGGCCGCCTTACGGAGCGTTCACATCAAGTCCCGCGCCACGGGTCTCGGAGCCTCCCAGCCGATCAAGCGGCCAGGCTGTCCACCGGCTCAAGGACGGGTACGGCGGCGCGGCGACGGGGCGCGATGTCGATGGCCACCGTCGCGCGGCGTTCGAGCTTGTTCCAGCCGACCTCGGGCCCATGCACGGCGGTGATCACCGCCTTGACCACCACGTGGTACATCAGCTGACGATAGCCGAAGCGCTGGGCGGGCAGCCAGCCCAGGCTTCCCCAGGGGGCGTCCCGCTCGAACGCCATGCCCAGCGCCGCCGCCGTCAAGAAAGCCCGTCGTGCCGAGGCCGACGCCCGTCCTCGCCAGGGCGACCAGTTAGTGCCCGAGAAGCAGGCCGCCAAGGCCAAGGCCCGTACCCAGAAGGTGGTCTCGCCATACGAGCCGGCCGGCC
>CALMGB010000291.1 GCA_937863535.1 uncultured Caulobacteraceae bacterium
TTCCCCGCGAGGACCCGCCGACGGGCGCCTTGTCAGTCTTGCCGGTGTGTCGATGCGACCATGACTTGGTCTGGTTAACGGCCGCCTAAGCGGGGCCGGACGCGCTGTCGCGGCCGTCGGGTCAGAAGGGGTGGACGAGCTGGGCCAGGGGCGAGAGCGGGAAGGCGACCAGCGCCCCCACCGCGATCGCCACACCGTACGGCACGTCGCCGCCGGGCTGGAGCAGCCGGCCCACCCAGCGCGGGCCCGTGGACGTGACGGGCGCCGGCAGCCGCCGCGCGAGCAGCAGGCCGACCGCCAGGCAGCCGCCGGCCACCGCGGTCCAAAGCAGAAAGGGCACGAGCGCCGCCGGGCCGAGCCACAACAGACAGGCCGCCGTCAGCTTGGCGTCGCCGCCACCCATCACCCGCAAGGCGAACAGCGCCACGCCCGCCGCCAGGGCGGCCACGCCGACGCCGGCGCAGATGGCGAAGTGGGTGGGCGACAGGCCGGCGGCCAGGGCGGCGGGGACGAAGGCCAGCGCCAGGATGGCGCTGAGCCGATTCGGGATGATGTAGCTGGTCGCATCGGTGATGGCCGCGGCGATCACCGCGGCGGGGAAGGCGAGGAGCAGCAGGGCGGCGATCAGCGGCGGCATCGAGACAGGCTCCACATCCTAGGCGCAAGACCCTGCCCGCGGGGCGTGAAGGAACCGTTGAGGATGACTAGGTCTGCGCCCCCGCGACATGGGGAGAGAAGACGAGCGTCCGGAAACGACAGAGGCCGCAGCGCATGACGCGCCGCGGCCTCCATCAAGCGGACTGAAGTCGCGGCTTAGGAAGCGGTGCCGCTCACGTTCGAAGCGATGGTGTTGAAGGTGGCGCCCACGTTCTTGCCGAGCGTGGACGCGCCGGCGATGATGACGACGGCGATCAGAGCCGCGATCAGGCCGTACTCGATGGCCGTGGCGCCCGACTCGTCCTTCATGAAGCTGGTGACGAACTTCGACATGGTTTCAGTCTCCTGTTGTTGCAAGCGGAAGTGGGTCCCGAGCACTTCCGCCCGCTTGACCCCGAACACATGCTCACAATGCCGCGAGCTCCTTAATTCAAGGTGAAAGCAAGTAGACCAACAGACTTTTTTTGATTTACATCTGTTTACCATGTTCAGGTGCAAACAAGGTTAATTGAGGAGACGGCGCTTGCTCCATGTTACGCCCGCCGCCCTCCGCGATGCGCCCATTATAGATTCCCGCGCACGTCTCTATAACCTTACGCAGGGCCGGCTGCAGCTTTGAGACTTTGTTGAGGGTTTCGGGCCATGCTGCGCGGCAATCAGTCCGCAGGTCCACCATGCGCCCGCTCTACCCGCTCCTCCCCTTCGCCCTCGCCTTCCTCGTCGCTGGAGCGGCGCGGGCCGAAAGCCTGTCGGTCACGCTCGACCACTCCGCGCGCCTGCACGTGAACAACGCTTCGAGCGTCGTCGTGGGCGACGCGACGGTCGCGGACGTGACGGTGGTGGACGGCCACACCGTCTTCGTGGAGGGCCGCAACTATGGATCCACCGCCATCATCGTGAACGACCACGACGGCCACACGGTGTTTTCGGGCGACGTCACGGTGGTGCGGCCGGACTCCGGAGTCTCGGTCTATCGCGGCCTGGTTCGGTCGGACTTCGCCTGCGCCCCCTCCTGCACCGCCGTCCAGCACCTGGCGACCACGCCGCTGAACGGCGCCGTCGTCGCCGCGAAGTAGCCGGCGGCCCGGTCGCCGCTCCCAATGCCTTCCCCTCCGCGCCTTCCCGTACGTAGCGCCCCCGACGACGCGCGCAGCTGGCTCCGCGACCGACGGGGCGCGACCGCGGTGGAATTCGCCATCATCGGCGCGCCCTTCTTCTTCATGATCTTCGCCATCATCCAGCTGGCCCTGTACTTCATGGTGCAGGTCACCCTGGACAACGCCACCGCCATCGCCGCGCGGCAGCTGCGCACGGGCCTGACGGTCGCCGACGGCTCCAACGACACGACGGGCGAGCAGGCGTTCTTGACCGCGATCTGCGCCAACATGTCCTGGCTCTCGACGCAATGCTCGTCCGGCTCGGGCAAGTCCGCCAAGACGCAGTACCTGGTGGTCGACGTACGTCCGCTGGGGACCTACAGCACGGCGCCCGGCAGCCCCACCCTGAGCGCCGCCGGCACCGTGCCCACCAACGTCTGCTACTATTCGGGTAGCGCGGGCGCAGCAGTGGAGATGCGGGCCTATTACCGCTGGCAGATGATCAGCCCGGTGCTGATGAGCAGCCTGCAGACCTTCGCCGGCGGCCTCGCCGAGCTGAAGTCCACCGAGGTGTTCCAGGTGGAGCCCAACGGCCAGGTCAATCCCACCCCCACCACGACCAGCCAATGCTGATCCGCGCTCACCTTGGCCCTTACTTCAGGACGCTCGGCCGCCGCGCGATCCGGGACAGCCAGGGCGTGGCGGCGGTCGAGTTCGCCCTCATCGCGCCGCTGATGATCATGCTGTTCGTGGGGCTGGCCCAGCTCTCGTCCGCAATCATCGCCAGCCGCCACACGAGCCACGCCAGTTCCTCGCTCGGCGACTTGGTCTCGCAGTGCCAGAACATCAGCGACAGCGACCTGACCAACATCTTCGCCGCCGCGTCCGACATCCTGGCCCCGCTGCCCGTGACCACGACGATCCTGAACCAGCGGGTGTCCAGCATCGAGGTGGTGGACGCCAATGGGACGACCCAATCGCAATGGAGCCAGAGCTGCGGCGGCGCGCCTAGCGGAACCCCCTCCGCATGCACCGCGTCGACCGTGCTGGCGCCCTACTCACAGAAACAGGCGGTCACCCTGCCCGCGAACCTGGTCAGCAACCAGGGCGACAGCGTGATCATGTCGGAGACGAAATACACCTACAATTTCCCGCTCAAGATCATGAACAACCTGTTTACCTTCGACGACTTGGCCTACTTCAAGCCCCGAAAGAGCACGTTGGTGACCTATACCGGTCTTACCGCCAACGGCGGCTCGGGAACGCAGACGAGCTGCTACTCCAGCTGAGCCGGTAGGGCGCCGTCGCGCCGCCCTCAGGGGCCGTCCACCTTCAGGCCGTCTCGCCGCAGCAAGGCGGGCACGCCGTCCGGCCCGACCAGATGGCCGACGCCCACCACCACGAAGATGCGCTGACGACCCTGCGCCATCTGCTCGATGCGCGCGGCGAAGCGGCGGTTGCGGTCCACGAGCACACGCCGGTAGAGCGCCTCGTCCTCCTTCCGCATGGGGGCGATCACCTCCCTCTCCACGCCTTTCACGTCGCCGCGCCGCCAGGCGTCGGCGGCGCGGTCGAAGATGGTGGGATCGGTGTCGATCTCGTCCATCGTCTCATACATGGAGTAAACATGTTCAGTCAGGGGATCGTCGGCGAACAGGTCCACCTGTTCGGACAGGGTCTCGAAGGCGCCGCGCACGGCCGACGGCGGTGCGGCCGCGTTGATCTGGCTCTCTACGCCGAGGTCCTCGCGGTAACCCTGACGCTGGTAGAAGACCAGGGTCAGCTCCAGCTCGGCCAGCCAGGGCTTCATCCGCTCCAGCACCGCCGGCGCCAGCCCCTCCCGCTTGGCCAGCGCCAGCACCCGGGCCTCCAGCGCGGGCGGCAGCAGGGCGGACAGGGTCTGGCCGGCGGGGAGCAGGCCCTTGGCCTGCATCATCGCCACCGCGTCGGCCTGGGCCGCGCCGCCCAGCGGGATTTCGAACCAGACCGCCTCCGCCTTGGCGAGCTCGGCCTCGAGCGCAGGCGTCTTCCAGCGCGTCGCATCGGACAGAAGGTGGATGGAGCCGAAGAGGTCGATCTCCGCGTGTGGACCGACCACGCGCCAGAGGGGAGGATCGGCCCGTGCGACACCGGAGCCCCCGGCCAGCAAGCCGAGGCCCATCGCCAGGGCGCAAAGACCCCCGCTTTTGGAGGCCTGGCTTCGGGCGGCAGGGAATCGGCTCATGCCGCAGAGCTTAAGCTCTGCCGGGCATGGCCGACACCCGTAGTGGCGTCCGGCGCTCTACCGATCTAAGATCGCTAGCCTCGCGATCCGGAACCCGCCATGAAGCTGTTCGTCGATAGCGCAGATGCGGATGAGCTGCGCCGCCTGGCGGACACCGGGCTGGTGGATGGAGTGACCACCAACCCCTCGCTTATCGCCAAGCAGGGCGGTGTGTTCCTGGACACCATCGCGGCCATCTGCGCGGTGGTCGACGGCCCAGTCTCCGCCGAGGTCGCCTCCACTGCATATGTGGAGATGATGGCCGAAGGCGAGCGGCTGGCCGCCATCGCCGCCAACGTGGTGGTCAAGCTGCCCCTGACCTGGGACGGACTGAAGGCGGCGCAGAGCTTCGCCGGGCGGGGCGTGCGCACCAACGTCACGTTATGCTTCACCGCCGTCCAGGCGCTGATGGCGGCCAAGGCCGGCGCCACCTTCATCTCGCCGTTCGTGGGCCGGATCGACGACCACGGCGGCCGCGGCATGGAGCTGATCGCCGACATACGCGCCATCTACGACCAGTACGGCTACGCGACCGAGATCCTGGCCGCCTCGATCCGGACCGAAGCCCACGTCAGGGACGCCGCGCTCGCCGGCGCCGACTGCGCCACTCTGCCACCCAAGGTGTTCCAGAGCCTGCTCACCCACCCGCTGACCGACCGGGGCCTGCGCCAGTTCATCGACGACTGGACCGCCTCGGGCCAGACCATCCTCTAGCCATAGCGCGGCGCGCTATGGCTTGCGGCTCCGGCGGGCGGCGGTCTATAAGCCGCGCTTCCTCGGCGAGCGGACGCGTAGCTCAGCGGGAGAGCACCTCGTTGACATCGAGGGGGTCACAGGTTCAATCCCTGTCGCGTCCACCACCCGCCCGGTGACGTAGCCTGTCGCTTCCCATCCCGGCGCCCGGCCCAACCCACGTGAGGTGAGAACGCGGGTCGGCTTGGATCATCCCGCGCCGTCGAGGCCCTGCGGAATGGCGCATTTTACCGCCGCCTTACTCCCCCCGTTCCTCACCCCTACTCGGAGCGCCCGGGGTGTACCTCGGCGGATTGATCCGGTTGGACGCGCCGCCTGGCTCCCGCGCACTGATGATGACGCGGTCATGCTTGCCGCCACTTAGAAGGTCATGGCTGTCGTCCCTTGATTTGAGCTGAAGGCGCCCGGGTGATCGATCCACTTGACTACATGGCGATGGACGCCACAGCGCTCGCCGAGGCGATCCGGAGCAAGGTGCTGTCCGCGGCTGAAGCCCTGGAAGCCGCCATCGCCCGAGCGGAAGCGGTGATCCCCGCGATCAACGCCCTGGCCCACAAGCTTTACGGCCCCGCGCGCGCCGAGGCGGCGACGCCCACCCGCGGACCCTTTGCGGGCGTTCCCTGGGTGATGAAGGATCTCGGCCACCCCATGGCGGGCGTTCCGCTGACCAGGGGCAGCCGCGCCTTCCAGGACGTGCGCGGAACGGCCGATGCGGAGCTGGTGCAACGCCTGCGAGCAGCCGGGCTGGTCGTCTTCGCCACCTCCCCGACGCCGGAGTTCGGGCTGACGGTGACCAGGGAGTCCGCTCTGTACGGCGCGACCCGCAACCCCTGGAACCCGGAGCGGAGCGCCGGCGGCTCCTCGGGCGGCGCGGCGGCGCTGGT
>CALMGB010000292.1 GCA_937863535.1 uncultured Caulobacteraceae bacterium
TGAATCAGCGTTCGTGCAAACCCGCTACCCGCTTATGAGATCATGACCTAGAGCATGGCCAGGCGCGTCTTGCGCGACGGCGGCGGATAGGCCGCGTCGATCTCATTCAAGTCCTCTGACGTCAGCTGGAGCTCCGCGGCGGCGCGGTTCTCGCGGACGTGCTTGATTTCGGACGCCTTTGGGATTGCAATCACGTTGGGCGAGCGGGTCACCCACGCCAGCGCCACCTGATAGGCGCTGACGCCATGACGCTTCGCCACCGTCTGCAGAGCGCCCGTGGAAGGCAGGTCGCCCTGCTCGACGGGGCTGTAAGCCATGGCCGGGATGGCGCTTCGCTCCAGCATCGGCAGAAGGTCGAACTCTGGGCCGCGGCGAGTGACATTGTAGAGCACCTGGTCGGTGGCGCAGGCCAAGCCACCCGCACGCATCAGTTCCTCCATGTCGGCGGTGTCCAGATTGCTAACGCCCCAGGCGCGGATCTTGCCCGCGGCTTTCAGCGCCTCCATCCCTTCCACCATCTCGGCGAGTGGAATGGGCCCGCGCCAGTGCAGAAGATACAGGTCCAGCCAGTCGGTCCGCAGCCGCTTCAGGCTGGCGTCGCAAGCTCGCCCGAGCCGGCCGCGTCCGGCGTTCTGTGGATAGACCTTGCTGACCAGGAACACCTTCTGGCGCAATCCTCCGAGAGTTTCGCCAAGAAAGCTCTCGGTGGCGCCGTCGCCGTACATCTCGGCGGTGTCGATCAGGGTTAAGCCTAGTTCGATGCCGGCCTGCAGCGCCTCCGCTTCCGCCTTTTGTCGTCTCGGGTCTTCTCCCACCCGCCAAGTGCCCTGGCCGATTACCGGGATCTCGATCCCGCTCGGAAGGGTGACGGCCCTCATCGAGTTGAGGTCTCGCCTGGAACTTCGATCCTCACCAACAATCCTTCCGCTCTCCACTCGCGATCAACGCGGCGGCGAAGCTGTCGTTGAGTCTGGCTCCCGATCATGACCTCCCTAATCCTCGTCAAGGATGGGGAGTGGGCGAAAGGCCATCATCCCTCGCGCCACGTAAAAAGCTTCGCTTTCACGGGACGATGATTCCAGCTCTCGAGGCACACGCGCAAACCCACCCATAAGCCCAGGGGACGCCGGGCGAATAGGAGAAACTTCGACCCCTCATGTCCAGCCCACTGGCGTCGGAAGGCGGCTGCTTTCGAAGAAGGCCCTCAGATTGGCCATCACACATTCAGCCATCGCCAGGCGGCACTCAACTGTTGCGCTGCCGATGTGGGGACTGAGGACGACGTTAGGCAGGGCGATCAACTCAGGGACGACGTGGGGTTCACCGACAAAGACGTCGAGCGCGGCCGCGCCGAGCCGACCTTCCCCGAGCGCTGCGATCAGCGCCGGCTCATCGACCAGACTACCGCGCGCCACATTAATCAGCACTCCCGTCGGTCCGAGCGCGTTCAAGACCTCTTTCCCAACCAGGCCGACGGTGTCGGGACCGCCCGGCGCCGCGAGAAACAAGACGTCGCAGACATCTGCGAGCTCCAAAAGGGACGGAACGAAGTGGAGCGACGACATCGGGCTGGGCCGCCTGCTGCTATAGAGCACCTCCGAGGCGAACGGCTCCACCCGCCGCGCGATCGCCTGACCGATCCTGCCAAAACCAACGACGCCCATGCGCCGGCCACTGGCCCGCCCGGCGAGCGGGTGTTGCCCGGTCAAGGCCCACTCGCCTCCACGTACGAAGCGATCCGCCCGCGGGATCTGGCGCGCGACGGCGAGCCAGAGCGCCACAGCGAGATCGGCGACATCGTCGGTCAGGACGGGCGTGGTCGTCACCGCTATCCCCCGATCTCGCAGGCCAGGCAGATGAAGTGCGTCCAGACCGACGCCGAAGACGCACAGGATGCCGAGCTCCGGTAGCGCCTCCATTTCCTCCATACCAAGCCCGTGGGAGCCCGAGACGACAGCGGCCCGGATGCCCCCGCCGATCTGCCTCAAGACCTCCGCCCGACCGGGGCCGGGCAAGATCTTGTGCACGGCGAAGGCCTCCTCGAGCATCAGCTCGAGCGCGGGCAGCACCGGCGCCGCGAGAAGCACGGCAGGCTTTTCAGCAGGGGCCATCCTTCTACTGCGGTTGCGAGCGCACGGGCGGAAGGACATTGCAGACGTCCACCGCTCCGGCGGGCCGGAGGAAGAAGCTGTCCTGCCGGTTAGCGCGCGCTTGGGCCCAAGCTCGGTAGGTCGGGCTGTCCGGCCGCAGCCGCTGGAGACGAGGCTGTTCCGCTGCGGGCAGGTCGGAGCCGAGGCGGACCTGGCGGATGGAGCGGCGCTGGCCGGCCTCGGTGTAGAAACCGAGATCGCCCGTTCCGCGGGGTAGGCTGGACAGAGCCTCCATCCCGCCGACCACCCGGCCCACGAGTGCGATGTTGCGGTCCAGCGCGCGGATCGGCTGGCCGATGACGGCGTAGAGCTCAGCGCCTGAACCCGTATCGGGGGTGAGGTCGCGACCGACGCCGACCATGCCATAGCAGTGGGTGAGCCAGGCGCTACCGCCTTGCTTCGCCACCGGAAAGGCTGAGACCACCCCGACCTCCGGCGCATAGGTGTCGCGGTAGGGCAAGGGCTGGAGCTGGAGTCCCGCCGCAGGCCGCTCGTACTCCGCTGGTGGTGTCTGAACGACGTCGCCTGGCAGGCGCTTCTTGCCATCCGGGTCGCCCCACTGGGTGACGTAGTTGTCCTGAACACGCTCCACCGCCAGCTCGTCGTACCAGTGCTCGTGGGCGAGCCGGCGCATGTTGGCCACGTGAATTGGCGCGAAGGCGTCGGCCAGTGCGATCACCACCCGCGCGCCGCCTTGCAGGTCGACAACCAGAAGGTCTGCCGGATCGATGGCGACCCAGTCCGCCGTGGGCGCGGCCGCCAGGATGGCGGTCGGCGTTGCGGGCGTCGATGACGCGGCTTCAGCAGCCGTCCACAGCGACGAGGCGGCCACTAGGAGGCCGGCGAGAAGGCGAACGAGTCGGCTCATGGCGTCAGCTTGGCACGACGGGGCCTGGCCTTCCATCACGCTGAGGCGGCAGGGCCGTAAGCTCAGAAGGTGCGTCCACCTGACGAGCTGCTGGCGGCGATCGGATGTCGTGACATGGGCGCCCTTTTGGCGCAGCGTCCAAGAGCTGACACTACACTTTGATCCCAAGAGTGCAGCTTCAACCATCTTTGCTGATGTCGCAAGCTGGAGGACGGCAGGCGGCAGCTTAGAAGCCTACAGGCCTTTGCATAGCGGGTCTCCGCCGCATCAGTCGGCGAGAGGCGGGCGGCGGAGAATGCCGGTTGGCGCAGGTGCGCGTTGTGATAGGGTCGCGACATTCGCGGTCCTTGACAGCAAGGAGGGCGCATGAGCGGCAAGGCGACGGACCAAGCTGGGCATAAGGCTCTAGTCGTCAGCCCCCGGTTCAATGGCGACTCTTTTTGGGCCTACAAATCGGCCTGCGAGCTGGTCGGGGCGCGCTATCCCGCTCCGGCCCTTGGCCTGCTTACGATGGCCGCCATGCTGCCAGCCCATTGGGACGTGCGGCTGCACGACTGCAACGTCAGTGGCGACGACAAGCTCGAGACACTGCTGGACTGGGCCGACGTCCTGCTTGTGGGCGGCATGCTGACCCAGCAACGCGAGCACCTGAACCTGATCGAGACGGCTCGTGCGCGCGGCCTGCCGGTCGTGGTGGGCGGCCCAGACGTCAGTTCGAGCCCGCACCTCTATGAACGCGCGAACTTCCTGGTCATCGGCGAAGCTGAGGGATGTATGCCGGCCTTCATAGCCGCCTGGGAGGGTGGCGCCCGCGAAGGTCGCTTTGAAGTCCCTATGGGCAGCGTCGATGTCACCCTGTCGCCCACGCCGCGCTTCGACCTGCTCGACTTTTCCATGTACGCCGAGATCACCGTGCAGTTCTCGCGGGGATGTCCGTTCCTCTGCGAGTTCTGCGACATCATAGAACTTTATGGCCGCAAGCCCCGGACCAAGACCACGGGCCAGATGCTGACGGAGCTGCAACGGCTCTACGATCTTGGGTTTCGGGGGACCATCGAGTTCTCCGACGACAATCTCATCGGCAACAAGAAGGCGGTGAAGGCCTTCCTTCCCGATCTGATCGCCTGGCAGAAGTCGCGCGGATATCCTTTCGAGTTCGCCACGGAAGCCTCGCTGAACCTGTCCGAAGACCTGGAACTGCTCGGCCTGCTGCGCGACGCCAAATTCTTCGCCGTGTTCATGGGCATCGAAAGCCCAGATCCCGCCGTGCTGACGATGATGCAGAAGAAACAGAACCTGCGTCGCGACATCGCCGAGACCATCCGTATCGTCCAGGCGCATGGCATCTTCGTACTCGGCGGCTTCATCGTCGGCTTCGACAACGAGGGCGATGGCACAGCCGAGGTCATGGTCGACCTGATCGAGGACGCCGCGATCTCGATCTGCATGGTGGGACTGCTCTTAGCCCTGCCGAACACCCAGCTTACCCGGCGACTGCAGCGCGAGGGGCGGCTACACGCCGACC
>CALMGB010000293.1 GCA_937863535.1 uncultured Caulobacteraceae bacterium
GCTGTAAGCGCGTGAATTTGGCCCTTTAGCCCGACGGATGCGCAAATGATGAGCGCTTCAACGTCGGCCTGCAATGCAAGCGAAGGTGGACGAGCCCTGAAAAATGGAGACCCGTCAATAAAGAAGGAAAGCCTTCATGGCGCGGCGATCATTAAAAGCGTTCAAGGAGAAAGCCGCATGAATGGTTCGCACGAGCGGCCGTACCAAGCAGAAGATTGCTGATGATTTTGGCGTAGGCATGTCGACGTTGACGCGCTGGCTGGCCCACAGCCGGAACCGGCAGATGGAAGCGCCTGAGCGATCACCACCACGTGAGGACGTGGCCGGCGAGCTAAAGCGGCTTCGGCGGGAGAATGGCTTATACTACAGCGGCGGGTGCCCGCACTTAAAGCTGGGATGGCTAGCGCCTCGGGCTACGCCGATGCTCCTGGGAACGCCGCCGACGGCGCTCCTATACGTCAGGGCTCCACGTCCCCGACTCTCGCCACCCATCACCAAAAAGGACCAGAATAACGCCGGACCCTCGCTACGGCTGGATGAGAAACGGGTGTCACGTCACCGCACATAAAGCCGCCGGGAAAATGTGCCATTTTTGGTTCCGACACAAGCATAGGATTAATTTGAATGGAGTCGCATGCCCGATGCTAATCTAGCCGTTTCGGAGGCCCAAGCTCCTGGTAAAGGGCTCGCCAAATATCGTCATTATCCACTTGGTTCGTCTGCCAAAGGCCAACTTCGTAGGCGTTATGCCATTCACGATCCTCTGATCGCTTTCGGACCATCCGGGTAGTATACCCGGCGCGCCTAGTCATCCAAAATAGCCAAAAGTCATCAGCGTAGAAACACAGGCGTTGTATCGCTGTTGGGTCCAAGGCCTCACGGCTGATTGCTCCTGGAGGGTAGAGGACTCCGCCAACGCCAGTCGGAACCAAATTATCACTTAACTCACCGCCGCCGAAAACGATAGGCCAGTCGCGGTAGCGCTCAGGCTTCAGCTCAAAACCTTCGCTGGTTTTCGCAAATGCGATGCGGCGCGCCCGACGTGCGATTACGGATTTTTCGCCAGGCTGATACTGCCGGATAAGTTCGGCGGTCATATGCCGGGGGTAGGCAACGTCATCATCCACCGTCATGATAAATGCTTCAGGGAAGGCTTGTCTCGCACCAAAATATTTCTTATGCGGACCCAGGTCATGGGTAATTTTAATCTCAAGGCCATCCCGCTCTAATAGTTTTACATCCTCCGGAAGGGCGTCAATATTGTCAGGTGCGATCCAAAGAATAGTGTGGTCAGCTCCGACGCTTTGCGAGAGTAATCTTTTCAAAGTCGGCATTAGGGTAGAGTAGCGCGGCGGGTAAGAGGTCAACGACACAATCAGCATGCCGGGTAGGCCATGGCGGCGGCTTGCGGGCCTGACCGGCGCGTCCCGTGCGCAGCGCTCTTCCCTTAAGCGAAGCTCGCGCTTCAGTCGCCATCGTGCGTTGCGCAATCGATCCTTAAGCATCGTTAGTCAGCTCATCCTCAAGAACATTTCTTTACCTCAGGTCAGCTCTCGCGGCCACTGTTACGACGGCTTTCCAGCCCCTTTATGATTCCCGTTGTCATACGTTCGTGCACCACATAAATTTGCTCAAGAGCGTTTAAACCTGCCTTAGAGAAGTGGGGAGCTGCCGATGAGGAAGGAGATTCTTTATGGCGCGGCGGTTCACGAAGGAGTCTGAAGATGAAACCGCACGTCTGGTTGACAACGTCCACCGGAAGGATGTAGGCCCGAGATGGGCCCCCGGTATAATCTTTCAGGCCGCTGCGGGTATAAGATGCGCCGGCTCGGCGGGTGGAGCAAGCAGGCTCGGCTACTCGTCGACCGCTGAAGTCAGTCCGGTGAGCGGTTCCAAGCTGAGGTAGCGGTGCTGGAGCGACCACTCGTCGTTGCCCTCTCGCAGGAAGGCGGCGATCAGCCGGACGACGGAGGCTTCGTTGGAGAGCCGAGGGCCGGCGAAGCCAACATGCCGACCACCTCGGTACGGCGTTTGATCTCACCGTTGAGCCGCTGCAGCGGGTTGGTAACCGGTATGAGGATCGCGTTGCCTTTGGCCCGGCTGTGATGATCCCGATCGCGGCGTATGGTGCGACCATCCGGGATAGAGGCATCGGGAACACGAAGGTGTGGGCAGGCCGATAGACTAGATGAGCTGAGAGCTCGCGTTAGACATGACGCGTATCGCTCTGGAGGGCTTCGGCAAAGGTCTGTTGGCGTCCGATGAAGTCTTCATCGAGGCGACCGGCCACGCCATGGCGGTGTCGAGGGTGCTGTCGCCCTTCGTCACTCGGTTGGTCATCGTCAACCCTCTTCAGGCGAAGACGATCGCGCATGACCATGTCAAGACCGACAAGATCGACGTCGGCGTGCTCGTGAGCCTCTACGCCGCGGGGTACTTGCCGGAATCTGGACGCCTGACGCGGAGACCGAACGTCGACGCCGGCTCGTGGCCCGCCGATACCAGGGCGTACGCCATCGCACCCGGCTTAAAAAAGAGGTGCACACGATCTTGCATGCGCACCTGATACCTCGGTGCCCACACTCGATCTGTTCAATGGGCCAGGGCGCAGGTGGCTTGCCGCTCAGCCTCTACCGAGCGACGAGGTCGCCGCCGTCGAACGTCACGTTCGTGAGCTCGACCAGCTCGGAGAGGACCTCAAGCGGCTGGATAGGGAGATTGCGATCGAGGCCCTGGACGATCCGACGGTCGCGCGGCTGATGACCATCACCGGCGTCAACCTGACCGTAGCCACGGGTCTGATTGCCGCAATCGGCGATGTGCATCGCTTCGCCACACCGCAGAAGCTGGTCAGCTATTTCGGGCTGAACCCGCGTGTGCGGCAATCCGGGTTCGGCGCCGCCCATCGCGGCCGGATCAGTAAGGCTGGCCGCAGTCACGCTCGGGCCAATGCTGGTGGAGTCGGGCTGAGCCGCGGCGAAGACGCCGGGACCGCTGCACGCCTTCTTCGTGCGTATTCCGGCCAAGCGAGGTCACCAGATCGCCGCCGTGGCGCTGCGCGCAAGCTGACAGCGCTCTGTTGGCATCTGCTGAGCAAGGACACCGACTACCTCTGGACGCGCCCCGCGCTCGTGTCAGCCAAGCGCCGGACGATGGAGCTCCAAGCCGGCAAGCCGCAGAAGAAGGGCAACAAGCGCGGACCGGCTTACGCCTACAACGTCAAAGCGTTGCGCGACCAGGATATGAAGGTCGCTGAGCTAGCGGAGAAGTCCTACGAGCACCTCGTCGGTCAATGGCGTGCCCGACCGCCGCGAGGAGAGGGTGCGCAAACGCCTCAAACCGGCAGGACTTGAAGGCGACCTGATGGGGCTTGCAGCCGAGCCCCGCTCTTCGTCACAAGGTCGACCACGCGTCTGGAAGATATCACAGCGCTTTCGACAAGGCGCCTGTCGATCACATCCGTGCTGTGCAAGTTAATCCGGTTTGCCGCGGGGAAGGTCAGGTAGGCGAGCACGTCTTCCTCGGCTTCCTGCATAGCCCTGGCGAGCTTGGGCAGGCTGTTGTGGGCGGAGGCGGCGATGGCGCGCCAGAACTCGCGGGCCTTGTCCTGGGTCGACTGGACGAAGACCTCGCGGATGGCGGCGACGCGGGACTGCTGGGCTCTCAGCAGAGCCAGTTTGGAAATTGGGTGACGGGGTGATCAGGCGGCTCGGGTCATGTGGGCTCTGCGACCTCGGTTCTGTCCTGGAATCTGACACCGGCGAGGAGCTTGGTCGACTGGTTCTCGGCCTTCAGCCGACGCCATGTCTTGGTGGCGGCCATGACGAGCTTGAAGACCATCAGCCGCGCCGTGGCGGGTGACAGCGCGCCGCGGGTCCGCACGGTGCGATGGCGGACGGTGGCGAACACGCTTTCGATCGGGTCCGACGTTCGCAGGTGATCCCAGTGTTTGGCGGGAAGTCGAAGAAGGCGAGTAACGCCTGGCGATCCTTGGCCATTCATTCGACCGCTGGCGTACTTGGCCCCGCACTTCTGGGCGAAGACCTCGATCGACGCGTCCGCCGCCGTCCGGATGGGGGCGTGGTGGATTTCGCGAAAGTCGGCCTTCATCGACGTTTGAACCGACTTGGGCACCTTGTTCAGGATGTTGGCGGTCTTGTGACCCAGCACCGCTGGTGGCGGGCGCCGGGCCAGACCTCGTCCAGCGCCTTCCAGAAGCCGAGCGCGCCATCGCCCACTGCCAGCTCAGGCGATAGGGCAAGACCAGCCGCTTCCCCTTTACAAGCAGCTCGCGCCAGCTCCGGGCGCTTTCGCGCACACCTATCTGGAAGCCGACGAGCTCCTTCCTCCCCTCAGGCGTCGCGGTCCTCGGATTTGTTCCGAGGATCAGCACCAGCAAGCATTCGGCATGGTCCTCCATACGGGGCTTGCGGGTAGACGCCGTCGGCTCAGACGTAGACAAAGCGGCGCGCCATAAGATCGCGCCCCTGCCGCGCGCGTATTGGGCATGCCACTCCGCCGTCAGCCGTCCGATTTTCCGAGAGTGAGAGCTTCGGCGCGTCCTTGCCCAGCAGGGCGGCGAGCGCCTTCTTGACGTCGGCGGTGGAGACGCCGCGCAGGTAGAGGACCGGCAACAGCGCATCCAGGCTGCGGGGCGCCGCGCCCAGCGCGGCAGGAGCCGCCGAGCTGAAGCGGATGCGTTCGTCGCTCTCGCCGGTGCCGTGGTCGCGGATCTTAGCCCGCGCCACCGCCAGGGCCGATCCCGGTCTGGACCTCGCGTTCGGGCCCATGGCCGTGGCGCACCAGACGCGCTCGCCCGTCCGGCAACCGCAACGCCTCCGTTGAGGCAAGGAACGCCTCGGCCTCCAACTCCACCGCCTGGGCGAGAAGCCGACGAGCGGCCGCCCGCAGCATCTCGGTCAGCGGATCGTCCACATCATCGGGCTGGTGAAAACGAATTACATCGATAGCTTCGGTCATGGCGTGTCGCTCTCCTCGAGAGGTTCTGGCAGGCTGCACACCCCCCCTCGATACGCCGCCTTCCTCACCCCGCCATCACCCACTTCCGGCCATAGCTCCTCTCGGCACACGGGCGAGCAGGTTCTTCATGGTATGGACGATAGGGGTGTTGAAGAATCCGGTGGCGGCGTGAGGTTGAGGCGTGGCTAAGCGGCGACGGTTCCAACCGACATTGTCGATCCTGTCGATAGGACCAGATGATGTAACGGCGCGCGGAGCACCTGGCCGGGTTAAGGTTCCGTGGTCGTCCCCCAAAAATGATGGTGTGCGTAGCAACGGCGTCAGGTTTGGGCCTGCGCCAAGCATCATCGAGGAACGACCATGAAGCAGTACGCCGGGATCGATGTGTCTCTGGAAACCTCTCACCTCTGTGTTGTGAATGCTGAGTGGAGGATCGTTCGCGAGGCGAAGGTGCTGAGCGAGCCTGGCGCCCTGATTAGCTGGTTCGCCGAGCATGGGATGGCGATAGAGCGGATCAGAAGCCGGGCCGCTGTCGCAGTGGCTACACGCGTCCATGAGCAAGGCCGGCTTGGCGGTGGAGCTTCTGGAGATCCGCCGCGTGCGCACGGCCTTCAAGACCATGCCGGAGAAGACCGACAAGAAGGATGCCCGCGCTGTCGCTCAGCTGATGCGGCTGGGTTGGTTTCGCCCGGTGCACTGCAAGTCTGTCCCGGCGCAGGAGGTCCGTGCGGTGCTGACGGCGCGCAAGCGCCTGCAGAGCAAGCTGCACGACGAGGAGGTGAGCCTGCGGGGCATCCTGCGGGGCTTCGGGCTAAAGGTGGGCGCCACCACGCTCAAGACCTATGCAAAGCGGATCCGCACGCTGGTCGACGGTCATCCCGCGTTGGAGGTAATCGCCACCACGCTTCTGAAGGCGCGAGAGGTGCTGGCCAAGGAGCTCCGCGGCTTGGAGCGCCGGGTTCGAGCTATGGCGCGGGAGGACGAGCGAGCCCGCCGGTTAATGACCACTCCTGGCGTGGGCGTGCTGGTGGCGCTGACCTTTGTGGCGGCCGTGGACGATGCATGACGTGCGCACCTTGGTGGGTCAGCGGGTATTCGGCTTGTGCCTGGGCTACGAGGAGCTGGTCGACCACGACCAGCTTCGCCACGATCCCCTGCTCGGCGCGCTCCTGGGGAAATTGCCACGCCCCTGTCAGGCAAGAGCACGCTGAACCGGCTGGAGCATGCGCCGTCCGGCGAGCTTCGCTAACGCAAGATCAGCCATGGCCCCGCGGCCATGGAGGACCTGTTCGTCGAGCTCTACGTGAATGGGCGGCGCAAGCCTTCGGAGCCGATCAGATTGGACCTGGACGCCAACGATGATCCGATCCACGGCCACCAGGAGGGCCGCTTCTTCCACGGCTACTATGATAGCTACTGCTACTCTCGCTCTACATCTTCTGTGGGCGGGACCTGCTCTGCGCCAAGCTGAGAAAGGCCGACATCGACGCCGCCGCCGGCTCGGTCGAAGAGGTGGCGCGCATCATCGGCCAGATCCGCAAGCGCTGGCCCAAGGTGAAGATCATCCTGCGCGCCGACAGCGGCTTCGCCGGTGACGCTCTGATGTCCTGGTGCGAGGCGACCAAGGTCGACGACGTCTTTGGCCTTGCGCGTAACGCCCGCCTGGAAGCCAGGGTCGCCGACGCCCTGGCCGCTGGCCTCTCCGGCACGACCAAGGCGCCGGCACGGGTGTTCCGCGACTTCACGTGGTCCACCCCGGACGGCTGGGCGCGCCGGCGTCGGGTGATCGCCACGGCCGAGTGCACCCATGGAAAGGCCAATCCCGCTTCCTGATCACCAGCCTCAAGCCCGACAGGTTCATGGCCAAGCCGTTATACGAGACGCTCTACTGCGCGCGCAGGCCAAGATGAAGAACCGGATCTAGGAATGCCAGCTGGACCTGTTCGCCGACCACGCCCCAGCGTCCACCAACAGCAACGCTACCCGGCGGACTGTGATGTGCCTCCATCCATCGCCTACCTTGCTCAATCACCCCGCCCGGCCCTACAAGCGA
>CALMGB010000294.1 GCA_937863535.1 uncultured Caulobacteraceae bacterium
GTAGTAGGGGCGGGTGTAGGGATCGGGCGTCTTGTCGGTGGCCGGCGTGTGGACGACGGCGTCCTCGTTGGGCTCGATCTTGTCGTCCCAGTCGAAGTACAGGGTCAACCGGCCCTTGGGGTCCTCGTGCACGAACTTGGCGTTGACCTGGTAGCCGCCCTGCTGGCCGTCGAAGTCCCAGGCCCGCGCCTCCTGGCGCACGAAGGAGACGTAGCCCGTGTTGTCGTCGCCGAGGCCCGGCAGGCTGACCTGGCCCGAATCGATGCGGGCGAAGGTGCGAAAGGCGTCGTAGCTGCCGAACACCTGCTCCACCTGGGCGTCGCGGGTCTTGGAGGGATTGCTGGTGAAGGTGTCGATCGTACCGCCGAGATTGCTGGTGGAGGCGGTGGCCAGGTCGCCCGCGCCCGAGGACAGCGTCACGTTGCCGACGTTTTCGCTGATCACCGCCCGCTGCGGCGACAGCCCGTTGTAGTTGCCGTAGTTCTGGTCGCCGAGCGGGAGGCCATCCAGTGTATAGCCTAGCTGCTGGGCGTTGAAGCCGTGGATAAACAGGGTGATGTTCTGCTCGTTGTTACCCCAGGGGTCGGCGGTTTCGTAGGTCACGCCGGGCAGGGACTGGATGGCCTTCAGCGGGTTTACGCCGGGTAGGATCTTCTGGATTTCAGAAGCGGGTAGGGCCACCGACGATCGCGCCCTGGCGGCGGTGACGACGACCGTATCCATCGAAGAGGTGGGCGAGATCGCGCCGCTCGTAGAGGCGTCAGCCTGCGCGGCGGGGGCGACGACCTGCGCCCGGGCGCCGGTACCGGAGGCGAGAACCGCAATCACGGCGCATGACTGCAGGAGCGCCGCTCGCGAGCCAGCCAGTTGAAAATTGTGCATCTTCGCCCCCGTCCCACCCCGCAACTATCGGTGTCTGGGGCCGCCTACCGGGCGTTCTCACCAAGTCCGTGACGGTTAGACCAAGGTTTCGTGACTAGGCGGGGTCGGTCGCAGACCAGCACCGACGCTTCAGGCGACGAGGATCGAGGAACACCAGAGACAGACAGCCGAATGCACCGCTCTACACCGCCCGTTCCGAGACGATGGAGCGAGAACGGCCCTCCGGATGCGCTTCGCTTGTACGACACCGCGGTGGCGGACTTACGACATTGTTAGCGACGCAGCTTGGCCCATGGCCTTCGCAAGGCTGTGCGGTATAGATGGACGGTGTGAGGGCGAGAAGGACTAAGCCTGGATGGGGCCATGAGGTCGAGACGAGGTTTGACTTGACGCCTGAAAATCCTTCTTCTCGCCGGCGTCGTTGAGGCGTTGGCGCTGCGAGAATTTATAAGGTGGTGCGGCGATCGAGGCGTTTGAGCCCTGGCTGCGCGCCAAGCTCAACCCGTCTCATCTCGCTCTCTCTCCTGCTAAACGCGATCGCTGCTCCAGCCCTTGCGGAGGAAGTGGCTCTCACCTCCAATGACCTGCCGGCACTATGCTGATGCGGTCATCGGTTTGTTGGCAGGACTACCGCCGAGCTGCTGGTAGACTATGCCGTCATCACCTTCCAGCGACCGGCTTTGTGACGTTGAAACCGGAGCCTTGATCATCATCGGTCGGAGCAAAACAGTCTCAGCGGACCTACGCCAGCGGCAACCTATCTGATGTCGTGTTTCTGGAGGAAAGCTTGAGTCCGCTCCGGGCGCACGCTCGCCGGAACCGGTCTGACGGCTTTGCGCATGATTCCGTCGCCCAAGCTGGAGTAGATGGAACCCGGAAGCGGACGGTGTTGCCGCGTCACTTGCGAGCAGCCGTGACGAGGCGCAGTGCAGTTCCCATGACGCCGCTCGACCGCCTTGGGGTGAGGCTGCCCATCGTGCAGGCGCCGATGGCTGGCGTTTCTACGCCGGAGTTGGCCGCGGCGGTATCGAACGCTGGCGGCCTGGGCTCGATAGGTGTCGGCGCCACTGACGCCAGGGGCACCCGCGCGATGATCGATGCAGTTCGCGTGCGGACTGATCATCCGTTCAACGTCAACTTGTTCGTCCATGCGACCGCCAAAGCGGACGAGGTGCGGGAACAAGGCTGGCTGCAGGCGTTGCAGCCTTTGTTCCAACGCTATGGAGCAGAGCCGTCCCCGGCGTTGCGTACGATCTACAGAAGCTTTGCGGACGACGACGAAATGCTGGCGATGCTGGTGGAAGCGAAGCCGCCGGTGGTCAGCTTTCACTTTGGCCTGCCGGGCGCCGGCCGCATCGCAGCGCTGAAGGAGGCCGGCTGTGTTCTAGCCGCCTCAGCGACAAGCGTGGCCGAGGCGCGAGCGATCAAGGCGGCGGGCATCGACGTGGTGGTAGCACAGGGCTGGGAGGCGGGCGGCCACAGAGGTGTATTCGATCCGACGGCGTATGACGACCAGCTCGGCACGATGGCGCTCACCCGCCTGCTTGTGACGCAGTCGAACATGCCGGTTATCGCGGCGGGCGGGATCGTGGACGGTGCGGGAATTCAGGCGGCGCTCGCGCTTGGAGCCGTCGCCGCACAACTGGGCACCGCCTTCATCGCCTGCCCGGAAAGCAGCGCAGATGAGGCGTACCGCGCGGCGCTTCACGGCCCTGGTGCAGACCACACTGTGATGACACGCGTGATTTCGGGTCGGCCCGCCCGCTGCTTGGCGAACCGGTTCACAGAGTGGGCGGCGAGAGCTCCGGCGGAGCCTCCCGACTACCCGATCGCGTACGACGCCGGCAAAGCACTGCATGCCGCCGCCAAGGCCGGCGGCGAGAGCGGGTTTGGCGCCCAGTGGGCGGGCCAGGGCGCGCCGCTCAGCCGCTCTATGCCGGCCGCCGACCTCGTGGCGCTGCTTTGGCGGGAGGTCATAGCGACGTTTTGACGGCGGGCGCTCGCCGGGCTTGGTTCAGGTGGCGAAGACTCCTGGATCCTCGGTGCGCCAAGAGTTGCCCGTCGGCTACGCGCCCAATCTGCGCCATCCAGCGGTCCACCCACGATCCTGAAAGCTGCCTTCAGCTCAGCCCCCGCCCCGCCTGCCTCGGCGGCCGCGTTGGGACTGTACTGCCTGACGGGTTTCAGGTTCGAAACGGTCGAAAGCTGCCTCTGACGTGCTTACGAAAGCGCTGCCTCCTTTGGCGGGTGGGCCTCAGCGAGGAATTGCAAACGGCCCGCGTCAGAGGCTACTTGACGGCATGGGGACAAGCGATCCGGCGCGGGAGCGCGCTAACAACTTGCGGGCGGGGCGACGTGACCGACCTAAGAGAGCGGGTAATCTATCTTGCCGATCCGCTCCAGTTCGTTCCACAGCCGACGCCCGGCTGCTTGGTCATGGGCGAATGGCGCAGTCTGCTCCTCGATCGCAGGGCCACGCAGATGGAACAGTCCGCCGGGCCCGTAGTAGCCGCCCGGTTTAGCATCGGGCGCGGCGGCGGCACGCAGCGTCGGCTCGGCGCCCGCGGCGGCGCTCTGCAGCATCGGGCGCATCGTCCAAGTTATCAGCTTCATGGGCAGCGAGGTGTCGGTTGAGAGATTGGTGCGCGACGCGCCTGGATGCGCGGCAGCCGCCAGCAAACGATCGCCCGCACGCCGCTGGAGCTCGCGGGTGACCAGAATGTTGGCGAGCTTCGTCTTGGCGTAGGCGCGTACCGGGCGGTACGAACGTTTCGACTCGAGATCCTCGATTGGCGTCGGGCCGCCCTGCGTATGCGCGTAGGAAGAGACGGTTACCACGCGCGGCGCGTTTGCTTTCAAGATTTGCGGCAAAAGCAGACCCGTCAGCACGAACGGCCCGAGGACGTTGGTGGCGAACTGAAGCTCATGACCATCGGGGCTGACGCGGCGCTCGGGCAGCGCCATCACGCCGGCGTTGTTTATCAGCAAGTCGATCGGCCGCGTGTCAGCGAGTTCGGCTTCCGCGAAGGCATGAACCGAGCCAAGCTGCGCGAGGTCCAGCGTCCCGGTGCGGACGCTGGCGGATGGGAGCACGACGCGGATACGATCGGCCGCCGCCGCCGCCTTGCCCGCATCGCGCGAGGCGATCGTCACCTCCGCGCCGGCTCGCGCGAGTTCGAGCGCGGTGTGCCAGCCGATCCCGCTATTCGCACCCGTCACGATCGCACGCTTGCCGGTCTGGTCGGGTATTTCGCTGATGGTCCAATTATCGCTCATCAGCCAGTATATCGCTAATGTCGTATCCAACGGCAATCAGGTACCTTGGGGTGACAAAGCGTCAAGGAGGCTACCAGGATGGACGGCGCATCGGACGGCGACCGGCATGACGATCCCTGTTCGGTGCTCTCTGACGAGAGACAGGCGCTCGTACGCGAAGTGCTCGCACGCATGGTCGACAAATGGGGGCTATGGGTGTTGAGCGAGCTGTCGGAAGACGGTCCACTGCGCTTTTCCCGGCTTCTGGAGCGGGTCGACAGAATAAGCCAAAAGTCACTGACCGCGACGCTACGCCAGCTTGAGCGCGATGGCCTAGTCACCCGGACGATGGTCGCGCAGGTTCCGATCCGCGTCGACTATGCTGCAACGCCGCTCGGACGATCGTTGATCGACCATGTCCACCCGCTATGGCTGTGGGCGATCGAACGACTGCCTGACTTCGTGAGCGCGCGCGCTATTTATGATGCGAGAACGGCCGAGCAGCAGCCGTCATAAGCTGGGGGGCGCCACGGCGGTCGTGCGAGCCTCATCTTCAGTCACCACCGAATCTCTCCGGCGGCGCCGCCTACGAATTGGTACTCTTCAGGCGCGGCTGCTCGGCGCCGTTTCACCAGCGGATCAACTGCAACATCCCCACCGCGACGCCAATCGACCCCTGGGACTTCATCGCCGCTCGCAAACGCGCCGAGGCCCAGGTGATGCTGCCCGCGGATTCGAAGCTCGCGTCTACCGGCAAGGCCGAGGTCAGGCTGCAGGCTGCAGGCTGCAGGCGTAGATCGCTCCCGCGCCGCTGGAGCGTAGCGCGCAGCCGCGGCTTGTCGCCCAAGGCCTGGACGAGGCGCTTTCCGGCTGGCCATTACCGACCGCCCTGGTGGCTTCCATCCAACCCATCGGGCCAGACTTACACGCGCCGTAATGCGCTTGCAGCTACAGTCACGCCAGCCTCCCTCGCTCGCAAAGCTGGAAGTTGACCAGAGCCTGCAAAGGGCGCCGAGCCGCCGAAGGCGGCCGGATGCTTTGCCGCCAAGTACGCTGTTGGAGGCAGTGATGGGCGATCCCGAAATCTGCCCCATTCATCTTGGTGGTCGGTTAGGGCAGTGGCCTTACCACAAATAGGTCAAAGCAGGCCGAAGATCCCGTCATTGGCCGAGTGCCGACCAGTCGCGCGCACCGCCGTCGGCGGCGATGATGGCGTCCATGCGCCTCGCGATCAGCTCCGTCAGCGGCACGTCGGCGCCGTTCGCCGCCGCCAAGGCGAGGTCAACGTCCTTTCGGCCGAGCCGCATGGGGAAGCCGGCCGGCTCGAACCGCTTCTCCGCGATGATCGGGCCATAGCTGCGGATCAAGCGGTTGCCGTAGTCGGTCGCCAGCAGCAGCTCGGTCATTGCGGCGGGCGCAATCCCGTGCGCGGCGCCGATACGGAACTGCTCGGTCAGCATCTGCATAATTGCGGGGATGCCGGCGTTGAGCGCGATCTTCGCCGCGGCGGCCATCACCGGCCGATCGCCGATCCGCTGCGTCCCCGCGCCGATTGCGTCGAACACCGGTTGCGCGGCATCAAGGTCGTCGGCCGCCCCGGCCGCGATCACCGCCAGCGCACCCGCCGTCGCCACGTCCGGCCTGCCGAGCACCTGCGCGGACACGAAGCGCTGGCCGGCCGCCGCATGCGCCTCCGCCAGCCTGTCGGTGAGGTCGACGCTCACCGTGCTGGACGAGACGTGGAGCAGGCCAGGGCCGGCGGCGAGCAACCCGCTTTCGCCGAAAGCCACCGCCTCTACCGCCGTGTCATTAGCCAGCATGGTGATGACGGCGCCGACGCGGGCGGCGCTTGCGATGTCGGCCGCAACGGTGGCGCCTAGCGCCGCAAGCGGCTCGGCTTTCGCCGGATCCCGGTTCCACACCGTCAGCCGGTGTCCGGCGGCGAGCAGGTTGCGCGCCATGCCCGAACCCATCTGTCCGAGCCCGATGAATGCGATGTCCACGATGCGTCTCCTTCCTTCGTCAGAGCGACTTAAGTTGCCCACCATCCACTGAGATAGCCGCGCCCGTCACATAGGAGGCGACCGGCGACAGCAGCACCGCCGCCATCCGCGCGAGCTCGACGGGTTCGCCGACGCAGCGCAGAGCGATTACGTCGATCGGCGGCTGCTTGCCCGCGAGGACTTTCTTCATGCGATCGGTGGCGAAGAGGTTGGGCAGTAGCGCGTTGATGCGGATCGCGCGGGGTCCCAGTTCCTCGGCGAAGCTCTTCACCAGCATGGCCAAGCCGGGACGCAGACCGTTGGAAATCGGCATGGTCATCGACGCCTCCTTGGCCGAGATCGCGAGGATCAGCGCGATGGCGCCCCCGTCCGCAATGCTTGGAGACAGGTCGCGCACGAGGCGGACCGCGCCCAGGAAGACGCTCTCGAAAGCGTCGCGCCACTGGCCTGCCCCCATGGGGTGATCCGGGTGAAGTGTTAGTGCAGCGTGGGCGTGGG
>CALMGB010000295.1:0-36072 GCA_937863535.1 uncultured Caulobacteraceae bacterium
GACCGATCCTCCGGGCGCGCCGCCGATCTGGGCTAAGGCTGCATGGGCGGCGAGGCTCGACGCCATGGCCGTCGCGCAGCACATGGTTAGCCGCAGGGTTTGAAGCTTCATAATCCTCCCCAAGTCTTCTTGTGGCGTTCCGTCGTTGCGGATCCACCTTCGATATCTCACAGCCAGAAGCCGGATAGACGCTGCTGTCCTCGTAAGATCGGACGGCATCCCGCCTGTCGGGTGACCTACCAAGCGACAGGATGGAGCGCCTGCCGCTTCAGTCGAAAGGTAGGCGTGCGGATTGGAACACAGTGCGCCCTGGCCTATGCTCGTATGGGCCGAGGTGAACTCAGCTCTGGAGCCTCCCATGCGCGCAGCCCGGATCAATGGCCTGGGTGGGCGGCCGGCTCTTGTCGACATTGCGGAGCCTGAGCCTCGACCCGGCGGCTCGTTGATCACCGTCATCGCAGGCGGCGGCGGGTCCATCGACCTCCAGGGCGCCAATGGCGTCTTCGGCCCGATCGACGACCGGCTCGAAGACGCTGTGCTAGCCCTGGGCGGGCCAGAGCGCCGGCCCGCGCGCCAAGGTCGTCGTACGTCCATGATCCTTGGCCTGCCGCGCCAGGATGTCTGACGGCTCGCAAGCCCACACGAGGACATTTCCATGACCGCCGCTCTCACCGACATTGCCTTCACGCGGATGGACGGCGCGGGCGCGACTCTTGCAGACTTTGGCGGCAAGGTGCTGCTGATCGTCAACGTGGCGTCCAAGTGCGGCCTCACCCCGCAGTATGAAGGGCTGCAGGCGCTGTACGCGGCCAGGCGACAGGACGGCTTCGAGGTGCTGGCCTTCCCGGCCAACGACTTCAATGGGCAGGAGCCCGGCACGGACGCCGAGATCATCGACTTCTGCATCAGCACTTACGATGTCGAGTTTCCGGTCCTTAGCAAGATCGCCGTCACCGGTTCGGCTCGCCATTCCCTCTATGCGGCCCTGACGCAGACCGAACCTGTCGCGGTCGGCGAAGGACCTATGCGCGCCCGTCTGGAGAGTTACGGCGTCAAGACGACCCCGCCGCCGGAAATCTCGTGGAACTTTGAGAAATTCCTGATCGATCGAAACGGACAGGTCGTAGGACGCTTCGCCCCGGATGTGCCCGCGGACGATCCACGTCTCGTGGCCAGCATCGAAGAGGCGCTGGCCGCCCCGTCGCCGAGCTAATCCGCACCTTCAGCTTGCGCTTCAGCGATTAGCTCATGGAGACAGCTTGGAGATCAGCGCAGCGATGATGACCAGAAGGGCGGAAGATAGAAGGACAGACGCAGCGCCACCGACGCGCCGCGTCTGAGATGGATCGCTCCCAGCCGGCTCGGCGAAGCCAGATCGGCGCTCCGTTCCGCAGCCGGCCGTCACATCCACCGCATCACAAACCTGCCTTTAGCAAAGCTCGTGATGTCGGCTCCATCAAGTATCTGCGGCCGCCCAGACCAGCGGCAGCTCCACCGGCTGGATCAGGCCGAGGTGGCTGACCACCTTGTGGCCCGGTTTGACGGCGAAGTCTGGGATCGTGCTCAGGAACTCCTCCATGGCGATGCGCATCTCGCGGCGGGCCAGGTGCATGCCCACGCAGAGATGCGGGCCGTAGCCGAAGCTCACCTGCTTGGGCTTGCGGTCTAGGATGATGTCGTCGGGGCGTTCGTACTCGTCCGGATCGCGCCCGGCCAGGGTGGTGGACATGGTCACCTTGTCGCCCGGCATGAAGGTCACGCCCTTCAGCGTCACCTCCTTGCTGCAGGTCCGAAACGTGGTGACGGCGGGGTAGGCGCGCATCAGCTCGTCGATGGCGGCCGGGATCTGGTCAGGATGGGCGCGGAGCTGCGCCTGGTGCTCGGGGTGTTCGGCCAGATGGCGGAACTGCAGGCCGATGTGGGTCGAGACCGTGTCCAGCCCGCCGATGAACAGGTTGAAGGTGAAGCCGACCAGCTCGTCCTCGGTCAGCTTGCGCCCGTCGATCTCGGCCTGGACGCCATAGGTGACGAGGTCCTCCTTCGGATTGTGCCGGCGGTCCTCGATCTCCGCCCGCAGGTAGTCCACCACTGATCGCGTGGCCGCCGCGATCTTGCCGAGATCATGGTTGTGCAGCAGCCCCATCTCCCATTCCAGGAACTGCTTGGTCCGTTCATGCGGCAGGCCCATCAGCTCCAGGAAGACCTTGATCGGGAACTCGAAGGCGAAGTCGGCCATGAATTCGCATTCGTCCCGATCCTTGAAGACGTCGATGTACTCGCGCGCATAGAAGCGGATACGATCCTCCAGCCGGGTCATGGCCTTGGGCGTGAAGATCGGGTTGACGAAGGCGCGGTGCAGGGCGTGCATCGGCGGGTCCGATTCCGCCGGCAGGTTGTTCCAGGTCTCGCCGATCAGCTTGGAAAAGGGCGAGAAGTCCTTCACCGAGAAGTGCTCGGTGTCGAAGTACACTTGGCGCAAGTCCTCGGTCCGCCGTATCACCCAGGCGCCCGTGCCGCCGGGATAAGCGTGCTCGGCGTAGAAGACCTCCGGCAGCTTGTGCACCTCGGCGGCCATGTCGCCGAAGGGGTCGCGCTCGGTGGTGGTGCCGAAGACGAACGGAAACGGCCGCACCAGGTCTTCGGGCACGTGGGACGGCAAGGGAATGCTGGGGAAGCTGAGGTCCATGCGGGTCTCCCGTCAGTTTGCACCGTTTAGCCGGGCAGCAAATCTGGCCGGCCTCTCGTCGGATAGGCTGGATGTCAGTAGGAGCGGGGCAGCCCGAAGCTCTCGGCTATGCCGTTGCGCACCATCTCGTTGGTGATCGGCCCGATGCGCCACAGCCGGGAGTCCCGCCAGTAGCGCTGCATGTCGGTCTCGGCGGAATAGCCCATGCCGCCCAGGATCTGGATGCCGAGGTCGGCCGCCTTGTTGGCGTTCTCAGAGGCGACGAGCTTGACCATGTTGGACTCCAGCCCGCAGTCCTGGCCGGTGGTCATCTTCCAGGCGGCGTAGTTCACCATCAGCTCGGTGGTGGTGCGCATGGTCGCGATGTCGGCCACGTAGTGCTGCAGCGCCTGGAACTGGCCGATCGGTTTGCCGAAGGCGTGGCGCTGCTTCATGTAGTCGACCGCGTCCTCCAGCACCCCGTCGATGACGCCGAGCGCGAACGAGCCGACCATGATCCGCTCGTTGTTGAGCGTCGGCAGCAGCATGTACCAGGCCTTGTCGGGGGTCCCCAGCACGTCCTCGTCCGGCACGAAGGCGTCCTGCAGACTGACCGAGCAGGAGCCCATGGACCGCATGCCGAGCTTGGACAGGGGCGTGATCTCCACGCCCGGAGTCTTTGTGGAGACCCAGAACAGGGTCAGCCCCTGGTGCTTCTTGGTGACCGTCTTGTCGGTTCGCGCCAGGCACAGCAGGTAGTCGGCCACATGCGCCGAGGAGCTCCAGGTCTTCTCCCCGGTGATCTTCCAGCCGCCCTCCACCCTCTCGGCGGTGGTGCGCATGGCGCCCAAGAGGTCGGTGCCGCCGCTGGGCTCGGTGAAGGCGATGGCCGCCTTCAGCTCGCCGGCGGCGATCTTGGGCAGGTACTTCTGCTTCTGCGCCTCGGTGCCGTAGATGCCGATGGACTTGGAGCCGGCGAAGGAGGTGATGCCCCAGATCCAGGACAGCCCGCCGAGCGAGCGGGACAGCTCCCGCGCCAGGATCATCTGCATGATGACGTCGCCGCCCTGCCCGCCATACTCTTCCGGGATGCCGACGCCGTGAAAGCCGGCCTCGGTGAACTTCTCCCAAAGTGCGTGGGGATAGTTGTGCTCGTCGCGCTCTAGCTCGCGCGACCAGCTCTTGGGGACCTCTGCGTCGACCCAGCGGTGCACGGTATCCTGGAAGGCGCGGTATTCTTCAGCGAGCGAGAAGTCCATGATGCTAAGGCCTCACCTTGTTCGTCTTGCCGTGTTCAGGGATCGATGAGCGGCCGCCTCCCCCCGCTCGCTTTCGGCCAGGGCCTCGGCGAGGCAGACGAGCTTGGCCGACAGGCGGTCGAGGCGGACCAGCACGTTTGCCGTGTCGCCCCGGGTGAAGGCGTCGAGCATAGCGCGGTGCTCCCGCAGCCCGCTCTCCGACACCGTGGAGCGGCCGCGCAGCAGGATGAAGCGGGCGATCAGGGCGCGCCGGTCCAGCGTCACCCGCAGCAGCTCGCTATTGCCGGACGCGGCGATGAACAGAGTGTGGAAGGCTTGGCCCGCCTGGATGGCGCCCAGCGAGTCGTCGCCGGCAAGCGCCGCCTCGTAGTCGCTGACGCAGGCCGTCAGGGCCTCGAGCTGGCTCGGGCCGATGTTGGGGAAGCCCCAGACATAGCCCATCCGCCACAAGGCGCCCTGGACGCGCAGCAGGGCCGCGGCCGCGGCCGGCTCGATCGGGCTCACTCGCTTCAGCCGGTGCGCCTCGATCTCCACCAAGCCTTCGGACGCCAGCTCCACGAAGGCTTCCCGCACGGGCGTGGGGCTGACGCCGAGCCGGAAGGCCAGCTCGACCTCCCTGAGCAGGGCGCCCGGCGCAAGCTCGCCCGCCACGATCGCGGTGCGCAGATGCTCCACCACCGCTTGGCTGCGGGTCGGCGGGGAGGCCAAGCGGCTTATGGCTGGTTGGGTCATGGTCTTCCTCCCGCGCGGTCGGCCGGGACTAGTCGCGGCTTCTACACCCACGCCGATACAGTACCAAGTATTCTATAGAATGCAGAATATGAGGCGACATCGCTTGCAAACGTGCACGGCGGCTGGATTGCGATGGCAGATGCTGGGGCTCCACCTCACACTCCGGCCTCATCTTGAGCCTGTCGAAGGACGAGGCCGCGGCACGCCCGTTGAACGCTTGGTCCTTCGACAGGCCCAGGGATGAGCCGAATGCCAGCATTTGCGCCTGAGCCCATCTCGCAATAGCTGGCGGAGTGGTTGCCGACGATCAGACCGTTTTAAGACCGATGCGCTTCCTGGAGGACCTCGTTGTGGGCGAGCGACGCCGTTCACCGAGCCGTTGGGTCAGCGAGGCGGAGATCATCACCTTCGCCCGGCAGTTCGACCCACAAGACTTCCACACCGACCCGGAGCAGGCCGCCGCCTCCAGCTTCGGCGGGCTGGTGGCGAGCGGCGTGCATACGGCCGCCCTCTGGCGGCGCATGGACCACGAGGCCAACGGCGACATCGCGTTCGTGTGCGGGCTGGGCTGGGACGAGACCCGCTGGCGGCGTCCGCTTCGCCCGGGTGACCTGATCCACGCCGAGTCCGAGCTGCTGAGCAAGCGTCCGTCAGGCTCGCGCACGGACCGAGGCGTCTGCTGTTTCGCCTTCTCCGTGCGGCTGGAGGACGAGACGGTGCTGCTTAGCTTCGTCGGGATCAACCTCGTCTACACGCGGGCGGGTGCGCGGCAGGTCGGAGCGGCTGACCAGCCGCTCAGCGGCAGCCGATGATGCCGCCGTCCACCGGGATCTCAGCCCCCGTGACATAGGCCCCGGCGCGGGAGGCCAGGAAGACGATGATGCCGGCGATGTCGTCCGGTCTGCCGAGCCGGCGCAGCGGGATATGGTTGTCGATCACGCCCTTGGGCGCGCCCTCGTTGTCGCGCAGGTGCGCGGTCATGGAGGTGGGGAAAAAGCCCGGCAGCACCGCGTTGACAGTGATGTTGCGTTCCGAGAGGTCGGCGGCGAGCTGGCGGCTGAGCTGGTGGATGGCCGCCTTGCTGGCCGAGTAGGAATAGGCCTGCAGCGGCTCGATCGCTACGCCCGCCACCGAGCCGATATTGATGACTCGGGAGGGCCCGTCAGCCGCCCCGCTGGCGGTCAGCTCGGGCAGGAACTCGCGCACCAACGTGAAGGGCGTCTGCACGTTGACGGCCATGACGCCGGGCCACGCCTTGTCCGGAAAGGTCTCGATCGGACCGCCCCAGGTCTTGCCGGCGTTGTTGACTAGGATGTCCAGGCCGCCGACCGCCTCGCGGTAGCGCCTGGCCAGCTCCACGGCGGCCTCGGGCGTGGACAGGTCGGCCGGGAGCGGGGTGCACGGGCCGATCGCCGACATCTCCTGCGCCGCGCGCTCGCAGACCTCGGCCTTGCGCGAGGTGATCGCCACCTGTGCGCCCGCGCGCAGCAGGCCCTCGGCGATCATGCGGCCGAGCCCCTGGGCGCCCCCGGTGACCAGGGCGCGCTTGCCGCTGAGGCTGAACAGGCCCCTGTCCACCTCAGGCCCCAACGCCGATGACGACCTTTCCGAAGCCGTGCCCATCTTCGAGATAGGCTAGGGCGGCCTTGGCGTCGGCCAGATCGAAGCGGCGGTCGATCACCGGCTGAATCCTGTGCTCGGCGACGAAAGCGACCATTGCCTCGAACTCCGCCAGGTTGCCGACGTTGGTGCCGATGACCTGGACATTCTTCAGGAACAGCTCCGGCGCGTTCACCGGAAAGCTCATCCCGCCGGTGGAGCCATAGATCACCACCCGCGCGCCCATATTGAGCGCGCGACCGTAGCTCGGATAGCCGCCGGCCGGGGCGCCGTCGAACACGACGTCGATCCCGCCCGTGGCCTTGGGCAGCGCCTTGCGGGTGGCCTCGTCCTTGTAGTTGAAGCCGCCCTTGGCTCCGAGCGCCTTGGCCTTGTCCAGCGTCTCCTGCGAGCCGCTGGTGACGAACACCTCAGCTCCCATGGCCACCCCCAGGGTCAGGGCGAAGGTGGCGACCCCGCCGCCGATGCCGGTCACCAGCAGCTTCTCCCCGGCCTTAAGCCCGCCCTTGGTCACCAGGCCCCGCCAGGCCGTCAGGGCGCCGAGCGGCAGCGCCGCGGCGGCCTCGAAGTCGAGGTGTTCGGGCTTGGCCACCGCGCTGGCGGTCGGGACGCAGATGGCGTCTGCGATCGTACCGGGCCCGGGCATGCCCAGCAGGCCGAAGGCGGCGGCGGGATAGCGGGGGTCCTCGCCCCAATCCAGGCCCGGATAGAGCACCACCGCCCGGCCGACGAGGCTTGGATCAACCCCCTCTCCGACCGCATCGATGACGCCCGCGCCGTCGGCCCCGAGGGTCGCCGGCAGGCTCATGCCTGGATACTGGCCGCGGATGATCCACAGCTCGCGATGGTTCAGGGCGGCGGCCTTCAGAGCCACGCGCACCTCGCCCGCCGCGGGCGCGGGCGTCGGCGCCTCGTCCAGCGAGACGGCGTCCAGTCCGTCCGCGGTCTTTAGGCTGAGTACGCGCATGGGCCGAGGTTCCGACGGAATGGGGAGGCTGGCTTGGAAACGCTCGGCCGTCGATGGACACCTATCCGACGGCAGGACGGCAGGCTTGCCAAAGCCGACCCGCACGCTCAGAATATATTTCACGAGGAGCGACCGCCAGAAGTCGCACCCGGGAGGACTGCCGATGCGTCTCGCCACTACAGCCACAACTCCGCCCCAGAGCGCCTGCGCCGTCGTGGCGCTGGGACGGCTGGACATGATGCTGGAGGCGGTCGCCAACGCCCGGGTCGCCGTGGTCCATGCGCCGGCGGGCTACGGCAAGACCACCGCCATGCTCTACTGGGCCCGGCGCCTGCGTGAGCAGCGGCGTCCAGTGATGTGGTTGGCCGCGCGCGCCGGGCTGGAAAGCCTGGACCACTTCACCGAAGCGCTGCGTTCCGCCGCGCTCGCCGCCGGCCTGGCGCACCCTGGCCTAGCGCCGGACGCAAGCGTCGCCGACCTCAGCGTCGCGCTGGCCGCCTGGCCGGATGCACGGCCAGTGCTGGTGGTGGACGACGCCCAGGTGCTGCCGGCCGAGGCGCTTCAGCTCCTCACCCGGATCATCGCCGTGGCGCGGGACGCCCTGACGGTGGTCATCGCCTCGCGCGGCCCCGCCGACCTGCCGCTGGGCCGCCTCCGCTCGCTCGGTTTCCTGGTGGAGATCACCGCGGGCGACCTGCGCTTCACCCTGCGCGAAACCGCCGAGTTGGTCGCCGGCGCCGGAGGCCTGGTGGACGCCGAGGCCCTGCAGCAGTTGGTGGCCGACACCGAGGGCTGGGCCTCCGGCGTGGTGCTGGCCAGCGGCCTGCACCACCGCGGCTGGCGCGAGGCGACCGTGGTCCAGCCCACCCGGCTCGGCCGGGCCTTCGGCGACTATTTCCGCCAGGAGATCCTGGAGGCGCAGAACGCCGACATGCGCAACTTCCTGGTCGACACCGCCATTCTGGAGGAGCTGACGCCCGCGGCCTGCCTGGCCGTCACCGGCCGCCAGGACAGCGGCGCCATGCTGGAGGCGGCCGAGGACGCGGGCCTGTTCGTGGAGGCGACCGATCTGGAACGGCGCGCCTTCCGCTCCCATCCGCTGTTCCGCCTGACCGTCGTCCAGCGCCTCACCTCGCATGCGCCCGATCGCGCCTGCGTCCTGCACCGCAACGCCAGCCGCTACTATGCCGGCGTGAACCAGCCTGCCCGGGCCATCGAGCACGCCAAGCAGAGCGGCGACGAGGCCTTCCTGGTCGACCAGCTCGAGGCCATGGTCGAGCCGCTGATCTATGCCGGCTATCTCTACCGCGTGGACGAACTGGCGTCGGAGCTGTCCTGGCCGGTGCTGGCCGGTAAGCCTCGCCTGCTGCTCGGCGTCGCCTGGCGCCGCATCCGCCGCCTGGCCTTCCGCTCGGCGGAGAGCCTGATCCAGGCGGCCGAGCAGGTGGTGGCCCGGGGCGAGGCGGATGGGACTCTGCCCGCCAACGAGATCGAGCACCTGCGGCTGACCATCCGCCACCGCCGGATCATGCTCAGCGCCGCGCGCGACGAGATGGGCGCGGTGGAGCGCGAGAGCGAGGCCCTGCTGGCCGATCTCGGCGACGACTACGCCTATCTGAGCTGCACCCTGGTGGCCCAGCTCATGTCGGCCCGGCGCGAACTCTACCACTTCCAGGACGCGCTGCGGCTGGAGGCGGAGACGCAACGGGCGCTGAGCCGGCCCGGTTCGGACTTCGCCTCCATCGCGCTGAAGGCGACCATCGCGCCGACCTGGATGGTGCAGGGCAAGGTGGGCGCCGCCCGCAAGCTGCTGGAGGGCGCCCTGGCCCTGGCCGAGAGCCGCGGCGGCCCGGGTTCGGGCCTGGCCGCCCTGCCCGCGCTTCCATTGGCCGAGCTGCTCTACGATTGCGGGGAATTGGAGCAGGCGAGCGACCTTGTCGAACGGCATCTCTGCGTCGCCCGCCAATGGGCCTTCGTGGACCAGCTTGCGGCAGGCTATCTGGTCCGCGCCCGCCTGCTGGAGGCGCGGGGCGACGGCGCGGCCGCCCTTGAGAGCCTGGAAGAGGCCCACGTCATGGCCATCGAATGTGGGCTGGAGCGGCTGCGCGCCCTAGTAATCACCGCCGAAGTGCGCATCCTGGTCAAGATGGGCAACCTCGTCCGGGCCGAGGCGATGCTGCGCGCCGGCGACATGGAGCCAGACTCCGAGCCCGTCCCCACCCTCAGCCCGAGCCGCCGGCACGAGGCCGTCGCGGTCGCCTGGCTGCGGCTGGAGATCCAGAACAACCGGCTGATCCGCGCCCGCAAGGTGGCCAAGCGCTGGGTCGAGCTGGTGCGGCGCACCGGGGCGGTGCGCTCAGCGGTCACCTTCAACCTGCTGCTGGCCGAGATCGCGGTGCTGTCCGGCGACCTGTCCGAGGCGCGCCGCGCAGTGCGCGAGGCGGTGGCCCTGGCCGCGCCGGCCGGCTGGACCCAGGTCTTCCTGGACGAGGGCGAAGCTATCGGCGCCCTGCTGGTGGACGCCTATGGCCACGGACCGGTCCTGGAAGGCGCCACCGACCAGTTCGCGGCACGCTTGGTCAACGCCTTCCGCGGCGCGCCCGAGGTGGAGACCGAGGAGGAGCCCGGCCTCTCCAGCCGCCTGGCGAGCCGCGAGCTGGACATCCTGACCATGGTGGCGGGGGGCCTGCGCAACCGCGAGATCGGCGACCGGCTCGGCCTGACCGAGGGCACCATCAAGTGGTACATGCAACAGATCTACGACAAGCTCGGCGTTCGCCGCCGCCCCCAGGCGGTCATGCGCGCCCGCCAGCTCGGCCTGCTGATGGACGCCCGCCGGCCGGAGACGCAGAGCCGCCCGGCCACTGGCGGCCCGCGCCACGGGAACGACGCACACGGCCTCTCCATGTGACGGAGCGCGGCGCAGGGCGCTCCGCCCTACTCGGCCGGCGTCATCTGGGCCAGGGCGGCGGCCACCTCGGCCTGGGTCTGCTCGGCGCCGTGCAGCGGAACGCGTTCGCGGGCGCGCTCGGAGACCGCCTCGAACCGGGCGGCGAGCTGTTCGGGCGTATTCGGCCCCTCGCCCAGGTAGACGCCCTCGGTGAGGGTGACATAGGCCCGCTCGTACAGGCCCGCACCGGCGGCCAGGATCACGCCGTTGGGCGCCTGCTCGCTGGCGAGGTACAGCACCGCGGGCGTGACCCGTTCGGGTCGCAGCACGTCCAGCGCTTGTTGCGGCATCAGCGATTCGGTCATCCGCGTGGCGGCGGTGGGAGCCAGGGCGTTCACCCGCACGCCCGAGCGCTCGCCTTCGAGGGCGAGGGTACGCATCAGGCCCACCAGCGCCATCTTGGCCGCCCCGTAGTTGGACTGGCCGAAGTTGCCGTAGAGCCCAGACGACGAGGTGACCATGACCACCCGTCCGTAGCCCCGCTCGCGCATGCCGTCCCAGACAGCCTTGGTGCAGGTGACCGCGCCCATCAGGTGGACGTCGACCACGGAACGGAAGTCCTCCAGGCTCATCTTGGCGAAGGTCTTGTCGCGGAGGAACCCGGCGTTGTTCACCAGGATGTCCAGCGCGCCCCAGCGGCCCACCGCCTCCGACACCGTATCGGCAATGGCGGCCGCGTCGGTCACCGAGGCGGTGCTGGCCATCGCCTCGCCGCCGGCGGCGCGGATTTCCGCGGCCACGGCCTCGGCTGCGCCGGTCGCCGCACCCGTAGCGCCGTCACGGGCGACGCCGAGGTCGTTCACCACCACCCTAGCGCCGCGGACCGCCAGGGCCAGCGCATAGAGCCGGCCCAGTCCGCCGCCCGCCCCGGTGACCATGGCGACCTTGCCGTGGAATGTGATGCCCATGTCTTCGCCCATCGAGGGTTGGCGGAGCGAGGCGGTCTGCTGGCCGGCTCCGCGCGTCTCACCTGTCCTTAGAGGGGAGACCGCCCCGGCCGCCAGCCCAGAATCCCCATGGATGCAAGGGAGAGCGCCGTGGAGCTGAAGGACAAGGTCGCGGTGGTGACGGGCGCCTCCGCCGGGATCGGGGTCGCGGTGGCCAGGACGCTGGCGGAGGCGGGGGTCAAGCTGGTGCTGACCGGTCGGCGCGAAGACCGGCTGCAGACCCTCGCAGCCGACCTGCCGACAGAGGTCGCGACGCTGGCCGCCGACATCGCCGCGTCCGACACGCCCGAGCGGCTGCTGAAGCTGGCCCAGGAGCGCTTCGGCCGCGCCGACGTGGTGGTCAACAACGCCGGGGTGCTGACCATCGGCCCGGTGGACACCATCGACCTGGACGAGGTCTCGCAGATGATCCGCATCAACTTCGAGGCGGTGGTGCGCTCCTCCTACGTGTTCGCCAGAGCCTTCAAGGCGCAAGGGTCCGGCCACATCATCAATCTCTCCAGCATCGGCGCCTACCTGAACGCGCCCATGGCCGGGGTCTATGGCGGGCTGAAGCAGGGGCTGGAGGGCTTCACCCACGCCCTGCGCATGGAGCTGGCGGGCACCGGCGTGAAGGTCGGCTCCATCGCGCCGGGCACCACCCAAACCGAAATCTTCCGCGAAATCCGCGCTCGCGGGGAGAAGTCATGGGACGAGTACATCACGCCCCTGCAGCCCGAGGACATTGCCGACGGCGTCCGCTACATGCTCGAGCGGCCGGAGCGGGCCAACGTGGCCCGCATGCTGCTGTTCGCCTCGGCGGACGCCCACTGACGGCTATTCGTCTTCGGATAGGGCGAAGCCGATCTTCAGCATGACCTGGTAGCGGTCGACTTTGCCGCCCTTCAGGTGGCCGCGGATCTCGGTGACCTCAAACCAGCGCATGTGCTGGACAGTCTCGGCGGTCCGCTCGACCGCCCCTGTGATGGCGTCCTCCAGGCCGCTGTCGGACGTGCCGACGACTTCGATGACCTTGGCGACATGGTTGGGCATGATCTATCCTCCTCGTTTTAGTCTGCCGAAGCGAACACCCTCGCCCCCGATCCGGTTTCGCGCCGTAAGGAGCGGCGTTCTCACGCGCGACGTTAAGGTGAGGCGCATCCGCATGGGCGCTCAAACGGACGTGGCCGCCGGATTAAAGCAGACCATCACATAGCGCCGCTCGGCGATGCGCCAGCCATCGGCGGCGCGCATGAACCGGTCCTCGTAGAAGCCGGCGGCGCGGTGGACGGCGCCTGTGTCGTCCACCGTCAGCAGGGCGTCCATATAGCTCCGGGCCGTCGCGCCCTCCCCGGCCGGCGTCACCACGATGTTGCTGATCCGGTGCAGGGTCGGACCTACGTCGGCATGGGCCTGCGCCATGAAGGCGGTGATCTCGTCCCCGCTACGCCAGGCGCCGAAAACGCCGTAGTCGGCGCGCAGGTCTTCTGTGAAGCAGCTCGGCAGCAGCGGCCAGTCGCGCCCGTCGATGGCGGTGGCGTAGCGCACCAGCAGCCTGGCGATCGCCTGTTCGTCGGAGGCGCTCAGCGACATATCGGCGGCGTCTGGGGGTCGCACGGGCTCAACCCACAGGATCGGCGTGCAGGTCGACCGGCCGTGAAGGCGTGATCTTTGCGCCGCCCCGGGCCACGATAAGCAACACGGCCGCAACCACGCCCACGGCAAGGATGTAGGCCAGAGCGTGCGCGAGGCCGTGGGAGTCGCCGGATCGGCGGAAGGCGTCGCTAAGCAGGCCCACCAGCTGGGGGCCGAGGCCGGCGCCCAGCACGTTGCTCAGCACCACCACCAGGGCGGTCACCGTGCCCCGCATGGCCACCGGCGTGGAGGCCAGACAGACGCTGTAGCCCGGCCCGATGTAGAAGCTGTTGAAGAAGGACCAGATCGCCACCCCGGCGCACACCAGGACCGGCGTGGGCGCCAGCACGCCGCCGATGCCGAACGGGACGGCGATCAGCAGGGCGATGGCGCAGAGCCCCATCAGCTTGTCGGTCTGGGCGCCGCCCCAGCGCTGGGAGGCCAGGCCTCCCGCCAGGGCGCCGAGACCGCCCGGCGCGCCGATCACCAGAGCCGTCAGGGGCCCGGCCTGCTTCAGGCTGAGGTGCAGGACGCGGATCAGGAAGGCGGGAAACCAGTAGCTGGCGCCCAGGGTGACGCTGGCCAGCACCAGGGCGGCCATGCAGGCCGTGAGCCGGGTAGAGCCCGCCAGGGTCCTCGCCACCTCGGTGAAGCTGAGCCGGATGGCGGCGTGGCCCTCGTCGCCGAAGGCGCCTCGCGGCGGTTCGTGCAGGGTGAGCAGCGCCAGGAGCACCAGCGCCAGCCCCGGCAGGGCGGCGGCGAACAACGCCGCCCGCCAGCCGTAGGCGGCCGCCATTGCAGCCCCCAGTAGCGACCCGCCGACCAGGCCCATCACCGGTGCGGTGTAGAAGACGCCGAGCGCCAAGGGCCGGCGGCTCGGCGGGAAGGTGTCCGACAGCAGCGAGAGCATGGTGCTAGGCGCTCCGGCCTCCGTCGCGCCCACCGCCGCGCGCGAGACCACTAGGGCGGCGAAGCTGCGGGTGAGGCCGGAAAGCGCCGTCATCACGCTCCACGTCGCCACCAGGGCCGCCAGCAGCCGCTTGCGCCTCACCCGGTCCGCCAGCACCCCGAGGGGCGCCCCGGCCAGGGCGAAGGGGACCGCGTAGCCGAGGCCGGTGACGAAGCCGAGCTGGGCGTCGTTCAGCCGGTACTCGCGCCGGATCGGCTCCAGCAGGATCAGGATGATGCTGCGGTCCAGCGAATGGGTGGCGTAGATCGCCCAGATCAGCGCCAGGACGTAGATCCGGCTGCGCGTACTCGCCTGCTCCATGGTGCGATCCTGCAAACGAACCGGCACGCGCGTCCCTGCCGCTGGACAGGCGCACAGCTGCGCACGATCCCGGCAACTGGCTTCGAAACCGCGGCGGCGGACGCTCATCGAGCCTAGCGAGCCAGACAGCGGATCGGAGGAGCCCGGTCGTGATGCAGCCCGAAGGGTCGATCTTCGAGCTCTGCCATGTGGTGGCGGACATGGACCGGGCGCTGGTGCACTGGACGCGCGCCCTGAGCGCCGGTCCCTTCTTCCTAGCCGAGATGCGGATGGAGCATCGCAACCGCGGCCGCTCGGCGCCCCTGGCCATCAAGGTGGCCTTCGGCTTCAGCGGCGGACTGCTGATCGAACTGGTGGAGCCCCTGGCGGACGACCGCTCCGTCTTCCGCGAGGCGCTGGAAGAGACGGGCGAAGGCTACCACCACGTCATGCTGCGGACGGATTTCGACAAGGGCTTCGAGCGCCTGACGCGGCTCGGCTTCGAGCCCGCCCTGGAGAGCACCACGCCCTATGGCGAGCGGGCCGTGCTGTTCGACACCCGGGCGGAGACAGGCGGCTTCGTGGAGCTGATGGACCTGCACATCGCCTTCGAAAGGCTGGTGGGAAAGATGTCGGCCGCTACCGAGGCTTGGGACGGCCACACCGAGCCCGTGCGCGCCCTGACCGACCTGCTCCCCTCCCAACTTCCGGTCTGAGACGCCATGACGGTATTGGATCGTTTCAGGCTGGATGGACGCACCGCGATCCTGACCGGCGTCGGACCCGGCGTCGGCGAGCACGTGGCCAAGGCCTATGCGGAGCTGGGCGCCAATGTGGTGATCTCCGCCCGCTCGCAGGACCGGCTGGACCGCATCGCCGCCGAGATCAACGCCGCCTCCGGAGGCCGGGCCAAGGCCGTAGCTGCGGACGCCGGCGAGAAGGCCGACCTGCAGCGGCTGGTGGACACCGCGCACGCTGCCTTCGGCCCCGTCCACATCGTCTTCGCCAACGCCGCGGCCGGGGTGGTTTACGCCCGGGACGGCGGGCTGTGGGCCAATACCGACGAGGTCTGGAAGACCGCCATGGACGTCAACGTCCTGTCTACCTGGCGGCTGGCCGAACTCACCACCAAGGACATGCAGGCCCATGACAAGGGCTCCATCATCTCGGTTCAGAGCTGCGGCGGGTTCACGCCGATCCCGCCGGCCGTCGCCTACGGGGTCAGCAAGGCGGCGCTGGCCTTCCTGACCCGCTCGCTGGCCAAGGCGCTGGCGCCGCACACCCGGGTCAACGGCCTGTGTGTCGGCTCCATGAGCCCGGACGGGCAGGAGGCCGACATCCACAAGGGGCTGGGCCTGGCCGAGCGCAACGCCATCAAGCGGTTCGGTGCGGCGGATGAGGCGGTGGGCGCGGCCATCCTGCTGGCTGGCGACGCCTCCAGCTACACGACCGGCAGCGTGATCTTCACCGAGGGCGGCCGGGTGGGGACCATCAGCTGATGGCTACCCACGCCTGCTCCCGCACGTGATCCTGGAAATGTCCTGATGTCCGATGTCGCCTACGCGCCCCTGGTGCTGGACGAGGCCGAGCTGATGGCGGAGGCTCGCGCCGCCACGGGGCTGTCGGACTGGGGCGACGACCTGAGCTTCCGCGAAGGCCTGCGCGTCTTCGTCGGCGCGCTGATGGACATGCCCTGCTCCGCCCAGCTCCGCGCCGGCGCGCGGGACCGCATCCTGCAGATCCTGCAGATGCGGCTGCATCTGGTGGACGACGCGCGCCGCCATCCCGAGATCGAGGCCCAGCGCATCGAGCAGCCCCTGGTGGTGATCGGCCTGCCGCGCACCGGCACCACCATCATGTACGACTTGCTGACCCAGGACCCCGCCTCGAGGGCGCCGCGGGAGTTCGAGTGGTACATCCCCTGGCCGGCGAGCGAGGCGGCGACCTTCGCCACCGACCCGCGGATCGCGGTGGTCACGGCCATGTACGACAACTACCTCAAACACGCCCCCGAGCTGAGCGACATCCAGCGGCTGGACTGCACCCAGCCCGGCGAGTGCAACCACGGCATGACCTTCCACTTCGCCGGCAGCAACTTCTGGGCCGAGTACGGAGTGCCGAAGTTCATGCAGTGGATCATCGACGAGGTCCCGGACGGCCTCTACCGCACCCACAAGCGGCTGCTGCAGCAGTTCCAGTGGAAGGGGCCGAAGGGCCGCTGGGTGCTGAAGTCGCCCCACCACCTGTTCGACCTGGGCGGCCTGCTGGAGACCTATCCGGACGCAGGCCTAGTCTGGACCCACCGCGACCCGGTCTCCACCTTCTCCTCCCTGTCCGGCTTCGTGGCGGCGCTGCAGCGCGCCACCGGCGGCGGGGGCGACCTGCATGCCATCGGCCGCTCGGTGTTCGAGCTGTGGAGCGCGGCCATGGCGCGCGCCACCCGCCTCCGCCGGGAGAACCCTGAAGTCGACGCCCGCATCATCGACATCGCCCACCGCGACGTGGTGGTCGATCCCGTCGGCTCGATCCGTCGGGTTTATGCGCGCTTTGACCTGCCGTTCACCGAGGCGCTGCAGGCGCGGATCGCATCCTTCCTGGCCGACAACCCCTCGGCCTCGCGGCTGGGCCGCCACAAGCACTCGCCCGAGCAGTACGGCATCGATCCAGACGAGGTGCACGCGCAGCTGGCCGAGTATTACGACCGCTTCGGCCACCTGCTCGCCAAGGTCTGAGCCATGGCCGATACCAACCGCAGCCCCCTCGCCACCGACGACCAGCGCGACGTCGAGCGCCTGGCGCTGCGCCTGATCGAGACACCCGAGGTTCGCCGCGCGCGGGAAGGCGCGCGCGCCCTGCTGCTGGCCGACCCGGTGGCGCAGACGCCCGACGGCCGGCTGGGCCTCGACCGGGCGCTGGACCAGTGGACCCTGGCGCTGGCCATGCGGGTGGCCAACAGCGACGCGCACCGGCCGCGCATCGCCTGGAACGTCTACAATGCGCCCCGCACCTGGTTCGGCCACACCTACCCGGGCGCCGCGGTCGCCATCGACAACCCCGACAACGCCAACCGTGAAATCCCCGTCGAGGGCGGCTCCCGCTATGAGGTCCACGGCCGCTACGGCGCCCCGCGCACCCAGTTCACCATAGAGGTGGTGGCGGAGTTCGACGGCTATGCCGGCCTCGGACGGACGCTGTGCGCCCTGACCCGCCAGCAGATCGAGGCGGATGCCGAGGGGCGCTTCGTCATCACCATCGACGCCGATCCGGCGGGCGGACGGCCCAACCACCTGCGCTGCGAAGGTGGCGTGCAGTGGGTGTTCGCCCGCGACAGCCTGTCCGACTGGCGCCAGGTCCCGACCGCGCTGGAGGTGCGCCGCGTCGGCGGCCCGGCGGCCGCGGCCGCCCGGACCGAGGGCGAGTTCGCGCAGGACATCGCCGCCAAGATGGCGGGCTGGGTCGGCTTCTGGCGCGGGTTCAAGGACGGCTTCCTGGGCTATCCGGAACCCAACCGCCTGGTGGGCCCGATCGGGCGCGAGGGTGGCTGGGGCTTCCTGGCCGGCGGGCGGTTCGAGATCGCCGACGACGAGGCGGTCGTGATCCGCACGACCGACGGGAGCGCCTACTACACCGGCTTCCAGGTGGCCGACCCCTGGACCATCGCGCCGGACCCGGTGCACCGCACCGCCAGCCGCAACAAGGCGCAGGCCATGCGCGACCCGGACGGCGGCTACACCTACGTGCTGGCCGCGCAGGATCCGCGCGTGTGCAACTGGATCGACACGGTGGGCCTGCACCAGGGCTGGATGCTGCTGCGCTGGCAGGGCGTCCCGGCCGGGCTCGATCCCAAAACGCTGATCCGCGGCGTGGAGACGATCCGCTTGGCGGGCGTTGACGCCGCTCTCGCAAACACGCCCAGAGCAGACCTGGCTTTCCGGCGGACCGAAGTGGCGGAGCGCGTCCATACGCATGGCCTGCGCACCTGCCATGTCTGAGCCGCGCGCTTCGCCGCCGCGTCAACTCGGCGGGACAAGCCGGTTCAAACTATACACTCACGACAGAACGTGTTTATCTTGTACGGCTGAAAGTTGAGGCGAATTGACGTAATGGCGGAAACTGATCCTACGCCGCGATGGTGGGCGCTGGCCCTCTCCGAGCAGGTCACGGGGAAAGCGCCCCTGGCGGTGCGCTGCGGCGAGGAGGAGGTGGTGCTGTTCCGTGACGCCGGAGGCGTCGCCCGCGCCCTGGAGGATCGTTGCCCCCACCGCCGCGTGCCCCTGTCACTCGGCAAGATCACGGCCGGCGGCCAAATGCAGTGCGGCTATCACGGCTGGACCTATGACGGGGCCACCGGCAAGTGCGTGGCCATCCCCAACCTGCACGATGACGAGAAGGTGCCCGAACGCTATCGCGCCGAGACCCGCGGCGTCACCGAGCGGGACGGCTTCATCTATGTGTGGATTGGCGCGCCGCAGGCGAGCGCCGCACCCCTGCCGCCCTCGCTCTACACGCCGGGCGGCCTGCGGGAACATCGGGGGTCGGTGACCCTGCCCCTGTCCCACGACGCCTTTGTCGCCGCCCTGTTCGATGGGCCCTGGGTGCTGCTCGACTTCGCCACCTCCCGCGTCACCGACTTCCTTCTCGGCGATCCCGAGATGTCGGACGGCTGGCTGATGCTGGAGCGCGGCGCCACCTGGGGCGGCCCGCACCTGCCCGACCGCTTCGTCCCGGAATGGCCGCTGGTGCTCCGGGTCACCGTCGAGCCCGTCACGGGCGAGACCCTGGTGGAGATGCTGGACACCAACGAACGGCTGATCTCCGCCGCGGAGGTCAGCGCGGCCCCGGCCGCCCGGGGCACGACGGCGGTGATCTGGCGCTCCTATGCGGCGGACTACGGAGGCCCCGCCGGGCTGGCTACCCGCGGCCTCTCCATGGCCGGAAGGCCCGCGATTTCGGTGCGGCGCTTCGTCAATGGGCGCAAGCTGGCGAGCCTTCGGATCGCGCCGTCCCACATCTGGCGCACGACCCTTCGCGCCGCCCGAGACAACGCCCCCGCCCAACGCGACACCGCGGCCTGAGGAGACGAAGATGGACATGCTCGAGACCGACGTCCCCAATGCGGGCCGCGCTAACAAGCTCACGTCGCCGGTGCGCGACTGGAACCCGGGCTCCTACCGCCTGCGCGACGCCTGGTTCCCGCTCGCCCACTCCGAGAGCGTGCGCAAGCGCCCGGTAAAGCGGCTGGTGCACTCCCAGCCCTACTACCTGGTCCGCGACGCGCAGGGTAAGGCCCTCGCCACCGAGTTCCACCCGGAGCGCTTCGCCGAGCAGCGGCGCTTGGCCAGCGAGTTCACCGGCGGCACGGGCGAGTACCCGGTGACCGAGATCTACGGCTACGTCTGGTGCTGGTACGGCGATCCGGCCCGCGCCGACCTCAGCCTGATTCCCGACATCCCCTACCTGCCCCGTAAGGGCGGGTTGCCGGGCTACATGCGCTCCACCACCCGCTTCGATTCCTGCTCGGAGCTGAGCCTGGAGAACCTGCTCGACCTCACCCACGCCGACTATCTGCACACCTACCTGACCGGCGACGAGGAGTGCGACAGCGACACGGTGACGGTTGAATACACCTCCGAGACCGTCACCATGATCCGCGACCAGATCAACAAGAAGACGCCGGACTTCATGAAGAAGATGGGCGTGAAGTCCGAGCGGCTGGACTTCCGCGGGGTCATCCACGTCTATGTCCGCAGCAGCGTGGCGCACGCCTTCGGGCGCTTCACGCCGGGCTACAGCGTGCCGCTGTTCCACCCCTGCGTGCCGGAATCGCAGTTTCAGAACCGGCTGAACGTGACCATCAACTCCTGGGACGCGCCCTGGCTGTTCAAGCACATGATGCCGCTTCAGGGCTACACCGTCAGCCCGCAGGACAACTACGTCACCCGGCCGCAGAACGCCCGCTACCTGGAGCCGACGGACCGGCGCGACATGCACTCCCGCTTCGACGGCGCCGGCATCCGCTACCGTTTCCTGATGCAGCAGCTGGCAGAACGGCAGAGCCAGGGCGACTACTCCTACCTGCCTGACGCGGACATCGGGCGCGATCTGACCGAACTGTTCCGCACCATCCGGGTCGAGTAGGCGAGAAGCGTCAGAGCGAGCTGACCTTGGCTAGCTCACCTCGACTTTCACCGGGAACCGGTCGAAGCAAAACCCGAACCGGTCGCGCACCGCCCTGCGGGTCCAGGCCGAAGTCCCGCCGCAGGTTTTGGACCACCTTGCCCTGGTGGCCCGAGGGGTGGCTGTCCAGGTAGGCGTGCAGCTCCGCCAAGGTTGCATCGGTGAGCGGGAGGCCGCCAAGCTGTAGATGTCGCGCAGGATCGCGTCCGCGTTCGCGATCCACTCGTGGAGTAGACGTTCAGCGTCTGGGCCGGGGGGCAGCGCGTCCGGTCCCGCAAGCAGGCCCGCAGCAGCGTCTCGTAGCGGTCCACACAGTAGTCCACCTGCCTGCGCCCCTCCACCCGGCGACGGAACACGCGCGCGGCATAGGCCGACATGGTCGCCGCCGACGGGATGGAGGCCACCGGGTCGCGATGGGTGATGACGAAGGCGGCGTCGGGGAAGGTGGCATGGAGCGCGGGCAGCTGCTCCATGTGGTGGGGGCACTTGATGACCCAGCGGTTCGGACCCCGGAACCAAGTCAGCACCTGCAGCACCTTTTTCAGGTAGGCTTAGGTCCCGACTTAGTCATGATTGCGATAAAAGTCGCGCCAGGGCCTGCCTGGGAGAGCCTGCCCAACCTCTACACCATCCGCGGCGACAAGATCCGCTCGGCCCTGGAATACATGGGGTCGCTGGACCGCGTGCGGGCGCTTCAGGCCGAGATCCTGATCACCGGCCATGGCGAGCCGGTGCGCGGCCGCGCCCTGATCGACGACACGCTGGGCCGCATGCGCGCGGCGGTCATGCACATCCACGACCAGACCGTGGCCGGCATGGTCGCCGGCAAGGACGTGCGCAGCCTGATGCGCGAGATCGAGTTTCCGGCGGAGCTGCGCGTCGCCCAGCTGCACGGCAAGACGTCCTGGAACGTGCGCGCCATCTGGACGGAGTACATCGGCTGGTTCGACTACGGCAGCACCACCGAACTCTATGGCGTACCCCCCTCGGCCATCGCGCCGGACCTGCTGGAGCTGGCCGGCCACGACGCCCTGCTGGCCAGGGCCGCCGGGCACATGACGGCTGCAGAGCCGCTGAAGACGCTGCACCTGACCGACATCCTGCTCGCCGCCGACCCGGCCGACTTCGCCGCCGTCGCGGTCAAGAAGGATGCGCTCATCCAGATGCTGGCGGGCTGCAGCGGCGAGAACATGAGCGAGACCATGTGGCTGCGCTCCGAAATCCTGGCGGCCGACCGCGCCCTCGGCATCGAGGCGACAACGAATGGCTGAGAACCTGTTCGACCTGACCGGCAAGGTCGCCCTGGTCACCGGCGCCAATGCGGGCCTCGGCCTCGGCTTCGCCGACGCCCTGGCCCGGGCGGGGGCCGACGTGGTGATCTGGGGCCGGCGCGCGGACCGCAACGCGGAGGCGGTGAAAGCGCTCGAAGTCCATGGCGACCGGGTGCTGTCGCAGGTGGTCGATGTCACCGACGAGGCGCAGGTGGTCGCCGCGGTAGCGGAGGCCGTCGCCCGGATGGGCCGGATCGACTGCGCGATCGCCAACGCCGGCGTCGCCTCCCAGGCGCCGTTCACCGAGATGACCGGCGAGGTCTGGCACGGCCTGCTCGCCACCAACCAGCACGGCGCCTTCTACACCCTGCGCGAGGTCGCGCGGCACATGGTGGCGCGGGCCAGGGCCGGCGATCCGGGCGGCTCGCTGATCCTGAACGGCAGCCTGTCGATCTTCAAGGGCGTGCCCACCATGGCCCACTACGCCGCCGCCAAGGGCGCGCTGAACGCGCTCTCCAAGACCATGGCGGTGGAGCTCGGGCCGCACGGCGTGCGGGTCAACGTGCTGGCGCCGGGCTTCATCGTCAGCGAGATGACCAGCCACGACCCCGCCCTGCTCGAGGCCATCAGCACCCAGGTCGCCGCAAAGACGCCGCTGGGTCGGGTGGGCTATCCGGACGATCTGGCAGGTGTGGTGGTCTATCTGGCCAGCGACGCCTCGCGCTACCATTCCGGCGACACGCTCACCCTCGATGGCGGACAGACCGCGGGATACATGTAGCCATGTACGCCGCCCCCAAGGCCAGCCACCAGCAGGTGGCCTACGTCACCGACGACCTCGACGCCGCCATGGCGCTGTTCCAGCGCGAGTACGGCGCGCCCGGCTTCTACAGCTTCTCCAACGCAGACTCCGGCATGCCCATGGAAGGCCAGCCCATCCTGCGCATCGCGCTCGCGCGGGTGGGCGGAGTGGAGATCGAGCTGATCCAGCCGATCGGCGGCGCCTCGGACATCTTCACCGACGTGCTGAAGGGCGGCGCGAAGCCGGAAATCCGCTTCCACCACGTGGCGATCCGCGTCAACGGCACGCTGACCGACTGGGCCGCGCACCGCGCCGAGGTGCTGGCCAAGGGGCGCCCGCTCGCCTTCGAGGGTGAACTAGGCGAGGACCTCCGCTTCTTCTACACCGACGAGCGCGCCCTGCTCGGCCACTTCGTCGAGCACGTCTGGATGTCGCCCGGGCTGCTGGGCCAGCTGGACGCGGTGGTGCCGCGCTATCCGGCTGCATGACCGGCTAAGCTCATGCGGCGGCCTCATCCCGAGTTTGTCGAAGAACGAGGGCGCTTCACCGCCGTGCGACGTCTCGTCCTTCGACAGGCTCAGGATGAGGCGAATGCCAACCTGTCGCTCTCTCAGGTGAAGTCGCGCTGCAGGCGGGTGAGCTTCAGCGAGCCGATGAACCAGCGGCCGTCCTGGAGCGCGTAGGTTTCCTCATAGTAGCCGTAGCCGTGCATGGATTTGAACGGCGCGCCGATCCCGTCGGGGAAGCTGACCCAGTCCTCCATGGCCCAGAAGCCGTGCGCCTGATCGGCGGCCGTCAGCTCGATGTCGGGGCTGTGCACCTGGTGCACGGTCCGGGCCGCGCCGACGAGCCCGCTGACTTGGTCGGTGATCACCTTGCGGCCGCGGACGATCGGATCAGCGCCGCTGCCCTCCTCCACGTCGTCGCTGCAGTCCATCAAGGCGTCGGCGGTGAACAGGGCGCCCCAATCCGCCCAGCGCTTGGTGTCGATGAAGCGGCAGTAGCGGGCCTTGACCCGCCTGATCTCTTCGACGGCGTCGAGCTGTTCGAGAGTCTTCATCGCTTAGGCTCCAGGTGCGCCGCGGTCAGGACAGGGCGGCGTAGGCGGCGAGGCTGAAGGGCGTGAACGGCTCACCCGCCCGCGCCTTGCGGGTCCAGTGCGGGTCGACAAGCAGGGAGCGGCCGACCGCCACGAGGTCGAACTCGCCGGCCTCGAAGCGCTCGATCACCGGTGCAAGGTTGTTCACCGCCTCCGCGCCTTCGACGAAGGAGGTCTGCAGGTCGCGGCTCAGTCCCACGCCGCCGACCGCCATGGTCGCCTTGCCGGTCAGCTTGCGCGTCCAGCCGGCCAGGGTCAGGTCGGAGCCGGGGAAGGCCGGGGCGCCCAGCACCCGCGTGCTGGCGTCGAACACGTCCACCCCGGCGTCGACCAGCGGCTGCATCAGGGCGCCGAGCGCATCCGGTGTCTGCTCGAGCTGGGCGGCGTAGTCCTGCAGCTTCCATTGCGAGAAGCGGAACACGATGGGCAGGCCCTCGCCTGCCGTCGCCCTGACCGCCTTGACCACCTCGGCGGCGAAGCGCCAGCGCTCCCGCCCCCAGGCGTCGGGGCGCCGGTTGGTCTCGCGCCACAGGAAGCTGTCGATCAGATAGCCGTGGGCGCCGTGGATGGCGATCCCGTCGAAGCCGACCGCGCGCGCATTGGTGGCGCTGCGGCCATAAGCCGAGATCACATCGGCTATGTCCTCTTCGCTCATCGGCGAGGTCTCCACGGCGGCCTGCTCGACATAGGCGGGCGGCATGGAGACGGTCCCGTCCAGCGGGCCCCAGACCCCGCTCGGCCGGCGGCTGGGCGCCTGCGGATGCGGTCCCGTGCCCGCCATCCGGATGACGCCCATGTGCCAGAGCTGCGGGAAGATCAGGCCGCCTGCGCGATGCACCTCGTCCACCACCCGCCTCCACCCGGCCAGGGAGGCCTCGCCATGCAGCAGCGGCAGGTTGGTCTCGCCCATGCTGCCGGAGCCCACCGAGGCGGGGTCGTCCACCCCCACGCCCTCGGTGATGATCAGCCCGACGTCGCCCTCCGCGCGGCGGCGATAGTAGTCGGCCACGTCGGGTCCCGGCACGCCCCCTGGCGAGAAGCCCCGGGTCATGGGCGACATGACGAAGCGGTTGCGCAGCGTAGCGCGGCGCAGCGTCAGCGGCTGGAACAACGGGTCCAGACTGGAGGTCATCGGCGGCGGTCCTGGCGTCCTTCGCGCGAGCGGGCGAGTGGTCCGGAGGCTAGGAACAGGCGCCCACCCCCGGGCCTGCCCGTCGGCAGGCGCGCGACACTGTTGGCCGCCTCCAAGCCGGGCCAGACCGAGGATAGGTGCGGCCACGGCCACCGAAGCCTCTCCTGGCGGGGCTGCGCCGCGGGCGCCGACGGGAGGACGCAATGCAGAAGCTCCAGGGCAAGGTCGCCATCGTCACCGGCTCGGCGTCCGGCATCGGCGCGGAGACCGCCCGCGTGCTCGCTGGCCACGGCGCCAAGCTGGCCGTCGCCGACCTGAACGAGGCCGGCGCCCAGAAGATCGTGGACCAGATCGAGGCCGAGGGCGGAGAGGCGGTGGCCGTACAGGTCGATGTCAGCGACGAGGCCCAGGTCGCCGCCGCCGTCGCCAAGACGCTGGACGCCTTCGGCCGCATCGACATCCTGCACAACAACGCCGCCCTGGTGGCCGAGGCCGAGAACGACCGCGACCTGCTGAGCCAGGAAGTGCGGCACTGGGACCGCACCTTCGCCGTCAACGTGCGCGGGCCGATGCTGTTCTCCAAGCACGTGGTCCCGGTGATGCTCGGCCAGGGCGGCGGCTCGATCATCCATTCCTCGTCCGGCATGGGCGTCCAGGGCGAGATCACCCGCACCGCCTACCAAGCCAGCAAGGCCGCCCTGATCAGCCTCAGCAACGCCATCGCCGCCCAGTACGGCAAGCAGCGCATCCGCTCCAACGCCTTGGTGATCGGGCTGGTGATGAGCGACACGGGCGCGCTGATGCCGCAGGCGCTCAAGGACGTGCTGCTGGCCAGCCACCTGACGCCGTATCTCGGCGACCCGCGCCACATTGCCGACGTGGTGGCTTTCCTGGCGTCGGACGAGGCGGCCTTCGTCACCGGCCACGCCATGGCCGTGGACGGCGGCTTCACCAGCCACTCGCCCACCTATTCCAGCTTCATGGCGATGTTCGCCCAGACCGGCGACAACGCGCTCTGAACCTCAGCTCAGCCCTTGGTGGCGACCTGGCGAAGCTCGCGGCCGCTTCGTCGCTTAGCCCCGCGCGGGCGAACAGCCGGTTGGCCAGGGCGTCGCCCACCTCCCCAGCGCCTCTAAGGCGAAGTACTCCTTCACGGACGCCGCCTGACCCGCGGGGACCGCCGCCAGCCGCTCAGCCAGGACCAGCGCCTCGGCCAGGGGCTCCTCGGCGAGCTGGTCGACCAGCCCGATCCGGTAGGCGGCCTCACCGCTCAGCGTGTCCACGCCCCAGGACAGGCGGCGCGCGGCGGGCCGCCCGATCCGCTACGCCACCGCGCTAAGGCCCCAGGTCGGGAACAGCCCGATCGGCGCCTCGAGAAGGCTCCACTTCGAGGCGGCGTCGGCCACCACCACGTCGCAGGCTGCGGCCAGCGTAAGGCCCCCGCCGATGGCGAAGCCGTGGACCGCCGCCAGCACCGGCTTGGAGAGCTGAGCGAACATGCGGGCCAGCCGGCCGGAGGCGGCCTCGAAGTGGAGGCGCGCCTCGGCGCTCATGTCGCCCAGCTGGGCGAGGTCGCTACCGGCGCAGAAGCCGCGGCCGGCGCCCGTCAGCACCCGCACGTCCAGGTCTGCGTCCAGGCGTGCTACGTCTGCGATCAGCGCCTCCACCAATTCCGAGGACATGGCGTTGCGCTGGGCCGGTCTGTTCAGCGTCAGCACCGCCGTGGGCCCGTGTCGGACCAGGTCCACGCCTGACGCGGGGCTCTCAGCCACCTGGCGTCCTCAGTGGGGCTCTTCCATCGGCGTCGTGGCGCGCATCAGGGCGTAGAAGGCCGGCCCGAGCTCGGGCACGTCCATTCCAAGCTTGCGAGCCAGATACTGGGTCATCAGGTTGTCGGTCACCGATTTGTTGTCCGAGCGCAGCGTGCCCAGGCTGATCTGCCGGTCCACCTGGCGAAGAGCGATGATAGCCATGCGCAGGCCCGTGAGAATGTCGTAATAGTCCATATCGCGCGCTTCACGACCAGCGAAGCCTTCGTAGGTGGCGATGGTCTGCTGGCGTTCCGGCAAGCCGTCCAACCGCTTGACGCCAAAGGCGGTGCTGAACAGCTCATCAAAGTAGAGCCACCAGGCCAGGTCGATCTCGGGCGGCCCGAGCGCCGCCAGCTCCCAATCGATCAGCGCCGCAACGGTCCCGTCCTCGCGGAACATGGTGTTCGAAGGCGTGGGATCGCCCCACAGCACCGCGATCCCCGCCTCGCTCGGCCGGTTGCGTAGGACGTAGTCCAGGGCGGCGTCGGCGATGGGCTGCGGGCGGCCCTTGGCGGCCCAGGCGAACCACGCCTGCATGTAGTGGAGATACTGGTCGAGGCCCGGACGCCCGCGCTCCGGCCGGTCTAGGAACTCGAACCCCTGACGCCAGTCCAGCCGGTGCAGCTTGGCCAGCGCCGAGAGCGCGTTGGTCCAGGCGGCGCGGCGCTGGGCGGGCTGGAGGTCGGCCAGCCAGCCCTCGACGTTGTAGTTGGGCTTCTGGGCGGCGGCCCGGCCCTCGACCTTGCCCATGACCAGGAAGGGCGCGCCGAGGACGGCGGGGTCTTCCTCCATGCCGATCCACGGCGGCCCCGGCACATCGCCGACCTTGTCCAGCGCCGCCATCACCTTGCTCTGAAGGGACAGGTCACCGCCGAGCACCAGTTCGAACGCGCCGGCCTGGCGGCGGATGGCCAGGGTGCGCTGGTGCGCGCCTGTGTCGTCGCGATAGGCCACGTCGGCGAAGAAGATCTCCGCCGACCAGCCGGAGCCCTCGTGCAGGTCGGGCGGCGAGACCCGCACCTCTTGCCAGCCTGCGATCTTCTGCGACAGCCAAGTCTGGAGGCGCGCGCGGATCGCCTCGGCGTCGGCGGGCGCGGTCATGCGGGCCGCGCCGCCAGGGCTCGGCGAAGTTCCGCCGTCAGGGGACCCATCGCCTTGGGTGAACTGCCGTGCAGCAGGATCTCGTCCGCGCCGGCGTTGAGGAAGCTCATCAGCTGGTCGGCGCACTGGGCGGCGGAGCCGACGGCGGCGCCATCGGCGATCCAGTCCGGCGGCAAGGTGCGGCTGGCTTCCACCAGCTGGTCGCGGGTGAAGGCCTGGTCGGCGGTCTGGCCGCCGAGGTTCGCGAGCGTCGGGTGGGCGCGCAGCGCATGCAGAGGTGAGTGATCCCAGCCGTTCACGTCGGCGATCATCTCGCCGAAGCCCGGCAACTGGAAGTAGGTCACCGCGCGTCCGCCGACCACCGCCTCCTCCTCGTCCTTGGGCAGATCGGGAGCCACGATGATGTTGTGGCAGATGCGCACCGACCTGGGGTCGCGCCCGGCCTTCTCCGCCGCCTCGCGTACGATCCGGGCGGAGTTGGCTACGCCCTGGGCTGTGACGAAGGGGTGCAGCAGCACGCCGTCGCAGTGCTCGCCCGCAAAGGCCAGCGCCTTGGGCCCCATGGCCGTGAAGATGATCGGAGGCGGCGGCCCGTCGTAGCGGTCGGTGAGCTTCAGCGAGGGGAACTTGCCGAGGATGCCTTCGTACTCCACCGTCTCGCCCGCCCAGAGCCGACGGATGATGGAGATGTAGTCCGCCAGCCGCGGGAAGGTGATGTTGGGCGAGCCGAGTTCGGCCAGGTAGGACGGCACCGCCCGAGCGAACATGATCCGGAACCGGTCGCCGCTGAGCGCCTGCATCAGGTTGCCGACGCTGGCCGTGACGATCGGGTGGCGCATGGTGGCGTACATGGTGCCCACGATCCGCACCTTGTCGGTCAGCTGGCTCACCGCGCCGCTGAGGACGGCGGGCTCCTTCACCGCATAGCGTTCGGAGATCCAGACTGCGCCGAGCCCGATCCGCTCGGCCTCGCGCGCCTCCTCCAGGCCGCGCTTAGGATCGCTGACCCGGCCCGGGAGGATGTAGGTGCCGAACTTGTCGAACAGCTCGGCCGCGCCGGCCTCTTCGGTGTCGCTCATAAGCTCGTGTCGCGCCTCTTACCGCCTGTCCCGCCGCAGCGTCTGTCGCCCGATCCAGCTTCAGGCCGACCTGCCGCCGGGTAGGACCGACGCGCCGCGGGCCGGTGCTCTCTCACGTCGATCGAAACAAATCGCCCGATGTCGCTCTGGAGAACTCAGGCAGCCTTGATGGCGAGCGCCGATTGGGGGCAGGCGTCTGCGCCTTCGCGCGCCCGCTCCTCCATGCCTTCGGGCACGAGCGGATCGTCCACGTAAACGATGCCGTTTTCATCCAACTTGTAAATTTCAGGGCAGATCTCGGCGCAGATGCCGTAACCGCAGCACGCCGGCTTATCGATCACCACCCGCAAACCACTCGACATCGCTTCCTCCAGAGACGCTTTGTTTTACAGGTTGAACAAAATCTGCGCAATGGGTACAGGATCGCAAGTCATCCTCGCGCGGTTGAACGGGAGAGCCCCCATGCTGCAGAAGTCAACGCTGACGCTCAGAGACGGTACGTCGATTGACGACCTGATCGATGTGGACATGCACGAGGTGTCGCTCCGCACGATGAGCGACCCTGAACTCTATCACCATGAAATGGAACGGATTTTCGCCAAGACCTGGCTGCTGCTGGGCCATGAGACGGAAATTCCCAAATCCGGCGATTTCATCGTCCGCGACATGGGCGAGGATCAGGTGATCGTCGCCCGCGACCGCGAGGGCGCGATCCACGTCTCGCTGAACGTCTGCCCGCACCGCGGCATGAAGGTCTGCACGGGCGAGGCCGGCAACACCCAGGTCCATCGCTGCATCTATCACGGCTGGGCCTTCCGCCCGAACGGCGACTTCATCGGCGCGCCCATTGAGCGCGAGCAGATGCACGGCGCCATGCGGCCCAAGGAGGAGCTCGGCCTGAAGAAGGCGCGGGTGCAGCTCTATGGCGGCATGATCTTCGCCACTTGGAACATCGAGGGGCCGTCGTTCGACGAGTTCCTGGGCGACTTCAAGTTCTACCTGGACCAGCTGTTCTGCCGCACCGACGGCGGACTGGAGCTGCTGGGGCCGCCCCAGCGCTACACCATCCCCGCCAACTGGAAGACGGCCAGCGAACAGTCGGCCTGCGACGGCTTCCATACCCTGACCCTGCACCGCTCCCTGATGGAGGGCGGCATCATGGGCGCGACGGCGGACACCATCTACGACATGGCGCCGGGCATGTACGGGGTGGACGTCAGCTGCCACGAGGGTCACTCGCTGCGCTGCATCCCCGCGGCGACCACCTTCAAGATGTTCTCTGACATCAGCTTCGATGGAAAGACCACCGAGGAGCGGCTGCGCCTGCTGCCGCCCCCGGGCATCACCCAGGACCTGATTCCGCAGCTGATGAAGAACCTGTCGCCCGAGCAGGTCGAGATGCTGGCCACCACGCCACCCCAGGTGGGCGGGCTGTTCCCGAACTCCTCGATTATCTTCATCTTCGCGCCGCGGATGGACGGTGGGGCCTCGGGCGCCCTGGCGCTCCATACCTACAACCCCAAGGGGCCGGACGCCTTTGAGTTCGTGAACTACATCTTCGCCGAGCGCGATGCCCCCGAGGACGTCAAGCGCGACATGCTGCAGAACGCCATCCAGCAGACCGGCACCTCCGGCGTGATCGAGCAGGACGATGCGGACACCTGGCCCGCCATCTCCCGCAACGCCCACGGCGCGGTCGGCAAGACCATCACGCTCAAGTACCAGGCCCTGACGGGCGACCGGAAGCCCGAGGGCTGGGCGGGCGGCGGCTTCGTCTATGACGGCTTCACCAAGGACGACACCCAGTGGAACTGGTGGTTGAACTACCGCCGCCTGATGGCCAGCGGGCTCTGAGGACGGATTGATGCAGCAGCCCGTAAAGACGCTCGAGCGCGCCACCGCCGCCCCGGACAAGTCCGGGGTGATGCGGGGGCTCAGCTCCAAGATCCGCGTGCCCGTGGGGTCGGAGGTCTACAACCGCGTCGTCGAGACCCTTTACGACGAGGCGGCCTCCCTCGACGAACGCCGCTTTGACGACTGGGTGGCCATGCTGTCCCAGGACCTGGTCTACACCGCGCCGCTGCGGTTGACCCGCACCGGGCCGAACCGCGATCGCGACGTGGTGCGCACGACCTCGCACTTCGACGACACCTACGCCTCCATCCTCCAGCGCACGGGCCGCCTGACCAAGAGCGCTTGGGCGGAGGACCCGCCGTCGCGCACCCGCCGCTTCGTCACCAACATCCGGGTGGGCGAGCGCGAGGCCGCAGGCGAGTACGAGGTGGTCAGCTACCTGCTGGTCAAGCGCAGCCGGGGCGAGAACCCGCACACCGAGGAGGTCTCGGCCGAACGGCGCGACGTCTGGCGCGAAGTGCAGGGCGAGTACAAGCTGGCCCGGCGCGAGATCATCGTGGACCAGTCCACGATCCTGATGTCCAACTTCGCGATCTTCTTCTGATCCGATGACCCAGCGCAGCGTCCCAGCCCATGTGGTGGTGGTCGGCAGCGGCCTGGCCGGCTATGGCGTGCTGCGCGAGCTGCGCCGCCTGTCGCCCGAGGCCCGGCTGACCCTCGTCACCCTGGACGACGGCCACTTCTACTCCAAGCCAGCCCTGTCCACCGCGCTAAGCAAGGGCAAGGCCGCCGACACGCTGGTCACCACCTCCGGCGAGAAGATGGCCGCCCAGCTCAGGCTCGACCTGCGCTCTGGCCGTGCCGCCGAGGCCATTGATGCGCAAGGACAGGTGCTGCTCACCACCGGCGGCCCGATCTCCTATGACGGGCTGGTCCTGGCGCTGGGCGCACTTCCGATCCAGCCCACGCTGGAGGGCGATGCGGTCCACCGGCTGGTGTCGGTGAACCACCTGGATGACTACCGCCTGTTCCGCGAGCACTTGGCCGACGGCGCACGCGTGCTGATCCTGGGCGCGGGCCTGGTGGGCACGGAGTTCGCCAACGACCTCTCCGCCAACGGCTACAGGCCTACCGTGGTGGACCCCCTCGCCCACCCGCTCGCCCAGCTTATTCCCTCGGAAGCTGGCGAGACTGTGCGCACCGCCCTGGCGGACGCCGGGGTGGACTGGCGGCTCGGCCGCAAGGTGGTCGCGGTTGATCATGCCGGCGCCGGATTCCGCGCCACCCTGGACGACGGGAGCGCGGTGGAGGCAAATGCGGTGCTCTCCGCTATCGGCCTGCGCCCGCACGTCGATATCGCCGTGGAAGCGGGACTGGAGGTCGGACGCGGCGTCAAGGTAGACGCCACGGGCCGGACCAGCGATCCGCGCATCTACGCTATCGGCGACTGCGCCGAGTATCAGCGGGGGGTGGCGGCCTATGTCACCCCGATCATGGCCGCCGCCCGCGCCATTGCGCCGAGCGTGCTCGGCCAGCCGACAGACATACGCTTCCCCCCCCTGTCCGTGCAGGTGAAGACCACAGCCTGCCCTGTCGTGCTGCTGCCGGCGCCCTCGGGCGCGGCGGGCGCTTGGTCGAAGACGGAGGAGGGGCCGAAGGGCTCCAAGTATCTGTTCCGTAGCGAGCAGGGCGAGGTGCTCGGCTACGTGCTCACCGGCGAGTTGTGCGAGGAGCGCGTCTCCATGGACCGGTCCCTGGTCCAGGCCACGACGAAAGGGATGGCGGCGTGAGCGGCCTGCTCAACGGCAAGGTCGCCCTGGTCACTGGCGGCGGCAAGGGCCTGGGCGCCGGCATTGCCCGGCGCATGGCTCGCGAAGGCGCGCGCATCGTCATTGCCGAACTCGACGCTGAGGCCGGTGAGGAAACAGCGGCCGCCATCTCCCGGGATTGCGGCGTGGAGACCCTGGCGGTCGCCACCGACGTCTCCGACAAAGCCAAGGTCGAGGCGGCGGTGGCCGCGGCGGTCGCGCGGTTCGGCGGCCTGGACACCCTGGTCAACAACGCCGCCATGTTGTCGCCCAACATCGTTCTGGAGGCCAAGACCGACGAGATGCTGGCGCGCACCCTCGGCGTCTGCCTCTGGGGCAGCTGGTGGGGCATGCAGGCGGCCCTGCCGCACTTCCGCGCCCGCGGCGGCGGCACGGTGGTGAACTTCTACTCCATCGACGCGGAGACCGGCGCTTGGCTGCACGCCGACTACAACATCGCCAAGTCGGCCCTGCTGGGCCTCACCCGCAGCGCCGCGGTGGAGTGGGGCCGCTTCAACATCCGGGTGAACGCCATCGCGCCTACAGGGCTCGGCACCGTCTTCGCCCAGCTGGTGCGCGACGTGCCGGGCTTCCTGGAGATGGCGACGGCCACCAATCCGCTCGGCTGGGCCGGCGATCCCGAGGCCGACATCGGCCCGGCCGTGGTGTTCCTGGCCTCGGAGATGTCGCGCTTCATCACCGGCGAGATGATCCACGTCGACGGCGGCCAGAACCTGCCCGGCTACAGCAGCAAGCCCGCCGATCTCCTCGCGGTAGGGGCTAAACCATGAACCTGCTTAGCGCCCTGAACACGTCCACCGAGGGTGTCGACCGCGACGGCGCGATGATCCCGCGCAGCGTGCTCAAAATCCTGGACGGGGCGTTGAGCGCTTTGATCACGCGGGGCGCGCGGCGGCTCTCCATGAGCGACATCTGCGACGCCAGCGGCGTCTCGCGAGGCACGCTGTACCGCTACTTCTCCACCAAGGACGAGGTGTTGGCGGCGGTCAGCGAGTTCGTCTCGCTGAGCTTCGAGAACGGCGTCCGCCAAGTCGCCGCCGCCGAGAGCGATCCCATGGAGCGTTTCCGTGCGGTGATGCGATTCTACTCGAAGTACACCCACGACCGCACGCCCGACCGCGTGTTCGAGGTGGAGCCCGGCTTCCATCTCGACTTCTTCCGGAGCCACTTTAAGCGGCACAAGGCGGCCGTGGAAAGCGCGCTCGACCTCACCTTCGACTACATCGACACCCTGCTCGATGCGCCCGTGAACCGGGATGGCGTCGCCGAGGCTCTGGTGCGGCTGCAGCTCAGCACCCTGGTCGTCCCAGGAAGCGACGACTGGACGAAAATCTGGGACAGCGTCCCCGAAGTCCTGGAGCGCTGGATCGTCATACTGGCCGGCCGAACGCCCGCCAAGAAGGAGCAACGGTCATGTCTGTAACCGCCCTCAAGCTGAACACCGAAGACCGCGACAGCTTCGCCAAGCCCGGAGTTGCGGACGCCCTGGTGGCCAAGGCGCGCGAGCTGAAATCTTTCTTCCAGGCCGAGGCCCCTAAGGGCGAGAAGCTTCGCGCCCCTACGCCCGAAGCCGACAAGGCGATGAAGGAGAATGGGCTTCTGACTATGCTGATGCCGCGGCGCTGGGGCGGCGCGGGCCTGTCGATGACCGACTTCGCTCGGGTGCAGATCGAGCTGGCCAAAGGCGATCCCTCGATCTCCTGGGTCGCCCAGATCGTCAACGGCACCACCTGGGTCGCCAGCCTGACCTCCGACGCCACCCAGGAAACCCTGTTCGGCGCCGGGCCCAAGCTCGTCTGCGGCGCCTACAACCCGCCGGGCACGGGCCGCAAGGTCGACGGCGGCTACATCATCAACGGCGCCTGGCCCTACACCTCGGGTTCCCGCCAAGCCGACTGGGCCCAGTGCGGCGTGCTGCTGGAGAACACCGGCGGCCCGGTCGTCCCTGGCATCAACATGGTCTACATCCCGTTCTCTGAGATCGAGATGCGCGACACCTGGTTCATGAACGGGATGCAGGGCACCGGTTCCGACACCAGCGTGGCCAAGGACGTCTTCGTGCCCGACCACCTGATGGTGACCATGGACAAGCCGTTCGGCCACGTGGAGCCCGGCAAGCGCCACACCGGCGCCCCGTCCGACCGCCTGCCGGTGGTGCCCACGGTGCGAGCCACCGGTCTCGCCCAGCTGGTGGGCGCGGCGGAAGCCATGCTGGAGATCGTGGAGGCGGACTCGCCCAAGAAGCCGATCATCACCACGACCTACAAGACGCGCACCGAGTCCGGCGCGATGATGTACGAGATCGGCCGGATCGCCGCGAGCCTGGACACCGCCAAGCTGCTGCTGTTCTCCGCCACGGGCCTGCTGGACGAGGTGGCGCTGAGCGGACGCGCCCTGGCCGATGGCGAGCGCGCCAAGCACAAGGCCCAGTGCGCCCAGATCGTAGAGCTGGTGCACGGCGCCATCGAGGGCCTGATGTTCATCGCCGGCTCCTCAGCCTTCTCCCTGACCAACCCGCTGAGCCGCTATTGGCGCGACGTCCACGTGGGCCTGCGCCACATCACCAACATCCCGATGCTGAGCTACGAGATCTACGGCCGCGACCGCCTGGGCCTGAAGCCGAACATCTCGCCGTCGGGCGCCTACTAGCGCCAGATGCTTGGGCGGCTCGGCGTCTTCAGCGCCGGGCCGCCACCAGCTGCGGAAAGTCTCCTCAGACGAGCGCTTCGGCCTGAGCGCCATAGACGGTGGAGCGTTGGACCGCGTTGCGGCCGATGCCCTCCGCAAGGGCCTGCATGTCGTCCACGCCCATCAGTTGCCCGTTCACGCCGCCCGCGGCCCGGGTGATTGACTCGTTCATCAGCACGCCGCCGAGGTCGTTGGCCCCGGCCTGCAGCGCGAGCGCCGCGCCCTCCCGCCCCATCTTTACCCAGGAGGTCTGCACGTTAGCCACCAGCGGGTGCAGCACCAGCCGCGCCACCGCGTGCATCAGCAGCGCCTCGCGGAACACCGGGCCCGAGCGCGACTGACCCCGCCGCCATATGGGCGCTTCCATGTGCACGAAGGGCAGGGGCACGAACTCGGTGAAGCCGCCCGTCCTCGCCTGGAGCGCGCGCAGCCGCAGCAGGTGGCGCGCCCAGTGGCGGGGATGGTCGACGTGACCGAACATGATGGTGGCGGTGCTGCGCAGCCCCACCTCGTGGGCGGTCTCCATCACCTCCAGCCACTCGGCGGTATTGACCTTGTCGGGGCAGATGCGGTCGCGCACCTCGTCGTCCAAGATTTCCGCCGCGGTGCCCGGCAGCGTGGCCAGCCCCACAGCCTTCAGCCGGCGCAGATAGGCCTCCAGGGAGAGACCAAGCGTGCGGGCGCCGTGGAAAACCTCCAGCGGCGAGAAGGCGTGCACGTGCATGTCCGGCGTGGCCGCCTTCACCGCCTGGACGATGGAGAGGTAGGTGTCGCCCGTATAGGCGGGATGGATGCCGCCCTGCAGGCAGACCTCGGTGGCGCCTGCGGCCCGCGCCTCCACGCTCCGGCGGGCGATCTCCTCCAGGTCTAGGCGGTAGGCGGGACCGCGGGCGTCGCGGGCGCCGCCGCCCTTGGAGAAGGCGCAGAAGCTGCAGTGATGCAGGCAGATGTTGGTGTAGTTGATGTTGCGGTTGACCACGAAGGTGACCGCGTCCCCCACCACCTCGCGCCGCAGCCCGTCCGCTGTATGCACCACCGCCTGGAAGTCGTCGTCCTCGACGGCGAACAGGGAGACGATGTCGGCCTCGACCAGCTCCCGTCCAGCGCGAACGCGGTCGAGCAGGCGGGCGATCCCCGGCGAAGCCGCGCACGGCGGACGCGCGGCCACCCGGGCGCGCAGCTGCGGCGATACGGGCGTGACCGAGCCGGCGAACCAGTCGTCAATG
>CALMGB010000295.1:36082-49005 GCA_937863535.1 uncultured Caulobacteraceae bacterium
TCGGCCTTGCGCAGCGCGGCCGCGCGCACCTTGGGGTCGAGCCAGCAGTCGGGCTGCTGGAGGTAGGTCGGCGCGATGGCCAAGCGCTCGGTCAGCCGCCGTCCGGCCGCCGCGGTGCGCGCCGCCAGCACCGCCAGGTGCGGCCAGGGCGCTTCCGGGTTCACGTGGTCCGGCGTCACCGGCGACACGCCGCCCCAGTCGTTCACCCCGGCGTGCAGCAGCTGCGCCAGCGCCTCGGGCTGCAGGTTCGGAGGCGCCGGGATCGACATGGCGGCGCCGAACACCAGCCGCGCCGCCGCCACCGTCCACAGGTGTTCCTCCAGCGGAGGCTCGGGCGCCTGAGCCATCCGGGTGTCCGGCTTGGCGCGGAAGTTCTGGACGATGATCTCCTGCACGTGGCCATAGTGGTCTTGCAGGTCGCGGATGGCCAGCAGGGCCTCGATGCGCTCGCGCCGGGTCTCGCCGATGCCGATCAGCAGGCCGGTGGTGAAGGGGACAACTGCCTCGCCCGCGGCGCGCAGGGTCTCCAGCCGCGCCGCCGGCGCCTTGTCCGGCGAGCCCCAGTGCGGGCCGCCCTTCTGCGACAGCCTCGCCGATGCGGTCTCCAGCATCAGACCCATGGAAGCGGAGACGGGCCGAAGCCGCTGCAGGTCTTCCAGCGTCATCACGCCGGCATTCAGGTGCGGCAGCAGGCCTGTCTCCGCCAGCACCTGTTCTGCGGCCGCCCGCAGGTAGTCCAGCGTCGAGGCGAAGCCCTCCGCCTCCAGCCACCGCCTGGCGGCGGGATAGCGCAGCTCCGGCTTGTCGCCGAGGGTGAACAGGACCTCCTTGCACCCGGTTGCGGCGCCCGCCCGGGCGATCTCCAGCACTTGGTCGAGCCTTAGATACGGTGCGGCAACCCCTCGGGGAGCCTTGGCGAAGGTGCAGTAGTGGCAGACGTCGCGACACAGGTGCGTCAGCGGGATGAACACCTTGCGCGAATAGCTGACCGCACGGCCAAACCCGCGCAGGGTGAGCGCCTCCGCCGCCGGCTGCATTGCAGCGAAGCCGGCGTCCGGCAACAAAGCCAGCGCGGTGTCGGCGGCCGACCGATCGCCGGCCAAGTGGGCCGAGATCAGGTCTTGCAAGCCCACGTCCCGCATCTTCGCCGGCCGGACCTCAGCCCGGCTCCTTCAACTCGCCGGTGATCCTGATACCAGCGCCGTCCACGCTGTAGGTCTTGTTCAGGAAGATCAGCACCGAGGTCAGGGCCTCGGCCGCCGCGGAGTTCGCCAGGGCGCCCCCGTGCAGTCCACGCAGACCCGCCAGCTTGGCCAGAGCCACCACCTCCGCCCGGGCCGCCTTGTCGTCGCCGAAAACCAGCACGTCGCAGCCGATGTCCATGTCGGTTGCGAGCTTGTGCGCCGCTACGTTCTGGAAGGCGGAGACCACCCGCACGCCCTCGCCCAGGATCGCCTGCGCCCGCTGGGCGGCGGAGCCTTCGGGCGGCAGCTGCACGCGCATGACCTTGGGCGGCTCCAGCGGCACGGTGGTGTCCACCACGATCTTGCCCTGCGCCCCCTCGCGGATGTCGGCCAGCGTCGCCGCCTGGCTGGCCCAGGGCACGGTGACCACCACCAGCTCGGCCTGCGCCGCGACCTCGGCGTTGACGCCGCCCCGTACCGCCGCGCCGATCTCCGACGACAGACGCTCCGCCGCTTGCTGCGCGCTCTCGACCGACCGCGACCCGATCATTACCGGCCTGCCTTCCTTGGCCCAGCGCCGCGCAAGGGCGCCCCCGAGCTTGCCCGAGCCGCCGATCACGCCGACGAGGCCTTCCACCATCGAAAATCCCCTTGCGCCACAAAGCCTGCAGTGGCGAGATCGGCTTAGGTGTCGGACACCCTCCGCCTGGTCGCCTTCCTTAGGATAGGGCTGCAGGGAGCGCGAGCCGCCGTAGTTTCGATCTGCCGAACCGATGCGCGTCTGGCGCTGGACTGCAGATGAAGCTTGGAGCCATCCACCTCGCTGACGACTTGGAGACCTTCCGCCGAGAGGTCCGCCTGAGCGAGGCGCTGGGCTACGACGTGGTAGGCGTGGGCGACTCGCCCGCGGGCTGGCGCGACCTGATCGTCTCCATGACGCTGGCTGTGGAGGACACGGAGCGGGCGATTGTTGCGCCGATGGTCACCTCGCCCTTCCTGCGCCATCCGCTGGCCCTGGCCAGCGCGCTCTCCACCCTGCAGGACTTCTCCGGCGGCCGCATCGCGCTGGGATTCGCCACCGGCGGCAGCACCATCATGGCGCTGGGCCAGGCGCCCGCCACGCTGGCGCGCACCCGAGACGAGATGGCGGCGCTGAAGACGCTGATGGACGGCGCGCCAGTCCGGTGGGACGGGCGCGCCGTCAAGGAGCTGCGCCGCGCGCACAAGACGCCGATCTACTTCTCAGCCTTCGGGCCCAAGGCGCTGCAGCTCGCGGGCGAGATGGCCGACGGCGCGATCCTGTTCGCGGGCTCGCAGAGCCTCGACGAGCTAGACCGCAAGATCGAGGCGGTGCACGCGGCAGCCCGGGCCGCGGGCCGCAGCCCGTACGACATCGACCTGTGGGTGGTCAGCTACTGTTCGGTGCGCGACAGCCGCAAGGCCGCCATCGAGGACCTGAAGGCCTTCATCGTGGTCAACGGCATGGCCATCCGCACGCCCGAGACCCTGGCCCAGGTGCCGGGTCAGTTCCGGGGCAAGATCGAGCAGCTGCACGCCCGCTACGACCCATCCGAACACGTGGTCGTGGGCGGCAAGAACGTGAAGCTGATGGAGGAGTTGGGCCTGACCGAGTTCCTGGCCCAATTCGACACCGTGGCCGGAACGCCGGAAGAGGTGCGCGCCACCGTGGACGCCATCGCCTCCCGCGGCGTTTCGTGCTTCTTCGCGGCCCTGCCCGGCCATGCGGATCGGGAGGGCCAGCTCCGACGGCTGGCGCAAGCCATGGGCCGCGTCCCCGAGCGGGTTGCGGCGTGAGACCCACAGACCCGCCGCACAGGATGAGATCATGAGCGAGCTGAAATCCCACGCCGTCACGGGGAGCGACCATCTCGGCGTCCACTCCGTCGACCATTTCGCCTTCAGCGTGCCGGACATCGAGGCCGCGCGCGACTTCTACACCGCCTTCGGGCTGGACGTGCGCGACCTCGGCGACGGACGGTTGGGCCTCTACACCTTCGGCGCCGACCATCGCTGGGGCGTGGTCAGCCAGGGTGGCGAGCGCAAGAAGCTCGCTTACGTCTCCTTCGGCGCCTACGAGGCCGACATCGACCGCTTCCGCCGCCACTTCGCCGACCTCGGCCTGAAGACGGAGGCACCGCCCGAGGGCGTGGACAGTAACAGCCTGTGGATCCGCGATCCAGACGGCCTGGCGCTGGAGATCCGCGCCGGTGAGAAGGTGACGCCCGACGCCAAGTCTCACTACGAGATGCGGCCGACGCCTGGCGGCGTGGCGGCGGCGATCAAGCGTGGCGAAATCGCGCCGGTAAAACCCCGCCGCCTGGCCCACATCGCCCTGTTCAGCCCGGACGTGGCCGCGGGAGTGGACTTCTTCACCCGCACGCTGGGGCTGCGCCTGTCGGACCAATCGCCGGGCATCGTCGCCTTCATGCATGGCCCTCATGGCAGCGACCACCACCTGGTAGCCCTAGCCAAGTCCGACGGCTCGGGCCTGCACCACCTCAGCTGGGACGTAAGCTCGATCGAGGAGGTCGGCCTCGGCGCCATGCAGATGTCGGCCCGTGGCTACTCGAAGAGCTGGGGACTCGGCCGCCATGTGCTCGGCTCCAACTACTTCCAGTACATCCGCGACCCCTGGGGCAGCTACTCGGAGTTCTCCTTCGACATCGACTACATTCCCAAGGAACACGCCTGGGAAGCCAACGACCACCTTCCCGACGACGCCATGTTCCTCTGGGGCCCCAACCCACCGGAAGACTTCATTACCAATTTCGAGACCGCGGCCTGAGCCGTACTGGCGAGATGGACGGGCCGAGGAGAGACTTTGACGGGATTGGTTGAGGGCAAGGCGGTGCTCGTCACCGGGGCGGGCTCCGGCATCGGCGAGGCGATTGCGCGGCTGTTCGCCTGCGAAGGCGCCAGGATCGGCGTGGCGGACCTCAGCCTCCAAGCGGCCGAGCGGGTCTGCAGCGCCATCATCTCTGCGGGCGGCGAGGCGGCGGCGATCCAGGCCGACGTCTCTGACGAGGCGCAGGTCGAAGCCATGGTGGCCAAGACCGTGGAGCGGTTCGGCCGGCTGGACGGCGCGGTGAACAACGCCGGCGTCGGCCAGGAGCGCAAGCCCCTGCCCGAGATGTCTCGGGCCGAGTTCGAGGCGGTGCTGGCCGTCAACGTGGTCGGCGCCTTTCTGTGCATGAAGCACGAGATTCCGCGCATGGTGGGCCAAGGCGGCGCGATCGTGAACATCGCGTCCATGAGCGGGATCGAAGGCGTCCCGATGATGTCGGCCTACTCCGCCTCCAAGCACGCGGTGAATGGGCTGACCAAGTCCGCCGCGGTGGAGTTCGCCCGGCGCGGCGTGCGCATCAATTCGGTGTGTCCCGGTACGGTGAACACCCCGGCCATCCAGGCCTATGCTGCGGCGGGGGTGGACTTCAACGCCATCATCCCCACGCCCATCGGACGCATAGCGGAGTCCGACGAGGTCGCGCAGGCGGCGCTCTGGCTGATCTCGGACCGCTCGTCCTACGTCACCGGGCTGCCGCTGTGGATCGACGGCGGGATGAACGCAGCGCCCTTCGTCGTGCCTTGAGCCTTCCGGAGCCTCTCGCTTGAAAGACCTGTTCAACGTCGCCGGGCGCACGGCGCTCGTCACCGGCGGCACCAGCGGCATCGGCCAGATGATCGCCCAGGGCTTCGTGGAAAACGGCTGCCGCACCTATGTCGTCGGCCGCAACGCCGCCGCCTGCGACACCACCGCCGCCGAACTCTCCCGCAAGGGCGAGTGCCGCGCCCTGCCGGGCGACCTGTCGACCCTTGCGGGCGTCGAGGCGATGGCCGCAGCCCTGACGGCCCGGGAATCCAAGCTTGACATCCTGGTCAACAACGCCGGCAGCATGGCCGACGCGCCCATCGACAGCTTCTCCGAGGAAGACTGGGATAGCGTGATCGACCTCAACCTGAAGTCGGTCTTCTTCCTCACCCAGAAGTGCCTGCCGTTGCTGCGCGCCGCGGCCACTGCCGAGGCGCCGGCGCGGGTCATCAACATCGGCTCCATCGGCGGGCTGAAGGTCGGACCGAAGGAGAACTACTCCTACGCCGCCGCCAAGGCCGCCCTGCACCATATGACGCGCCAGTTCTCCAAGCGGCTCGGGCCCGAGCACATCACCGTGAACGCCATCGCCCCGGGCTTCGTCCCCTCGCGCATGACCCAAGTGCCCGAGGAGGTGAAGCCCATGGTGCTGGCCCAGGTGCCGCTCCGCCGCATGGGCACGGGCGAGGACATGGCCGGCGCTGCCCTCTTCCTCGCCTCCCGCGCCGGCGGCTTCGTCACCGGCGTCGTGCTCTCCGTCGACGGGGGCATGAGCGTCTAGGTCTCAGCTCCCTTCCCCCTCGAAAGTCCCAGGTCCAGCCATGGCGTCCAACATGGTCATCATCACCTGCGCGGTGACAGGCGCGATCCACACGCCGTCCATGTCGCCGAACCTGCCGGTGACGGCCGAGGAGATCGCCACCGCCTCCATCGACGCGGCGGAAGCCGGCGCGGCCATCATCCACCTGCACGCCCGCAATCCCGAAACCGGCGCGCCAGACCAGTCGCCCGAGCTGTTCGCGCCCTTCCTCAAGGTCATCAAGCAGCGCTGCGACGCGGTGATCAACCTGACCACCGGCGGCGCGCCCTGGATGACGATCGAGGACCGCATCCGCCCGGCCCTGACCTACCAGCCGGAGGTCGCCTCGCTGAACATGGGCTCGATGAACTTCGGTCTGTTCCCGATGCTGAACCGGTTCAAGACGTTCAAGCACGCCTGGGAGCGCCAAGCGCTGGAGGGCTCCCGCGACCTGGTGTTCAGAAACACCTTCTCAGACATCGAGCACCTGCTGAAGGCGCTGGGAGAGAACGGCACCCGATTCGAGTTCGAGTGCTACGACACCAGCCACCTCTACAACCTGCACCACTTCCTGGAGCGCGGCCTGGTGAAGCCGCCGCTGTTCGTCCAGACGGTGTTCGGCATCCTGGGCGGCATCGGGCCGCATCCCGACGACGTCGGCCACATGCGGCGGACCGCCGACCGCCTGTTCGGCGATCAGTACCAGTGGTCGGTGCTGGGCGCCGGGCGCAGCCAGATGCCCATCGCCGCCATGGCTGCGGCGATGGGCGGCAATGTGCGGGTAGGGCTGGAGGACAGCCTGTGGGCCGGCCGCGGCAAGCTTGGCACCAATGCGGGCCAGGTGCGCAACGTGCGCCAGATCATCGAGGGCCTGGGCCTGGAGATCGCCACGCCCGACGAGGCGCGCGAGATGCTGGCGCTCAAGGGCGCGGATCGCACCGCGATCTGAGGCAGGCGAACGTCCGACGGAGCGGCGGATCGCCGCCGCTCCGCTGAACTCAGGCCTCGTCTACGATCGGGTTGCGCAGCAGCCCGACCTGATCGATCTCCACCTCGCAGACGTCACCGGCCTTCATGAACACCGGCGGCTTGCGGGCCGCCCCGACGCCCGAAGGCGTCCCCATCACCAAGACGTCTCCGGCCTCCAGGGTCAGGGCTTCGCTGAGCAGGGCGATGGTGGTCTCGACATCGAAGATCATGTCGGTGGTGGAGGCGGTCTGCATGACCTGGCCGTTCAGCCGGCACTCGATCTTCAGCCCCTTGGCGCCTGGCGGAAGCTCGTCAGGCGTCACGAACCAGGGTCCGAAGGCGCCGGTCCCGTCGAAGTTCTTGCCGATGGTCCACTGCGGCGTGCGCATCTGGTAGTCGCGGATCGAGCCGTCGTTGAACGCCGAATAGCCGGCCACGTGGTCCAGCGCCTTGTCCTTGGCGATGTGGCGTCCGCCCTCGCCGATGACCGCGACCAGCTCGGCCTCGTAGTCGAGCTTGTCAGAGATCTTCGGGCGGACGATGGGCTGGCCGTGCCCGATCAGGCTGGAGGCGAAGCGGCCGAACAGCGTCGGATAGGTTGGCGCCTCGAACCCGCCCTCCGCGGCATGGTCGGAATAGTTCAGGCCGAGGCAGATGATCTTGGGCGGCTTGGCGAAGGGCGGCAGGAACTCAAGGCTCGCCTCGCTGACCAAGGCCCCGCTGGTGCTGACGCTTTCGAACGCCGTCTTGAGCGCGCCCGCCCCCTTGCCGATCAACTGATCCAGGTGACCTGGAAAACCCGGCTGATCTTCGTAAGAGACCTTTACACCGCCACTCTGAACCGCAAGACCAATCCGGCCACCCAAACGTACAGACGCAAACCGCATTTTCCTCACCCACCCTTCTGGTGAAACTGGCGGGTACGTTGACGCCCGTCAATCCGAATATATTCTGGTGGCGTTCGTAGATCGCGCGTGATTGGAGAGCGGTGTGGCGAGAGACTCCAGTCTGACCGAGACCGCCTTCCGCTCGTTGCGAGAGGACCTGCTGGCCTGCCGCCTGCGTCCGGGCGAGCGGCTGAACATCAAGGACCTCGCGGCGAGGTTGTCGGTGAGCCTCGGCGCGGTGCGGGAAGCTTTATCCCGCCTCACGACCGAAGGCTTCGTGATCGCCGAGCCCTACCGCGGCTACTGCGTCGCCCCGATCTCCGCCGCCGACCTGCGCGACCTCACCGAGACGCGGATCATGATCGAGACCCTGTGCCTGCGCCGCGCCGTCGAGGTGGGCGATCTGGCCTGGGAGGCGTCGATCGTTGCGGCCTCGCACCGAGTCAGGGGGACTCCGCAGCGGGTCGCCCATGATCTCGAGCGCCTGAACGACGAGTACGCCAGCGCCCACCACAACCTGCACGAGGCCCTGGTGAAGGCCTGCGACAGCGCCTGGCTGCTGCGCATCCGCGCCATGCTGTACAGCCAGTCAGAGCGCTATCGCTACTTGGCCATCCCGCTGAGCCACCAGGCGCGTGACATCAACGGCGAGCATGACGCGATCGTTACCGCCGTGCTGGCGCGCGACGCCGACCGCGCCGTCGAGCTGATGTCCGAGCACCTCGGCCTCACCACGCAGAGGCTGCTGGAGGCGCGCGTCGTCGAGGGCGACTCGAAACCGGACAACGCGTCGACCGCACAGGCCCGGCGCGGCCGCCTGTCGGCGGTGTCCGGCTGATTCCCAAGCCGGTCTGCATGGCCGGCGTAAAAACTAATCGGAGACGAGGGACGATGGGACCGCTTGCCGGGCTGAAGATCGTCGAGTTCGACGGCCTGGGCCCCGTGCCGCTATGCGCCATGATGCTTGCCGACCTGGGGGCCGAGGTCGTGCGGGTGGCGCGCCCCCCCTCAGGGGCTGTGACGTTCGACGACGTGGGCGGGGTGGTGCTGCACCGGGGCCGTCCCATGGTCGAGCTGGACCTGAAGTCCGTCGACGACCTGAAGCAGGTGCGGGCGCTCATCTCCAGCGCCGACGCCCTCATCGAGGGCTTCCGCCCCGGCGTCATGGAGCGGCTCGGGCTGGGGCCGCACGTCTGCCTCGGGCTGAAGCCGGCCCTGGTCTATGGCCGCATGACGGGCTGGGGCCAGACCGGCCCGCTGGCGCCTCGGGCCGGGCACGACATCAACTATGTCGCCCTGAGCGGGGCGCTGCACGGGATCGGCGACCCCGACCGGCCGCCGCCGCCGCCGCTGAACCTGATCGGCGACTACGGCGCGGGCGCGATGATGCTGACCGTGGGCGTGCTGGCGGCGCTTCGCGAGGCGGCGGCGTTCGGCGAGGGCCAGGTGGTCGACGCCGCCATGACGGACGGAGCGGCCGTGTTGATGAGCCTGTTCTATGCCTTCCGGGCCACAGGCGCCTGGAACGACGCCCGCAGCGCCAACATGCTGGACGGGGGCGCGCCCTACTACCGCTGCTACGCCTGTGCGGACGGCCGGTTCGTGGCGGTGGGCGCGCTGGAGCCGGCCTTCTTCGCAAGACTCGTCACGGGCCTAGGCCTGGAGGGCGCCGGCTTCGTGCAGAGCGACCAGGCCGGCTGGCCGGCGATGCGCGAGCGCTTCACCGCCGCCTTCGCCGCGGCGCCCCGGGATCACTGGACCCGGATGTTCGAGGGAATAGACGCCTGCGTCACGCCCGTGCTGGACATGGGCGAGGCGCCCCAGCATCCCCACAACGCAGCCCGCGCCACCTTCTTCGAGCACGACAACGCGGTGCAGCCTGCCCCGGCGCCCCGGTTCAGCCGCACGCCGGCGGAAGTGCGCCCGACCGAACCGACCTCGACGGTTGAGCAGGTTCTCGCCCGGTGGGCCGGCGGCTGACCTGAGCCCTACCCCAGCCTGAGCGAGACCGCGTCCAGACCCGCCCGAACCGCCCAGGCGCAGCCGGTAAGCAGGGCCAGGTCCTCAAGCCGGTCGAGGTCGGCCAACCCCTTGCGGCGCACAACCAACGCCTCGCCTTGCACCGCCTGCGCCTCGGCCAGATGGGCGGCGAAGCTGCCGGCGCCGAACCGGAAGCCGAAGCGGGTGGGGAGCCGCAGGGCTATGGCGTTGGTCCCAACCTCGTCCGCGTCCGGCGCCAGGGCCACGCCGTAAGCCGAGGCGTCGACCATCGCCTGCACGTCCCCGACCGCGAGCCTCGGGAGGTCGGCGGGCAGGATGAGCGCGCGCTCGGCACCGGCCTGACAGGCGTGCGCGACCGCGGTCTGGAGCGCCAGGTTCATCCCGCGGCCCCGGTCCCGGATCAGGAGGCGATCGCGCGCCGATCCCTCCTGCTCGGGACTGACGAGGGCCACCCGATCGATGGCCGCACAGGCCTCGGCCGTCACCAGCACATGCTCCAGCATGGCCCGCACCAGCGCGAGCCGCGTGGCCGGGTCGAACACCCGCGCCAGGCGCGTCTTGCACTGGGCGCGCGCGTTCACGGCCACGAGCGCCCAGGTGGTCACGGGCGCGGGCGCACGGCCGGCCGCCTGGGGAGGCTGCGCGCGAAGGCGAGCGCCTCGGCGGCCACCCGGGCCTTATTGGCGTCTGTGCTCATCAGGGTGTCGCAGACGTGGACCGGGAGGTCGAACTCGGACGCGCGGCTGGCGTCGCGGACATCGAGCACGAACCCGTCGATCAGGCCGCCATAGTGTCGGGCCACCGCGACGGCGGAGGCCTCCACTCCAAGCTCGCCCATGATCTTGGTCGTCGGCCCCTTCACCGCGGCGCCGGCCAGCACCGGCGTCACCGCCACGATCGGAACGCCGGGCGCACGCAGCGCCTCGACCATGCCGGGCACGGCGAGGATCGGGTCCACGCTGAGATCGGGGGGGGACGGCGCGATGAGGATCGCCTCCAGCGCCGCGTTCGAGAGCGCCTCCAGGACTGCGGCGGCGGGGCGGGCCTGTTCGACGCCGTCGAAGCGCAGGCCCCGCACCGCAGGCGCGCAGCGCAGCCGCACGAAATAATCCTGGAAGGCGATCTCGCCCTCGTCCGTCAACACCCGGGTGGCGACCGGTTCGTCGCTCATGGGGATGATCGCAGCCCCGATGCCAAAGCGGCGCGCGGCCTGGGCGGTGACCGTGCTCAGGCTCTCGCCGGCGCGGAGCTTCTGCGTGCGCCAGACGTGCAAGGCCACGTCTGCGTCCCCCAGGCTGAACCAGGTCGGTCCGCCGAGATCACCCATCACCCGCTTGAAGCTCCAGGTCTCGTCGGTGCGGCCCCAGCCGAGTTCGCGGTTCGACAGGCCGCCCAGGGTGTAGAGCGTGGTGTCCACGTCCGGGCAGACGTGGAGCCCCATGAAGTCCAGGTCGTCGCCGGTGTTCACCACGATGCAGAGCGCTTCAGGGTCCATGACCGCGGTCATGCCGAGCGCCAGCTTGGCGCCACCCACTCCGCCCGACAGCACCACAGCCTTCACGCCGCTCACTGGAACAGGTCCTCCGCCAAGGGCCGTATCAGCGCCTTGGCGTCGCGGTCCGGCGCGTTGAAGGCGAGCCCGCGGATCACGGCGGCCGGGGCGCCTTCAAGCCCCTCCCCCATCACCAGGCCGGCGGCGGAGGCGACCAAGTCGGCGACGGCCACCTGGGTCATCTCCATCACGCGACCCTGTCGGTCCAGCTCGCCCCGGCGATCCACAAGCGCCGGCAGGCCGGCAGCGCCCAGGGCCACATTGACCACGCCGTGCCGCCACGGGCGCCCGAAACTGTCGGAGACCACCACGGCGACGTCCAAGGCGTGGTTGTCCGACAGGCGCCGGCGCAGCTCTGCGGCGGAGGCGTCGGCGTCGGCGGGCAGGAGCAGCACGCGCTCCTCGCCCGGGCCGCTCGGCACGTTGGAGCGGTCGATTCCGGCGTTGGCCATGACGTAGCCGCTGCGGTGGCGCACGATCAGGACGCCGAGCGCGGCGCGCACCACCCCGGTCGACTCCGACAGCACCGCCTCGACCATGCGCGGGTCCTTGCGGGTGATCTCCGCCAGCTCGACGGCGCGGGACGACGGCTCGACCGAGGCGAGATCGACGAAACGCCCCTCCGCCTTGGACACGATCTTCTGCGCCACGACCAGGACGGCGGTCTCGCCCGCAGGGGCGTGGTGGGGACGTAGCAAGGGCGCGAGAAGGGCGGCCAAATCGTCGCCCGCCACGATTTCGCCAAGCCCCTCCAGCGCGACCACGCTGAGCCTGTTCATCGGACTGTCTGCAGGGGCGTCCATGGGCGGGGGGACGGTTGAGGGGTGACTGGCGGCCTGTCAAGCACGGTCTGGCCGCTACTCACAGCAGCGCCGGGCCTGATCCGTTGCCCACCCGACGATAGGCGCGCAACGCTGCACCGGCTGCTTTTGCCCACCCAGCGCCGAGGATCGACGTGCCTGCATCTTCCCTGTCAGACCTGAACTTCCGCGACCTGGGCGGCCTCCGGACGGCGGACGGACGGCGTGTCCGCGCGGGCCTGGTGTACCGCTGCGAGGGTCCGGCGAGCTTCGACGACGACCATCGCTCGGCCTTGCGGGCCCTGCAGATTCGCACGGTCTGCGACCTGCGCAGCGAGGCGGAGAGGCTCGCTGCGCCGAACGGCTGGTGCGACGACCAGACCCGGCTGCTCGACTTCGACATGAACCAGGACCTACGCGCCCGCGGGGCCGATGGCTGGGCGGCGCTGCGGGCCGATCCCAGCGAACACGGCGCCCGGCGCGCGATGGAGGCGAACTACGCCGCCATGCCCGCGGCGCTCGCGCCCTTCATGCCGGCCCTGTTCGGGGCCCTGGCGGAGGCGCGCACGCCTCTGCTGATGCACTGCACCGCCGGCAAGGACCGGACCGGCGTGGCCATCGCCATACTGCTCCTGGCGCTGGGCGTGGGGCATGACGACGTGGTCAGCGACTACCTGAAGTCGGACGTGTTCAGGACCAACCTTCGGATCGGACCGTCCATCGAGCACGGCTTCCGCTCCGCCTTCGGTTTCGTGCCGAGCGCGGCCACCATGGACGTCATCGTCGGAACCGACCCGCGGTTCCTGGAGGTGGCGCTGGACGCCTGCGCGCCCCTGGATCGCTATCTCGGCAACGCAGGCGTGTCCCCGGACCTCCTTGCGAAAACGCGCGAGCGCCTCCTGGAGGAGGCCGCACCCGCCTAGCCCCTATCCAAGGCGAGGTGCCAAGCCTGCGGACAGGCCGCCTCCTGCCGCCTGAGCCTTGCTGGAACGCCGATGGACATGGTCTCCGAGCCGCCGACCCGAGCCGCCGATCTCCTGGCCGAGATCGAGCTGCCCGACCCGCTGCGGGAGGGGGTGGAGCCCGGCCTCACGGCCGCCCTGTCCGCACTCGACGCGGAG
>CALMGB010000296.1:0-7395 GCA_937863535.1 uncultured Caulobacteraceae bacterium
GACGGCGTTCTCATCCTGATCGCCGCTGGCCTCTCATCCAGATCGTCGCGCTACACTGAGCTGCGGCTGGCGTCCTTGCCGAGGCCACGCGCCGACCTTCAGCGCTCTCGCGAGGGCGGGTCCGCGGTCCCAGGTCTCCCGTGGGCGCCGCGAACCTGACCCTCTGGCGCACGTGGATGCGAGGGGGCTCTGGGTGCTGCTGCGCTGTGTGGCACCGCGCCGCCTGAGCGCCCCTACACCCGACCTTAAGGGCGCTCGGGCCAGGGTCGCCTGATCGCGCCTGGGAGCGGAGCCGGTGAAAGAGACAGTCGCGGGCGAGTACGCCGTCTCCGCCTCGCCGCGCCCTTCAGGCGTCGCAGACCGGCTGGACGGGCGCAGCCTCGCCCGGCGCAGCCAGATCGTATGGGCGGAACATTGTTCGGAATGCGCCTATCCGACCTGCTACGCGTCCTGCAGCTTCTATGATCCTCGCCCGGACCTGAACTGCCGCCGCTTCGTGGCGGGGATCGAGGACGCGGGCGAGGGCCTGTTGCGCATCCGCTTCCGCAAGTGGGGGAAGCTGGAGGGGCAAGGGACCGCGCGCCTCAGCCCCTACGCCGACGCTGGCGGTCGTGAACGCCTCGACGCGGCCATAGCCCGCGGGCTGGCCCGGGCGCCGTTATCCTTCCAGCTGAAACGGAGTGTGGCTTGGCGGCTAAACCGGCGCAAGGCGCGCACGCCGGACCTCGATCCGGGCCTCGCCGTGGACGCCTTCGTGCTGGAGGGTTGGTCCAACGACGCGCGCAGCCACGCCTTCACCATCACCTTCCTCCAGGCCGGCCCTGAGACGGCCGAGGGGAGGGCTCTGGAAGGCGGGACCTGGCAGGCGCACGTGCGGCTCGGCCCAGATTACGGGCGCCACGTCCTGCCGGTCGGCGCGATCGCGGCGGCGATCCGGTTGGACCAGCCCTTCCTGGTGCAGGTCGAGCCGGTAGGTGAGGCGGAGGGCATCGACGTGACCCTGGCCCTGGCCGACTTCGTCGCCTTTCGTGACCCGGCCGATGCGAGGGTCCCTGCGTCCGCGCTCGCCAGCGGAGGTGGATCGGACCTGGGACCGGCGCCCACCCTGGCCAAGGTGCTGGTGTGGGACCTGGACGAGACGTTCTGGACCGGCACCCTGGCTGAGGACGGCCCCGAGGGCGTCACGCCTCGTCCCGAGTCAATCGCGGCCCTGAAGGTTCTGGACGCGCGCGGCGTGCTGCACTCCATCGCCAGCAAGAACGACGCGAACGAGGCGCTGGCGGCGCTCCGCCGTTTCGGCCTGGACGGCTACTTCCTGCACCCGCAGGTGGGCTGGGGACCGAAGAGCGCGTCCGTGGCCGTTATCGCCGCAGCGCTCGATCTCGGCTTGGACAGCTTCGTCTTCGTCGACGACCAAGCCTTCGAGCGGGCGGAGGTCTCCGCCGCCCATCCGCGCGTGCGCATCCTGGCCCACACCGAGGTCAGGACCCTGACGCAGCATCCCTGGTTCGACCACCCACCGACGCCGGAAGCCGCGCGTCGCCGCAGCCTGTACCAGGCGGAAGCCGCGCGCGGCCAGGCGGCGGAGGCTTCAGGTAGCGACTACCTGGCCTTCCTGCGCGCCTCGCGTCTCGTGCTCGATGTGCGCGCGCTTGACGCTGGGGATGTGACGCGGGTGCACGAGCTGTCCCAGCGCACCAACCAGCTGAACTTCACCGGCGCGAAGTTCACCCGGGCCGAGGTCGAGGCCATGGCTGCACCCGATCTGCGCTACGTCCGCCTGACGCTGCGCTGCGCCGACGCCTGGGGCGACTATGGCCTGATCGGCTTCGCCGACCTCGACTTGGCGGTGGGCGAGCTGGCCGCCTTCTTCATGAGCTGCCGGGTTCAGCGCAAGCGCGTGGAGCACGCCGCGTTCGCCCATATGGCCGGCCTGCTGGCGGCCGGCGGTTATGCCAACTTCGCCGTGCGCTTCCACGCCACCGAGCGCAACGGCGCCTCGGTGCGCCTGCTGGAGGAGCTGGGTTTCGCGCGCGCAGGGCAGGGCTGGAGTCGGCCGCTTGGCAGCCCCTTCGCCGAGAGCGACATCGTGCGGCTGGCCACCGTCCAGCACGCCCGTGCGGCCTGAGGGAAGATGCAGCCATGGGCCTGATGCACCGCGCCAACAACTTTCTCACCCGGCGCCTGCCGGTGAAGCTGGCCCGCTGCCAGCTCACCCGACCAGTGGCGAGCATCACCTTTGACGACTTTCCCAAGTCTGCCTGGACGGTGGGGGGACCGATCCTGGCGCGCCACAATGCGCGCGCCACCTACTACGCCGCTGGCCGATTTTGCGGGATTGCGGAGGACGGACTCGACTATTACGACGCCGCCGACCTGCAGGCTCTGGCGGCTGCGGGGCATGAAGTTGGCGCCCACAGCTTCGCCCACCAGATGGCGCCCACCCTTTCCTCGCCAGCTCTGGCGGCAGACGCGGAGCGCAACGCCGCCGTGCTCGCTCCCCTGCTGGATCAGCGCATGTCCAACTACGCCTATCCTTATGGTGAGGTGTCGCCGCGCGCGAAGGCGGCCATGGGCGCCCGCTTCGCCACGGCCCGGGGCATCCGGCCGGGGGTGAACGCGGGCAAGATCGATCTCGCCCAGCTCCGCGCCATGCCGCTGGAGCACAGGCGCTGGGTCCCGGCCGAGATCGACGGGGCGGTGGCGCGGGCTGCAGCCGAGCCCGGCTGGGTGATCTTCTTCACCCACGACGTGAGCGAGTCGCCAAGCCCCTTCGGCTGCACGCCGGCCATGCTAGAGTACACGCTGGAGCGCCTGTCATCGGCGGGGATCGACACGATCCCGGTGCGCCAGGCCATGGCCCGGGCCGTGTTCGGCGAGGGCTGAGCGGGACGACGGTCCGCTTCACAGCGTTCCGCTGGGTCCAGTCTCGGGAAACGCGCCGGCGTGAACGCGGCGGCTCGCTCAGCCGCTTCCGAGCACCGCTTCCGCCGCCTCCGCCCTGCTCGCGCCGGCGATGTGGATTGTCCACCACAGGGCGTAGAACAGCAGCGGCCAGCGGGAAGCGGACTGAGCGTCGTGACTGAACGCCGTCTCCACCGCACCGGCCATGCACACAGCCCGTACGCCCTCCACCGCCGCAACGCGGGCTCCCAGCTCCCGGGCACGCGGCGCGATCCAGGCCTCCACAGGGACCGTAAAGCCCTTCTTGCGGCCGAAAGCGTTCGCCGCCGGGCACGCGCGGGCCAGCCATCGCCGCAGCAGCCATTTGCCCTGGCGACCACGCACCTTCCACCGATCGGGGAGTTGCAGGGCGAACGCCGCCACCTCCGGATCCAGGAACGGCGTGCGGCCCTCCAGTCCATGCGCCATCAGGCAACGGTCAAGCTTGAGCAGCAGATCGTCCGGCAGCCAGGTCGCCAGGTCCGCCGCCTGGGCCTTCTGCAGACGCGTCAGATCGGTGCGCAGCGGCCGCGCCGCTTCGCGCCAGCGCGCCAGAGCGGCTGCGCCTCCGTCCTTCAGGAAGGCCGCGCGCACCTGCGGCTCGGCCGGACGGCCGCCGAACCAGCGAGGGCGCAGCGCCCTGCGATAGCGGCTGTAGCCGCCGAACAGCTCGTCGCCGCCTTCGCCGGTGAGCACTACCGTAAGGCTCTCCTTCGCCGCCTCTCCCAGCTTCCAGGTGGGAAGGGTGGCGAAGTCGGTGGTGGGGTCGTCCAAGGCCCAGGCGACCTCGGGGGCGATGCGCCAAAAGTCGACCGCGCCGAACGTGGTCTCGCGCCAGTCCAGATCGAGCGCCCGCGCCACCCGCTCGGCCGCCTGTCGCTCGTCAGACGCGCCGGGTGCGTCGAAGCCGCAGGTATAGGCGACCACCCGGCGGGTGTTCAGGCGAGCCATCAGCGTGGCGATCGCTGCGCTGTCCACGCCGCCGGACAGGAACAGGCCGTATGGCACGTCGGCGCGCTGATGCACGCTGACACTTTCCTCCAGCACCGTATCCAACCGCCGCAGCGCCGCTGCTTGGGAGGTTGGCTCCGGGGCGCGGATGCGGGAGACAGCGGGCCCGAGCGGCGGCGGGGCGAGCGGGGCGCCCTGTGCATCCAGCGTTTCGCCAGGCGCGACGCGGGTCACGCCTTCGAAGATGCTGCGGCGCCCGAGCACGTAGTTCAGCGCCAGCAGCTCCTCAGCCGCGTCCGGCTCAACCGTCGGCTGCTCGCCTACGAGCAGAGCCCGCGGCTCGGAGGCGAAGGCGAGCGCGTTCCCGGTCCGGCGAACGTACAGGGGTTTGATCCCGAACGGATCGCGGGCGAGCAGGGGCGCCACGTCCTCGCCCCTCAGGCACAGGCCGTACATGCCCCGCAGCTCCGCCAGCGCTGTGGGGCCGCCGCGGGCGTAGAGATGCAGCAAGGGTTCGAAGTCCGATCCCGTGGCGAGGTTTGGCGCCAGGCCGTGACGGGCGATGAGTTCGAGATAGTTGTAGATCTCCCCGTTGCCGATCACCTCCAAGGCGCCAGCATGAAGGGGCTGCCAGCCGCCCTCCAGGTCGATGATCGATAGCCGCGCATGAGCGAAGGCGTAGCCCGAGCCAACCTCAAGCCGCACGCCGTTCGGGCCGCGATGAGCGACCGCACCGATCATCCGCGCGATCTTCTTCTGGTCCAGAGCCGCCCTTTCCGCCGCCTCGGTATCGCTCCCGGCCGGCGCTGGGTGGAGGAGCCCGGCTACGCCGCACATGGCTCAGCTCTCCCCGAAGCGGGCGAACAGCTCGCGCCACTGGGCGACGACCCGGGCGGGCGCGAACTCGCCGCCAATCCGCGCGGCGCCGGCGTCCACTAGTTGGGCGCCCAGGGCTGGATCGGCCAGCAGGCGGCGAACGGCGGCGGCTGTAGCCGGAGCGTCGTCGATGGGCACCAGCAGGGCGTCCTCTCCATGCCGCACCAGGGCGCCGGGTCCGGCGCTGTTGGCGGTGACCAGCGGGATTTGGTGCGCCCAGGCCTGGATCACCGTGTTGCCCAGCGGCTCGAAACGCGATGGGAACAGGCAGATGTCTGCGGCGCGATACAGGGCCGAGGCGTCCAGCCGCCAGCCGAGGAACCGCACCCGATCCGCCACCCCCAGCCGCCGCGCCAGGGATTTCAGGCCCTGCTCCGCCTCTCCGGCGCCCGCGATCCACATCCAGCAGCCGGGCAGCTCGGCCAGGGCGTGTAGGCTGACATCGTGCGCCTTGTCGACGTGGAGCCGGCCCATGCAGAGCAGCAAGGGTGCATCCTGCGGCGTGGTCTCCGCCGTGCGCGAGACGGCAGGATCGTTCTTGGGTGCGGCGAAGTTGGGGATGTAGTCGACCCGATCGGCCGGCCATCCCTCGCGCACGATGTAGTCGACGATGTCGCGCGTGTTGCCCACCAGGAAATCCGCGCCGCGATAATACTTCAGATCGTAGTAGCCGCCGAGCCGTCCAATCCGGGTCCAGGGGCCGGTACGCGGGACCACCCGGCCGGCCCGGTTCATCCACTGCACCAGCACGCCCGCGTCGAGCCTTCGGGCGAGCCGCCGAATCCGCCGCCCGGTGGCAAGATCGAAGGGCGGCTTGAACGGCAGCACGAATGTGGGGACGCTCATGGCCGCCAGGGCCCGCTCGCGGTCAGGATTGGCATGAATGGCGGCGGCCTGTGGGGAGCCGTCACGCTGCAGGGCGTCCAGCAGGTCCAGGAAGAAGGTCTCCGCTCCCCCGTGGCGGGGCGAGCCCAGCAGGTGCAGGACCGTCATCAGCCTGCTTCTATCCGGGTGAGTGCAGCGGCTAAAGCCTGGTGACGGAAAAGACACGCAGAGCAACCGCCCTGTCACCTTCATACCACGGCGGTTGTTTTCAAACAGCTTGAGGGTGGCAGGCGCTTTGCGTATATCCGCCCCTCGCTGCCGCGCGCCTCGCATTTGCGCGCCAGCAAGCGGCTGGGTAGCTCAGATGGTTAGAGCGGAGGATTCATAACCCTCAGGTCGGCGGTTCGATCCCGCCTCCAGCCACCAGCCTGTCCGGCCTTACCGATGCGGCTATTTCGACGTAACGGCCAGCGGCTTTTTCCAAGTTGCTCAACTATGTCATGATTAAGGTAGTTCTACCCTCGCGGGAAAAAGTTGTCTTTATGTGCTATGCGTTGAGCCGTCCGGCCTGCGGACGCCCGGACTGCGACCCAGGGACGGCTTCATGACCTCTCCCGCTGCATCCATGCTGATGGAACGGCTGACTGCGCGCCAGCGCCAGTGCCTGGACCTGGCCGCCAGGCACTGGACGTCCAAGGAGATCGGCCGCCAGCTTCAGATCGCCCCCAAGACGGTCGACCGCCATATCGAGGAGGCGGTGAGGCGGTTCGGTGTGGCTGATAGAGCGGCGGCGGTGCGCCTACTCATTGGAGGCGAAGCGCGCGAGGGGGAGACGTTCGCCCCGAACACTCCCAAGGTCGCTGTGAACCAGGCATCTACCCAGCATGGGGATGATCCCCATGGGGAACGCATCCCCATGTTCGAAGCCGCCCAGGCCGGGCAGGGATCGCTGCGTCAAAGCGAGCGTATCCATGGCCAAGCCCTTGCTAATGTTCACCTGGACCGAAGTCCGGGACGCCCTGGAGACCCTAGCCGAGACCTCGCAGCAGAGGAGAGCGGTGTGCTGGTTGCTGGAGCGGCTGAAGCAGGACTCGGACACTTTATCTTCGGACGAGCTCCTGGTGGAGATCATCAATACGGCAATCCTCCTCGGGGCTCAGCCCCAGTCCACGGATGGGCTCCAGAGCCTGCCCGGCGGCTAGGATGGGTCGCGGTCATCGCGGCGGCCTTGGCGCTCGCGGCGGGAGCCCTGATCGGCTCCTACGACCTGATGTCCTCCCTTCATCGGTTCCGGGCCGGCTCACAGGCCCAAGTCTCTGCGAGCGTCGTCAACCCGATACGCCCCGGTCCTGCCCGGCCCGGCGCCTGAGAGGATGCAGACCTTGGAACGCAACGAAGCCGCCACCCGCGTGGCCGAAGCTCTGATCTCCACCGAGCGCGCCCTCGACGAAGCCTTCGGGCGCATGGCGGGCCTGCTCGGCACCGTCACCCAGACTCGCCAGGACGCCAACTGGTCGATCCTGGTCGGCCAGGACGCGGTGAACGAGATCGCCGCCGCCCTGCCCGAGATGACCGCCGTGCGCGACCGCCTCATCGCCGCTCACCGCCGTCTGGACCGCTGGCAGAAGCGTATGGGGGTCGAGGCCGAGATGCAGGGAGGTGCGGACAAGCCGCCGGGCGACAACGGCATCGCGCCCGCCGAAGCGCCCATCCGCCGCGTGGCCTGAGCCGGATCGGGGAGACCGGGGCGCCACCGGGCGGGCGGGGGCGGTTTGAGGAGGCGGTTAGGTAGCCCCCCCG
>CALMGB010000296.1:7405-15409 GCA_937863535.1 uncultured Caulobacteraceae bacterium
GGCCCCCGTCTCCTTCTCCTTCCGATGTTCCTCACCCTCCTGTCTCAGTTGACGACGCCGCTGATGGCGGCGGTGTGCGTCTGGGCGCTGTTTCGCGGCCATTGGCCCGAGCGGGTGACGGCCTCGGCCTATGCCATCAACTGGATTGGATCGGCGCTTGGCGAGGATCGCCGGCCCCTGCACCACGGCCAGCCTGTGATCATGGCCCTCGACCTCGCCTTCTTGGCTGTCCTACTTCTCCTGACGGTGAGTTGCCGCCGCACTTGGCTGCTGTGGATGGCGGCCTGCTCGCTGCTGGCCGCGCTGACCGACGTCCTGGGCGCGCTGGATCCGGACTTCAGCCAATGGAGCTTCCTGACGGCCTACTATATCTGGAGCCTGGGGGCGCTTCTCGCCTTCGCCGTCGGCATGGCGGTCGAGGGCCGGAAGCCCGCCACCCTCCTTCTTCGCCTGGCCTAGGGCCGCTCGCCCGTCCACTCCCAGTGCCAGGGCTCGAAGCCGTAATTGACGAAGCCGAAGCGAGGGCCATTGGCCAGCAGCCAGCGGTAAGCGAAGCCCCGCGCCATCGAAAGCCGGTTGGCGTTCACGGAGCTGTCCACCACAAAGCCTGGCGCCGCGTCGAGCTTTAGGTCCAGGGCGAGACCCGTCCGGTGGGCGGAGCAGGCCGCCCGCACTAAGCCCTGGCAGTTCCGCTCCACTGCGCAGCGGGCGGCGTCGCGGTTGGGACTGCGGTACGCTGAGAAGACCTGCAACAAGTCTGGTCGCGCCGCCAACGCCGGCTCGCTACGCCGCGCTGAAAGCACCATGCGGCGGTAGGCGCCCAGCGCGCCGCGCCTTAGCAGCAGCGGCCGGCCGTCGAGACTTTCCGATGGCGCCATCGGCGCGAGCGCCTTCGCCGCTGGCGGGTTGGGGCAGACGCCCGAGGCCCTTAGCTTCACGAACGGCCGCGCGGCTTGCCATTCGACCTTCATGGCCCACAGGGTCTGCACGTCGACCTCGCCCACAGGCGCGAGACCGTGCGCCGCGCGCCAGCGCGCCACCGCGCTAGCGAATTCCGGCGTATCCGCTGCAGTGGTCGCACTGGCGCTCAGCGCGACCCGCGGGGCGTATACCGCCCAGCCGGTCTCCGGCTGGCCGAACAAGTTCTCGGGCGTGCTGTAGAGGCTCGCCGCGTTCCGGGCCGCCGCCTGCGCGTCCTGCGGCCGTGGTCGGGAGGCGCAGCCGGAGCTGACGAGCGCGAGGGAACCGAACAGCCAAAGGCACGGTTCCAAACGCCGCTCGCCTGAGGAACTCCTGATGCCCGATCTCTCCATCACCGACCTGTTCGACCCCGTCCAGCTCGGCCCGTTGCAACTGGCCAACCGCATCGTCATGGCCCCGCTTACCCGCTCGCGCACCGAAGGGGACGCCGGCGTTCCTGGGCCGATGAACGCGCAGTACTACGCCCAGCGCGCCACTGCGGGCCTGATCGTCAGCGAGGCCACCAACATCTCGCCCCAGGGCCGAGGCTACGCCTACACCCCGGGCATCTACAACGACGAGCAGGTGGAGGGCTGGAGGTTGGTCACCGAGGCGGTGCATCAGGCCGGCGGCAAGATCGTCTGTCAGCTTTGGCATGTGGGGCGCATCTCTCACCCCTCGCTCCAGCCCGGCGGCGTCTTGCCCGTGGCGCCCTCAGCGGTCAAGCCGGAGGGTCAGGCGTACACCAACACCGGTTTCCAGCCGCTGGTGACGCCCCGCGCCCTGGAGGTCGACGAGATCGCCGGCGTCATCGACCAGTACCGCTACGCTACCGAATGCGCGAGGCGGGCCGGCTTCGACGGCGTGGAGATCCATGCGGCGAATGGCTATCTCATCGACCAGTTCTTGAAGGACAAGACCAACCTTCGCACCGACGCCTACGGCGGCTCTATCGAGAACCGCACCCGCTTCCTCGTCGAGGCGGTGGCGGCCACAGTCCGCGCTTGGTCTGCGGACCGCGTGGGCATACGCTTCTCCCCCATCAGCCCAGCCAACGACATCGCCGACAGCCACCCCAGGCCCGTATTCGAGGAGGCGGTGCGGGTGATCAACCGCTTCGACCTGGCCTACATGCACGTGGTGGAGGGCGCGACCCAGGGGCCTCGCGAGGTGCCGGGGGGCTTCGACCTGCAGCTGCTTCGCCGCGCCTTCAAGGGCCTCTACATGGCCAATAACGGCTATGACCTGGACCTTGCGGTGCGGGCCAGGGCCGCAGGCGCAGCCGATCTGATCGCCTTCGGCCGCCCCTTCATCGCTAACCCCGATCTCGTCAAGCGGATGAACACCGGCGCGCCGCTGGCGGAGCCGGATAACGCCACCTTCTACGGCGGCGACGAACACGGCTATACGGACTATCCGCTGATGGAGACGGAGGCGGCCTAGCTGCAGCAGGTCGAAACACCCACCCCGCGCCATGTCTTCCAACCTTTTACTTCGGCAGGCTCAGGATACGGCGTCATCCCTGCAACGCCGACAACCGCGTCACGTGCCCCATCTTCCGCCCGGGCTCGACCTCGCGCTTGCCGTACAGCCATAGGCGCGCCGTCGGGTCCGCAGCAAGCGCCGCCCAGTCCTCCGCGGCCTCGCCCAGCAGGTTGCGCATCTCCGCGGCGGCGAACGGTTCGGTAGGTCCAAGCGGCCAGCCGGCCACGGCGCGCACGTGCTGCTCGAACTGGTCGACTTCGCAGGCGTCCAGCGTCCAGTGGCCGGAGTTGTGCACCCGAGGCGCGAACTCGTTCACCAGGAGGCCTTGAGCTGTGTCAAACAGCTCGATCCCGGCCACTCCCACATAGTTCAGCCGCTCCAAAGTGATGCGGGCGATCTGCAGCGCCGCGGCATGGGTGGCCTCCTCCGCCCGGGCGGGTGCGATCGAGCGGCGCAGCACGCCCCCCTCGTGCTGGTTCTCGGTGAGGGGATAGGCCGCGACCACACCGCTCCATCCGCGCGCGGCGATCACCGACAGCTCGCGGCGGAAGGCGACCCGCGCCTCCAGGATCGCCGGGGCGCGGCCGATGCGGTCGAAGGCGGCCTCCGCGTCGTGCGGACCCTCGACCCAGGTCTGGCCCTTGCCGTCATAGCCTTCGCGCCGGGTCTTGAGCAGGGCCGGGGCGCCCAGGCGATCCAGGTGCGCGACAATGTCGGCTGCGGCGTCCACCGGACAGAAGCAGGCGGTGCCGATTCCCTGAGCCTGGAAGAAGCGCTTCTCCGTTACGCGGTCCTGGGCGGTGGCCAGGGCGAGCGGTCCCGGCGCGACGCGGGCGCCGCGGACCTGGAGCTCTGCCACCGCGCGCGCAGGCACGTTCTCGAATTCGAAGGTCACCACCTGGGTGCAGGCCGCAAGCTCGGCCAGGGCGCTCGCATCCTCGTAGTCGGCGATCAGCGTGCGGGCCGCGACCCGGCTGGCCGGCGAGTCGGCCTCAGGCGTCAGCACCACCGTGTCGAACCCCAGCCGCGCCGCCGCCAAGGCCAGCATCCGCCCGAGCTGGCCACCACCGAGCACGCCGATGGCCGCTCCCGGGGGGAGCGGCGCTGGAAAGGGGAGATGGCTCAGAGTTCGGTCGCCTTGATGAAGCCGTCCGCGTCCTCCACCGTCTCCTGAACCGCCTCGCTCAGGGCCAGCCGATAGGTCGCGAGGCGGGTCGCCAGCGCTGGATCGCCTAACGCCAGGATCTGGCTGGCGAGCAGGCCGGCGTTGGTCGCCCCGGCCTTGCCTATGGCCACCGTCGCCACCGGCACGCCGCCCGGCATCTGGACGATGGATAGCAGCGAGTCCAGGCCGCTGAGGGCATCCGAACGCACCGGCACCCCGATCACCGGCAATTCGGTCATTGAGGCGGTCATGCCCGGCAGGTGGGCCGCGCCGCCGGCGCCTGCGATCACCACCTTGAATCCTCGGGCCTGCGCGCTTTTAGCGAAAGCGTACAGACGCTCGGGCGTACGGTGGGCGGAAACGACCTTGCAGTCGTAGGCGATCCCCAGCGCCTCCAGCGCCTCGGCCGCATGGCGCAGGGTGGGCCAGTCGGACCGGCTACCCATGATGATAGCCACTTGAGGCGCGCCGGAGGGCGGCGCTTCCAGGTGCGGGTTGAGGGCTGGCGGCCTGTCCGTCGCGTCCAAGTCTTTGGTCCACAAGGCGGTTGAAGGCGCGTGAGTATAGAGGCCCGGTTTGCGCCTGCAACCGATCGTGAGTTATGCGGGTCCGATGGAGCGGAGGCTATGAGCGCGGAGAAGAGGCTTTGCGCCGAGATCTGCCGCCTCGCCTCCGAGCGCGACGCGGCGCTGGCCGAGACCGAGCGGCTGAAGCGGCGGCTGGCCGAGGTGGAGCAGCTCGCCGACCGAGACCCGCTGACCCCGGTGCTCAACCGGCGGGCCTTCCTGCGCGAGCTGCAACGCACGGCCGCCTTCTGCGCCCGCTATGGCGCGCCCGCCGCCCTGATCTATTTCGACCTCGACGGCTTCAAGGCCGTGAACGATCGGTACGGCCACGCCGCGGGCGACGCGGTGCTGGAGGCTGTGGCCCAGGGCCTGCTCGACAACGTGCGTGAGTCCGACGTGGTGGCCCGGCTCGGCGGCGACGAGTTCGCCGTGCTGCTGGCCCAGGCGGAGGCCGGTGCGGCGGCGGCCAAGGCGGCGTCGCTCATCGCCGAGCTGGAGCGCGGGCCCGTGGTGTTCGAAGGCAAGGCCATCTCCGTCCGCATCTCGGCTGGCGTACGCACCTACGAGCCCGGTCTGACGCCCATTCAGTGGGTGGCGGAGGCGGATGCCGCCATGTTCGTGCACAAGGGCGCGCTCCGCACGGATTGACAGCTCAGGCGATGATGTCGGGCAGGAGCAGGTCTTCCAGGCGGACGATCTCGTCGCGCAGACGCAATTTCTTCTTCTTCAGACGGGCGATCTGGATCTGGTCTGGGCGCGGCTTGGCCTCCAGCGCGCTGACCGCGGCGTCAAGGTCCTGGTGTTCCACCTTGAAGCTGGCGAGCCGCGCCCGCAGGACTGGTTCGGGCAGGGGTGGACCATCAGCGCCCGAGATCAGGCCGTCATCGTTCATGCGCTCGAGCTCTGACCGGCGCCCGATCGCGAGGCGCGCCGGCGCGAGATTTAGCAGACGCACGCTAAGCGTAAAGCTTGGCTGGCTCTCACGCCGACGTGACCTGACAGGGCCATGGGGTTCTGGCCTTATCGATCCGTCAGAAACCCTTGGAGCCGTTACACATGGCCATCGAAGCGCGCATCCGCGAACTTGGGTCCCGTCACCAGTCCCTGGAGAAGGCCATTGAGGACGAACACCGTCGTCCCAGTGGAGATTCGTTGCGCGTTCATGAGCTGAAGCGACAAAAGCTCAAGTTGAAGGAAGAGATCGAGGGCCTGAAGAGCCCGCGGCCTAACTAATTTCCGGCTCGCGCTAGCGTGGGAGATGTGAGGGGTAACGCTGGCGTCTGAAGCTGGTCAGTGAGGATCCCTCACCCTTGCCTCTCTATGACACCAAGCGCCTCCTTCGCCCGCAGTGGGAGATTGGGCTACTGCGCCGTCGTGTCGACTGCGGATTTCAGCGTGGCGCCTTCCTCCACGCCAACACCGTTCCGCGCATCGTCCCGGGCCTTCTTCTCCGCAGCCTTTCGCACCACCTCGTCCAGCTCCAGCTGGCCGACCAAGCCCAGCGTCACCGGGTCCACCGGCTTGATCGCCGAGGAATTCCAATGGGCACGGGTACGCACCGAATCGATGGTGGATTTAGTGGTGCCGAGCAGGCTGGCGATCTGGGCGTCGGTCACCTCAGGATGGTTCCGGAGGAACCAGGAGATGGCGTCCGGTCGGTCCTGCCGGCGCGAGACGGGCGTGTAGCGCGCGCCGCTCTTCTTGGCGGGCTTCAGCATCTCGGCATGGCGGCTCTTCTGGGCGACCATGCGATAGGCGGGACTCTTCTCCGCCTTCTCCAGCTCCTCGCGGGTGAGCTGGCCATTGCCGATGGGGTCGGCGCCGCGAATATCGCGGGCCACCTCGCCGTCGGCGATGCCGGTGACCTCCAGCGGGTGCAGGCCGCAGAAGTCCGCCACCTGCTCGAAGGTCAGCGAGCTGTTGTCCACCAGCCAGACGGCGGTGGCCTTGGGCATCAGGATGTCGGCCATGGGGCTTGGGCCCTCTCGATTGCGCCTGTGGCCGTAGAGGCCCTGCAAGGCGTAGGTCTGAAACGGCGGCGCCCGGCGTCAGCCGGGCGTCACGAGACTTTTAACATAGTGGGTTTTTGTCGCCCGCAAAGGCCGGTGCGCTTTTCGGCCGCTCAGGCCGGCGCGAACACCATGCGCACGTCGCCCGGCGCCCGCTCGCACTCACCCAACCTGTCCACGAAGCGCAACAGGCCCTTCAGGCACATGACCTCAAGCCGCCCGAAAAATAGGAAGCCCTCCTCGCAGAAGTCGCCATGATTGAACAGCTTGGCGCTGACATAGCCGTCGCGCTTGGCCGAGCGCAGCACCGCCCGCTCCTCATCGGTGACCTGGATTTCGTGCTTGTCGACAGGTGTCATGACCGACCTTCCTCCTCGGTACGTTCGCCTCTTTCGCAGTACACCCCACTGGAGTGTCCAAGATTTTACCGAAAAGTGACGTTCGTCAGGCGATGGCGTCACAGGTCCTAAGAACGGGTAAATTTCTCATGCAGCCGCGCGGACCGGAACGCGCGGTTCAGGGGCGGTGGTAGGGTGAGCCGGCCAGGATCGTCGTCGCACGGTAGACCTGCTCCGCCAGCATGACCCTGGCCAGGGCGTGCGGCCAGGTCTGCGTCCCAAAGGCCAGGCGCGCCCCGGCCCTGGCGAGCAAGCCTGCGTCCAGACCGTCCGCCCCGCCCAGCACAAAGGCCAGCCGCCGCTCCCCGTCGTCGCGCCAAGCGCCCAGCCGCTGGGCCAGGCCGCGCGACGTCCAGGCCTCGCCGTGCTCGTCACAGGCCACCAGGCGGGCGGCGGGATCGAGGGCTGCGGTGATCGCTTCCGCCTCGGCGGCCTTGCCGGGCTTGCGGCCTTCCACCTCGACCAGCTCCACCGGTCCGAAGCCCAGCGCCCGCCCGGTGGCGCCGGCCCGGGCGAGGTAGTCGGCGACGAGCAGCGATTCGGGGCTTCGGGAGTTCAGCCGCCCCACCGCCACCAGGACGATGCGCAAGGTGGCTCGCCGCTCAGGCGGCGGGGTTGTGGCCGGAGTGGTGGCCGTAGGCGGCCGAGGCCGGCGGCTCCACCGACCAGATCTTCTCGATGTTGTAGAAGGCGCGCACCTCGGGGCGGAACAGGTGCACGATGATGTCGCCGGCGTCGATCAGCACCCAGTCGGCCTGGGGCAGCCCCTCCACCTGGGCCTTGCCGTAGCCGCCGTCCTTCAGCGCCCGCAGCAGATGGTCGGCGATGGCCGAGACGTGGCGCGCCGAGCGGCCCGAGGCGATCACGATGGCGTCGGCCAGCGGGCTCAGCCCCTGCAGGTCGATGGTGATGACGTCCTGGGCCTGGTCGTCGTCGAGCCGACCCAGGATCAGCTGCGCCAAAGGGTCGGCGTCGCCGGGCAGGGCCACGGCAGTCTCGGTCTCGGCGGGGGAGGAGATAGACAGGGGCGTCTCTTTCACAAGTGCTCAGTTAGGGGTCTTAGCATAGAAACGCCCCTTCCGGCAGTCCGCCTGCGCGCCGGATCATCTTGCAGCAACCTGCAGGACTCGAAGCGGCGTCACGCCGCCTCGCCTCGTCCGGCTGCCCACGGCACATCGGTCGCGCATCCCCGGCCCGTCGGCCTTCCCCTCCAGGAGGTCCCCATGGGCAGACAGACACCTTTCAACCCCGCAGCCCACGCCGCCGAACGGCTCAAGCGCCTCGACAAGCAGGCGCAGGTCCTGGCCGCCGAGCGGGCCGACGCCGCGAACCCCGAACGCTGGGGCGTGGCGGCCGACGCCCTGACCCTGCCGGCCAACCGGTCGGTGGAGGCGGGGCGCGACGGCCGCGGCCGCGTGGCC
>CALMGB010000297.1 GCA_937863535.1 uncultured Caulobacteraceae bacterium
CCGAAGCGCTCGCTCAGGTGCTGGTCGGCGAGGGTCCGCCGCCGCACGTGATCATCTGCGGCTCGCTCTACCTGGCCGGCGAGGTGCTCGCCATGTCGCCAGAGACCTGGCCGACCTAGGCTCCCTCTCCCGTCCCGGGAGAGGAGACCACGCTACAGCCCCCCGATCGCCGACAGATACAGGTCGATCAGCGCCTCTTCCTCCTGGCGCTTGACCTTGTCCTGCTTGATCAGTCGGATGACCTTGCGCAGGATCTTGGTGTCGAAACCCTCGCCCTTGGCTTCGGCGTAGACCTCCTTCAGGTCGGCCGAAATGGCGGCCTTGTCTTCCTCCAGCCGCTCGATCCGCTCGATGAAGCTCTTCAGCCGGCCCTGCGCCGTGGCGGTGAGGACGTCGGCCTCTGCGGTGAACGAAGCGTCGTCGGCCATGGGGGAGGACTCCAGATACGGGAATTGGCGACCCTAGCGAGCCCGGGCGCGGGCTTCAAACGGCATGGGCGAGGCGCGTGGACGCACCGGGCCGACCGTTCGGCCCACAGCGAAAAGCCCGCCGTGGGTGACAGCGGGCTCCGGGCCTCGGTAGCGATCGGGTGCGCCCGTCGTGGGCGCGCCGGGCCTCAGCCCTGCTTGGCCTTGAAGCGCGGATCGGTCTTGTTGATGATGTAGATGCGGCCCTTGCGTCGCACCAGCTTGCAGTCGCGATGACGGCCCTTGAGCGACTTGAGCGAGCTTCGAACCTTCATGACGACATGACCCGCAAATGAAAACCCGCGCAGGCGACCGCGCGGGGTGAACGGCGGGTCTATGGACTTGGCGCTCGTGCGTCAAGTCCCGCGCGCGTGGCCGTGCTCAACGCGGCAGGAGCCAATCCCGCGCTTTTGATTGTGCGCGGGGACTCGGGTTGCGTAAAGCTTCGCCGTGATGGACCGTCGCTTCTTCCTCCTGTCCGCCTCCGGGGCCGTGGCGGCGCCGAGCGCCGCCTACGGGCCGACCTCGTCGGCGGGGGCGGCGCCAGACCCGCTGTTCGCCGACTGGATGCAGGGCTTCATCGACCGGGCGGCGGGCGCCGGTTGGTCGCGGGCGCGGCTGACGCAGACCTTCGCCGGCCTCACCGCCGACCCCCGCGTCATCGCCTCCGACAGCCGCCAGCCAGAACTGTCCAAGCCGGTCAGCGCCTACATCCAGGGCGCGGTGTCGGACGCCCGCATCGAGGAAGGCCAGGCGCACCGGAGCGATGGCGGGCGCTGGCAGGATCCCCTCGCCGCCCAGTACGGCGTCCCGGCCGACATTCTGGTCTCGATCTGGAGCGTGGAGTCGAGCTTCGGCCGCATCCAGGGGTCCATGGACGTGGTGCGCTCGCTCTCCACCCTGGCGGCGGAGGGTCGGCGCAAGGGCTGGGCGGAGGACCAGCTGTTCGCCGCGCTCCGCATCCTCTACACCGACCAGGCGAGCCGGGAGCAGCTCAAGGGCTCCTGGGCCGGCGCCATGGGCCAGACGCAGTTCACGCCCTCGGACTACCTGAACTTCGCCGTGGACGGGGACGGGGACGGGCGGCGCGACATCTGGGGCTCCGCCCCCGATGCCCTGGCCTCGGCCGCCAACTTCCTGCAGAAGAAGGCGGCCTGGCGGCGGGGCGAGGCCTGGACGCGCGAGGTCGTGCTGCCGGCGGGGTTCGACTACAGCCTGGCCGAGGGGATCAAGCAGCCGACGACCGCCTGGACCGCCCTGGGCATGCGCCCCGCCGACGGGCGATCCTGGCGGCCGGCGGATTCCGAGGAAGCCGCCCAGCTGCTGCTGCCCGCGGGCTGGCGCGGCCCGGCGCTGCTGGCCTTCCCCAACCACTTCGCCATCCGGGCCTACAACAACTCCATGTCCTACGCCCTGGCGGTAGGTTTCCTGGCCGAACGCATCTCCGGCGCTGCCCCGCTCCGGCGTGAATGGCCGGAAGAGCAGCCGATATCCCGCGCGGACCGCATCGCCGCTCAGGAGGCGCTTCAGCACATGGGCTACGACGTGGGCGATGTCGACGGCGTGCTGGGCCTGAAGACCCGCCAGGCCGCCCGCCAGTGGCAGAAGACCCACGGCCTGCCCGCGGACGGCTATCTGACCTACGCCCTGATCCAGCAGCTCAAGGCAGACGGCGGCGTCTCTTCCGACGTGCCGCCGCCGCCCGGCCCCGCGGCCGCACTCGACAGGCGCGGGAACCGCGTAGGGGCGTGACCGCTTGAGCGGCGGACGCCTATGCTATAGTGCGCCGGGACTGGGATTTTCGAGGACAGGCCATGGCCGGTGGACAGACCGCAGGCGACCACACCCCCGCCGAATACCACCGCGGCGAGATGCGGGTCGCAGACCAGCGTTCCATGTACACGCGCTTCAACGGCCTGGTGCATTGGGGTTGCACCTTCATCGCCGCCCTGGTGGCCTTCCTGGTGCTGTGGCTGTGCGCGCACATCGCCTTCCTGGCCTCGGCCTTCGTGGCGGTGGTGATCATCGCCGTCGGGGTGTGGATGAATCGCAACACCGGCCACAACGCAGGCTACTGACCCACCTCGTTCCGGGCGCGGTAAACCGGCTTTAACCCTGCCGCCCTCTACTGCCCTCTCAGTCCGCGGAGGGTGGCGTTGAGCGAAGTCCTGAACATGGAGCCGGCCACCCGTTGGGCCGAGGCGCGCTCCCTCATCCTGCTGAACCCCGAGCTGGTCTGCGACGACTCCCACCTGCTGCAGGCCCTGGGCCTGCGTCCGCACGCCTCCAACGTGGTGGAGTTCGGCCCCGCCGCGCTGGCCCGCCTCGAAGCCGCCCGCGAGCGCGAGACCACCGCCCGCGAGGAAGTCGAGGCCATCGCCAAGGCCAACCACTCCGCCCAGGGCCAGGCCCACGACCTGGTGCTCGACCTGCTGCTGGCGACCAACAGCGCCGATCTCGCCTACCGCCTGCACGAGGGCGCCCAGCGCCGCTTCGGGCTGGAAGTGGCGAGCGTCGGCGTGGAGGGCCACGCGCCTGCGGGCTGGCGCTCGCTCCCGGTCGGCCTGGTCGGCTATGTCATCGAGCCCGGGCGCACCTGCGCCGTGGGCCCCTGCACCGGCGGCGGCGAGATCTTCGGCGAGATGGCGGAGCGGGTGAAGAGCGTGGCCCTGATCCGGCTTTCGCTGTTCGACCCCAGGCGCGCGGGCCTGGTCGCCTTCGGTTCGGCCGACCCGGACGGGTTCGCCCCCGACATGGGCGTTGAGCTGATCGCCTTCGTCGGCCAGGTGGTGGAGCGCCTGGCCGAACGGTGGCCGCCCCGGACTTGAAGACGCGGCCCCGGCCCCCTCGGTCGGCTTCTCCGACAGCTCCCCCGGGTGGGGGGCATCCAGGCGCCGCGATCGATCCTCTCCCCTTGGGGGAAGTCCGACCGGAGGCCGGGATGGAAGCCCCCGCCGCTGAGGCGCTGGAGGCCTGGATCGCTTACCTCGCCCACGAGCGCCGCGCCTCGCCCCTGACGCTGGAGGCCTATCGCGAGGATCTGACCGCCTTCTTCGCCTTCCTGACCCTCCACCTCGGCGGCGCGCCAACCTGCGCCGCCCTGGCCGAAGTCTCCGCCGCGGACGTCCGCGCCTACATGGCCGCGCGCCGGAGCGGCGACCGCCCGCTGACTCCCCGCTCGCTCAGCCGGCGGCTGTCGGCGATCCGCAGCTTCTACCGCTTCGCCGACCGGCGGCTCGGCGTCGTCAACACGGGCGTGCCGCTCGTCCGCGGCCCCCGGCTGAAGCCCACGGCGCCCCGTCCTGTCACCGAGGACCAGGCCCGCGGCCTGATCACCGAGGCCGAGGACGATCCTGACCGGGAAGGCTGGGAGACCGCCCGCGATTCGGCCCTGCTGACCCTGCTCTACGGCTGCGGCCTGCGAATTTCCGAGGCCCTATCCCTCACCCGCGCCGACGCGCCCTTGCCAGAGACCCTGCGCATCACCGGCAAGGGCGGCAAGACCCGGCTGGCGCCCGTGCTGCCGGCGGTGGCCAGGGCGGTGGACGCCTACCTCGCCGAGCTGCCCTTCGGCCTGGCGCCCGCCGACGCCCTGTTCCGGGCCAAGCGCGGCGGCCCGCTGGGCGCCCGCTACGCCCAGGCGCTGATGGCGAGACTGCGCGGCCGGCTCGGCCTCCCGGACAGCGCCACCCCGCATGCGCTGCGCCACAGCTTCGCCACCCACATCCTGGGCAACGGCGGAGACCTTCGCACCATCCAGGAGCTGCTCGGCCACGCCTCCCTGTCCACGACGCAGAAGTACACGGCGGTGGACGCAGCCGGCCTGCTGGCCAGCTACGCGAAAGCGCATCCACGGGCCTAGGACAGACCGACTGGCCACACCCTTTCCTCTCGCCTCATCCTGAGCCTGTCGACGGACGGCGAGGCGTCCAAGGTGAATTCGCAGCAATCTGCTCGCGTCCGCCGCGTCGGCGCCCCACCTTTGCGCTAAGGGACGGTGGATCGGTCGAGGATGGCTCAGATGGCGAAGAGCGGCGCGGGCCTGATGGGCCGGCTTCGCGGGGAGCGCGGCGAGGATGGCGCGCTGTGGATCCCCGAGCTCGGGGCCGACCAGCGCGCCGACTTCGGCCGCCTCAAACGTGACTTGCGCGTGTTGGAGACCGCCCAGGACGACGGCCGCCGCAACCAGCCGCCCACCACAGCCTCCGCCCCCACCGGCGCGGAGCTGCAGATCATCGGCCGGGTCGCCCAGGGTCTGCGCGATGTGAACGCCTTCCTCGCCTCGGCGCTCGGCGAGGCGTCGGCCCAGGGCGCCCGCCGCGTGCCGGGCGAGCTGACGCCGGAACACGCCCGCGCCGAGATCGACAGCCGGATCGCGGGCGTGCTCTCCGAACGCCGCACCGACCTGGTGGCGCTGCGGGAGGAGGAGCTGGAGACCCAGCGGGACCTGAACTACTTCCGCCGCCGCCACGAGCTGCACCGCGCCGCCTCCTACCGCGAGTCCACCCTGCTGCCGTTCGCGGTGCTGGTGGGCGCCTTCGTGCTGGAGAGCTTCGCCAACGCCTTCCTGCTGCGGCGGATCTCCGAGCAGGGCTGGGTCGGCGGCGTGGTGCTGGCGGCGGTGATCAGCCTGGTCAACATTTCGCTCGGCGTGTTCGGCGGTGGCGTCGGCTGGCGGCTGGTGGGCCACCGCTTTCCGCTGCAGAAGGCGGTGGGCTGGGCGGTGAGCCTCGCCGCCATCACCCTCGCCTTCTTCTGGAACATCTACGCCGCCCACTTCCGCGAGGTGGCCGAGCAGGCGGTGGACACCGGGACCACCGCGACGCTGGCCAACCACGCGGTGGACGCGCTCGCCGACATCAAGGCCCACGGCATCCTGGGCCTCACCTCGCTGTTCTCCTGGGGCTTGTTCGCGCTGGGACTGCTGGTCCACCTGGCCGCCAGCCGCGAGGCCTGGGACGACATGGCCGACCGCTATTGGGACTACCGCCGCTACGACCGCGCCTACCGCACCGCGCGCCTCGACTACGAGGACACCGTCGCCGACGCCAAGGCTGCGGCGGTGGAAGACAGCCGCGAGGTGCTGGCCGAGCTGGAGGCGAACTACGCCCCCCACACCCAGGACCGCGACCGCCTTCTGGCCCTGGCCGAGCTGGCCCAGCGCCGCCTGGCCGAGGGGCGGGACGCGGAGGCCGAATGGGTCCGCCAGGGCGGCGCCCTGATCAAGGCCTATCGCGACGAGAACGCCCAGGTCCGCTCCGACCCCGCCCCGGCCTATTTCGCCCGCCACGTGGAGGGCGACGCCTACCGCCACGGCATCGCCGGGGCGGTCCCGGCCGCCGCCGCGGAGCTGGAGGCCAGCCGCGCCAACGCCGAGCGCGCCGAGGTGCATATCCGCGGCTTCGCCGACACCGCCGCCCGCATCCATGCCGCCAACCAGTCGGCGCTCGCCGGCTTGAAGGCCTATGTCACCGAGGCGGCCGACGGGCTGCAGGCGCGCATCGACGGACTGAAGGCCGCGGTGGACCGGGATGCGGACGCCAACCTGAACCGGCGGGCGCCCGTGGCCGAGGGCCCCCTCAGTCGCTCCGTGACAGCTCTCCCAGGGGGGGAGCACCTAAGCGCCGCGGCTCCGGCCTCCGATCTTCCCCCCGTGGGGGAAGTCCGGCCGAAGACCGGGATGGGGACCTACGACCCGGACGCCTTCGGGCCGCTGGAGCGCGCCGGTGGTCCGTGACCACCGCCGCGTCGCCGGCCGCGGCCAGCGGCGGCTTCGCCCTTCCGAAGTCCGCCGCCAGAAGCAGACCCGGCGTGCGGTGGCGATCCTCGGCGCCTCCGCCGCTGCGATCGTGGGTGTCGGGGTGCTGCTGGCGCTGAACCGCAGCCTACCCACAGACCCGGACACCGGCTGCATCGCCGGCCAGACGATCCCGCGCGAGCACACCGTGGTGCTGGTCGATCAGACGGATGCGCTCAGCACCCACCAGATCGCCTACGTCAAGGCGCTGATCCTGGCGGAGTACCAGCGCCTGCGCCCCTACGGCGAGCTGACCGTGCGCGGCGTTCGCGCCGACCCGGACGACGCGGGGAACAGCTTTTCCCGCTGCCGCCTGCGCCGGGGCGCCGAGGTGCTGGGCGTGGCGTCCAACCCGGACATGATCGAGGCGGCGTTCAGGCGCACCGTGGGCGACGCCCTGAACGGCTACCTGAACGGGCTGCACGACGTGCCGAGCGCGCCCCGCTCACCGATCATCGAGGCGGTGGACAGCGCCGTGGACGCCCCCGATTTCGGCCCCACGACCCAGGATCGCCGGTTGATCCTGGTCTCCGACATGGCCCAGAACAGCCGCTCGGTCAGCGAATACGCAGGCCCGGGCTCCGGCCTCGACCCCAGCGCCGCGGCGCGCTCGGAGCTGACGCGGGACCTGCATGGCGTGGCGGTGCGCATCCACTATGTTCACCGGCCGGAGCTGGCCGCGATCCAGACTTCGGCCCAGCGCGACTTCTGGCGCGAATGGTTCACGGCTCAGGGCGCCAACGTGAAGCTCGGCTGGGGCCTGCAGCTCGTCGACGGGCGGCGCTAGCCTTCCCTCTCCTTGCGGAGAGGGATCATGACGCCTTCAAGATTTAACGCTTGCCCGCTATATCGCGCGCCATGGGCTGGTTTCCGAAATCCCGCAGGGCGCGCCGCCGCCTGACCGCCGTGGCGTGCGCGGCGCCGATCCTGGGCGTGGCCGTGGCGCTGTCGCTCTTCGCCATGGGCGATGCGGCCGTGTTCTTCTACAGCCCCGCCCAGGCGCGGGCCAAGCACGTGCCGGCCGGCCGGCTGGTGCGGCTGGGCGGGCTCGTGCAGATGGGCAGCGTTAAGAAGCTCGACGACGGCGAGGTCCGCTTCGGCGTCACCGACCGGATGGCCGCGGACGAGGTGGTGTACAAGGGCGACCTGCCCGACCTGTTCCGCGAAGGCCAGGGCGTGGTGACCCAGGGCGTGTTCCGCTCCGACGGCGTGTTCGAGGCGCGCGAGGTGCTGGCCAAGCACGATGAGAAGTACATGCCCAAAGACGTCGCCGACGCCTTGAAGACGTCGGGCGAATGGCGGCCCGGCGCCGACCAGACCGCCTCGGCCGGCGCCCCGGCCGGCGTTCCCGCATCAGGGCCCGGCTTCCGGTGACCCTGCGGGCGCGTCACGCTTGCGCCCAAGCTTCGCCCTGATAAGGCCCGGCTGGCGTGCGTAGAGGGCCTTGACCATGGCCCCTTGCGTATCGGCAACCTACATGCACGCTTCAGTCTTGTACCGGGCGGGCGTGGTCGCGCGCGCCCGCAAGCCATGACGACGCTGGCCTAGAGAAAGAACGGTTTAGATGGCGATCAGGAACAAGGGCTTCATGGCCGGCGCGACCATCGGGGTCGGGCTCGCCGCTGCGGCGGCCATCGGCGCGGGCGTGCACCTTCCCAGCTCCGCCTCCGCCCAGCCGGCCGGCGCCATCCAGCCCACCGCTCCTCCCGGCGTCAATGCGCCGACCGGCGCGCCGGCCTCCTTCGCCGACATCATCCAGCGCGTGGCGCCGGCTGTCGTCTCCATCGAGGTCACCACCCACCTGAACCAGCCGCGGGTCATGCAGATCCCTGGCCTGCCCTTCCCGTTCACCCTGCCCGGCCAGCCAGGCGGCGGTGACGACAACGGCGACGACAGCGACAGCGGGTCGGGCGACAACGGACCTGGCGGCGCAGCCGTGACGCCCGGCGTCCGTGGCCACGCCGCCCCACACCAGGCCGCGCCCAAGGGGCCTGAGGCCATGGCCGCGGGCTCCGGCTTCTTCATCTCCGCCGACGGCTACATCGTCACCAACAACCACGTCGTGGCCGACGCCGACACTATCAAGGTGACGCTCAGCGATGAGCGTGAATTGACCGCCCGCCTGATCGGCCGGGACGCGCTCAGCGACCTCGCCGTGATCAAGGTGGACGGCGGCGGCTTCCCGTTTGTAAGCTTCGAGACCGCCTCCAAGCCGCGTGTGGGCGACTGGGTCGTCGCCATCGGCAATCCCTACACGCTGGGCGGCACCGTGACGGCCGGCATCGTCTCCGCCGAGGAGCGCCAGATCGGCCAGCAGTTCGTCAACTACCTGCAGATCGACGCCCCCATCAACCGGGGCAATTCCGGCGGCCCGACCTTCGACGTGTTCGGCCGGGTGGTCGGCGTGAACACCGCCATCTTCTCCGAGTCGGGGGGATCGGTCGGCATCGGCTTCGCCATCCCCGCCGAGCTGGCC
>CALMGB010000298.1 GCA_937863535.1 uncultured Caulobacteraceae bacterium
GGGACGGGCGAAGGTGCGCCCGGCGAGGATCGAGGGGTCGAACCCCGCCCCATTGCCCCCAGGAAGGAGCGCGCTCGCCGGCGGCTTGGCGTCGAACATCAACTGGTCGGCCACGCCTTCGAAGGCCCGCCCGGCTTCGATATCCGCGGCCTCCGCCACCTGCAGCGCCCGAATCACCCTGGCCCCCGTGCGGGCGCGCACCTCCGCCACCCGGACGGGCGTCTCGGCCCCATGCAGCTGGATGAGTTCGGGCGCGAGCGTGGCCATGATCGCGTCCAGTTCTTCGTCCGACGCGTCCACCGTCACCGCCACCGCCTCCACTCCGGCCGCGCGGGCCGGCCCTGCGAGTTCGGAGGCGTGGGCGGGCGTGAGGTTGCGCGGGCTCCGGGCAAAGAACACGAAGCCGACATAGGCCGCACCGCCGTCGACCGCCGCCTGAACGGCCTCGGGTGTGCACAGGCCGCAAATCTTGCTAGCGACGCGAGCGGACAAAAGGGCGCCTCCTGGCGAGCTTGGCGGAAGGCGAGACTACGCGAGCAAGCCGCCACTCTCGATCTAATGCGGATCGGCGACTCGTTAAATGCGGGGCTCCATTCCCAGTCTTCCGACGTCAGGGGCGCGAGCTCTGCTCCATTTCGAGGATAACCTAAGCGAACACCTCGCTGACCGCGGCCCGGGTGAGCCGCCGCGCCCGCAGGCCCATCTCCAGCGATCGCGCGAGAAAGAGGCCGAACGCGAGGAGCAGGAAGGCGTCCTGGATCAGGAGGGCGGGCAGGTGGTAGGTCGCCCCAATCTGGCCGACCATGGTGCGCATCACGGCCCGCACCAGCACCAGGGCGACGATGAAGACCATGGCCAGGGGCGAGGCCTTGGCCCGCACCGCACGGGTGGTGGGATCGACTTCCAGATGGATGGTCGCGCCGCTGACCCAGCCGAGGCCGAGCCCCGCCGCCAGCACCAGCGCAAGCCACAGCCACTGCATCCCCTCGGGCGGCCGCGCCGCCAGGGTGAGGACAGTCAGGACCAGGAACAGCACGGGCAGCACCCAGATGAACTTCAGCCGGAACGGTCGGCTGGCCATGGCGCGGCGCAGGCGAAAGGCCAGGATGGCCAGGAACACAGCCCCGCCCACCGCATAGGCGACCAGCCGTCCTGTCGGGTCGTGCATCCGATCCCCCCTCGATGCGCCTGTCAGGTTAGCGGGTTGCGAGGGCTCGGCAAGAGGCGCGCCGCTACCCCGCGAAGGGGTCGTGCATCAGGATGGTGTCGTCGCGCTCCGGGCTGGTGGAGAGCAGGGCGACGGGGGCGCCGACCAGCTCCTCGATGCGGCGGACGTACTTGACGGCGGATGCGGGAAGGTCGCGCCAGGAGCGGGCTCCCTGGGTGCTGTCGCTCCAGCCTTCCAGCGTCTCATAGACCGGGGTGGCGGCGGCCTGGTCGGTCATGCCGGCCGGCAGGTAATCAAGCTCCCGGTCGCCAATGCGGTAGCCGGTGCAGATCTTCAGCTCGGGCAGGCCGTCCAGTACATCGAGCTTGGTCAGAGCCATGCCGTGGACCCCGTTGAGAGCCATGGTCTGGCGCACCAGCACCGCATCGAACCAGCCGCAGCGGCGTGCGCGGCCGGTCACCACGCCGAACTCGCGCCCCACGGTTCCCAGGTGCTCGCCTACCGCGTCCGACAGCTCGGTGGGGAAGGGGCCGGAGCCGACCCGGGTGGTGTAGGCCTTCACGATGCCCAGCACATAGCCGACCCGGCCCGGACCGATACCAGACCCCGCCGCCGCCTGGCCTGCAGCGGTATTGGAGGAGGTGACGTAGGGGTAGGTGCCGTGGTCGACATCCAGCAGCGTGCCCTGCGCGCCCTCGAAGAGGATGCGCTTGCCGGCCTTGGCCAGGCTGTCCAGCACGCGCCAGGCGGGCTTTGCGTAGGGGAGGACGCGAGGCGCCAGGGCGAGAAGATCGGCTTTCAGCGCTTCCGCGTCGACTTCGGGCAGGTCGAGCCCGCGCCGGAGCGCGCGATGATGCGCAAGCAGGCGTGGGAGCTTGAGGTCGAGCGCTTCCGGGTCGGCGAGGTCGGCGACCCGGATCGCGCGGCGGCCAACCTTGTCCTCATACGCAGGGCCGATCCCCCGCCCGGTGGTGCCGATCTTGGCGGCGGCGGCCTCGCGCTCGCGGGCCTGGTCCAGGTCGCGGTGCAGCGGCAGGATCAGGCAGGCGTTGTCGGCGAGCGTCAGCAGGTCAGGGCTGATCGCCACCCCCTGGGCCTCGAGCTTGGCGATCTCCTCCAGCAGGTGCCAGGGATCGACCACGACGCCCGAGCCGATGATCGACGGCTTGCCCTGGACAAGACCTGAAGGCAGCAGGCTGAGCTTGTAGACCTTGTCGCCCACCACCAGGGTATGGCCGGCGTTGTGGCCGCCCTGGAAGCGCACCACCACGTCGGCGCGGTTGGACAGCCAGTCGACGATCTTGCCCTTGCCCTCGTCGCCCCACTGGGCGCCGACGACAGCGACATTGCCCACGGCGAAGCTCCGCCTAGAACAGGCCGCCGAAGCGATACAGGACCCGGCCGCCGAAGGTGTCCAGGCCTGGGTTGCGGCCGCCGAAGCCGGCGTTTGAGTAGTGGTCCCAGGAGGCTTCCACCGCGAAGTGGCGCGACAAGTCGTAACCGATGCTGAAGTTCGGGTTGAATACGAAGTCCGAGCCCATGGCCTTGTACTTATTGTAGATCTTCAGGTCCTGTTGGTAGAGCGCGTTCTGGGCCGGTGTGGTGGGAAGCGGCGTGCTGTCCGGATTGAAGTGGTCGGGATAGGTGTTGTAGCCGTCCACATAGGCGCCGCCGAGGCCGAAATCACCGTAGAACTTGCTCTTGAAGAAGTGGTGCCGCCACTCGATGCCGGCCGTGTAGAAGTTGGTGCGGTTGGAGGTGTTGATCTGCGCCTTGGCGTAAAACATCGGGTTCAGCAGGTAGTCGATGTGGAAGGTCCTGGTGCGATAGAGCAGCTGGACGTCCTCGGTGCCGTCCTCGTGCGGGGTGCCGGACACGCCGAACTTGGTGTCGTGGGCATAGACGCCGACGCCGAGCTCGTCGGCCAGGGCCGGGGCGGCGACGGAGAGCAGGGCGGCGGCCGAGGTAAGGACGAGGGCTGACTTACGCATGTGGATCATCCCCTGCCGCCCGCGAAACGCTCGCGAGACCGGTTTGGAAAACGGCGCCATAAAGCGGCAAAGCCGCCCCATGTCCAGCCGGCCCGCGGCGCCCCTACTCACGGGCGGCCGCGTCAGTGTCGGAACACCCGCACACCGGTGAAGGCCATGGCCACGTCGCGTTCGTCGGCCGCGGCGATCACCTCGGCGTCGCGGATGGACCCGCCCGGCTGGATCACCGCGGTCGCGCCGCCCTCCACCGCCTGGATCAGCCCGTCGGCGAAGGGGAAAAACGCTTCTGACGCGCAGGCCGAGCCGTCGGCCAGGGAGCCCGGCAGGCCGGCGGTCTCGGCGGCTTCGCGGGCGCGGAGCGCGGCGATGCGGGCGCTGTCGCGGCGGTTCATCTGACCGGCGCCGATGCCGGCGGTCTGGCCGTCCTTGGCGTAGACGACGGCGTTGGACTTGACGTGCTTTGCCACCGTAAAGGCGAACAGCATGTCGGCCACCTCCGTGTGGGTGGGCTGGCGCTTGGTGACGATCTTCAGGTCGGCGGCGGTTATGCAGGCGGTGTCGCGCGACTGCACCAGGAAGCCGCCGGCGACTGAGCGGAACACCTCGCCCGGCGCCCGCGGATCGGGCAAGCGGCCTGTGGTGAGCAGGCGCAGGTTCTTCCTGGCGGCGAAGACCGCGATGGCGTCCTCGTCGGCTTCGGGCGCGATCACCACCTCCGTGAACACCTCAACGATCGCCCGCGCCGCCGCCACGTCAAGCCGTCGGTTCACGGCCACGATGCCGCCGAAGGCCGAGACCGGATCGCACTGCAGGGCGCGCCGGTAGGCCTCCAGCAGGGAGCCGCCCACCGCGACCCCGCAGGGATTGGCGTGCTTGATGATGGCCACCGCCGCCTGGCCGGCGGGGTCGAACTCGGCGCCGCGTTCGCAGGCGGGGTCGGGGTCGGCCCCGGTGTTGTAGCTGCGCGCCTTGCCCTGGTGCTGATGTGCGGCGGACACCCCCGGCCGCGCGGCGCCCGAACGGTAGACGGCGGCCGCCTGGTGGGGGTTCTCGCCATATCGCATGGTCTGCAGCCGCTCGCCGGCGATGGCCTTTCGCTCGGGAAAGGCGTCGCCGAGCTGGGCGGAGAACCAGGTGGAGATCGCCGCGTCGTAAGCCGCGGTGCGGGCGAAGGCGCGGGCGGCGAGGCGGCGGCGCAGCTCAAGCGTCGTGGCGCCGTCGGCCTGCAGGGCGGCCAGCACCTCGGCCATCGCGTCCGGATCGGTACAGACGGCCACGTAGCCGTGGTTCTTGGCGGACGAGCGGATCATGGCCGGACCGCCGATGTCGATGTTCTCCACGGCGGTAGGGAAGTCGCCGCCGGCGGCCACTGTCGCCTCGAAGGGATAGAGGTTCACGTAGAGCAGGTCGATTCCGCCGATCCCGTGCTCGACCATGGCCTGCGCATGGGCCGGGGCGTCACGCACGCCGAGCAGGCCGCCGTGGACCAGCGGGTGCAGGGTCTTGACCCGCCCGTCCATCATCTCCGGAAAGCCTGTAAGATCAGCCACGTCTCTCACTGGCAGACCCTCCCCGGCGATGGCCGCCCGGGTGCCGCCGGTGGAGATCAGCTCCACGCCGAGGTCGTGCAGGGCGCGGGCGGCCTCGATCAGGCCCGTCTTGTCGAAGACGGAAAGTAGGGCGCGGCGGATGGT
>CALMGB010000299.1 GCA_937863535.1 uncultured Caulobacteraceae bacterium
CGAGGCCCAGTGGGTCCATATTGCCTTGCCTGACGGCGAGCACACGCCGATCGTTCCACGCGAGCTGTTCGACGCGGTGAGCGGCTTCGACGAGGCGGAGCGGGTCTTCTGCGACACCGACTTCCTGCTGAAGGTCCTGCCGCTGGGCCGCATCAAGGGGCTGTCCGACGCTTTGATCAAGAAGCGCTATCGCGCCGGCAGCCTAAGCGCGCCCCGCCCGGAGCTGATGGCCAACCACGCCTCTGTCGCCTTCCTCGCAGCCGCCCGGGATCGGACGCTGGCGCCCCTGGTCCCCCGACGGCTGGCGGAGCGCGCGGCGCGGCTCGGCCTTGTGGCCTACTACGCCGACGATCTGGAGGTCGCCCGGGGGCTGGCGGCGGTTGCGCGGGCGATGCAGCCCCTGAACCTGCGGGCGTCGGTGCTGAGCGCCCTGCTGATCGGCGGCGCGCCGCTCCGCCGCGCCCTCGCGCCCCGGCTGGCGGCCCGGAAACGCCTGCATGAGCGCTGAGAGGCAGGCGTCGGGTCCGGCCGCGGCGCCTCGCCTGCTGTACCTGTTGACCAGCCTCAACAATGGCGGCGCGGAATGGGGTGCGGTCGAGCTCATCAGGGGAGGCGCCTTCGCGGGGTTCGACCTGACCGTCGCCGCCCTGGTCCGCGGCGCCGGCGCGCAGCTCACCGGCCTTGAGGCGCTGGGCCACCCTGCACGGGTGCTGGTCGAGGCGGGCCGCCCCGGACCTCTCGCCTTGATCACGGCGACGCTGCGCTTGCGGCGGCTTCTGGCGAGGCTGCGGCCAGACGTGCTAGTGCTGTCTCTGCCGCACGCCAACCTGATCGGGCGGGTGCTCCGGCCGTCCCGCCGTCGACCTCTGGTCGTGTCCTTCGAGCACAACAGCCGGCTGGCCCGCCCCGCCTACGAGTTGGGCTACCGCCTGACCTCCGGCCGGGTGGACTGGATGCTCGCCGACTGTCGAGCCACCGCCGAGGCCGCCGTCGCCCGGCTGTATCAGCGCCCGCCGCCGCACGTGGACGTGACGCCCCTCATCGGCGTACCACCCGAGCGCCTGGCCGAACCCCCGCGACGGACCGCATCTGGGGGGCGGCTGCACTTGGTCAGCGCTGGGCGGCTCAGCGGACCGAAGAACCAGGCCCACCTGATCGCGCTACTCGCCGCCCTTGTCCGGCGGGGCATGGATCTGAACCTGACCCTGTTCGGCGAGGGGCCGCTGCGGCCTGATCTGGAGGCCGCCGCCCAGCGGGCCGGCCTGGCCGACCGCGTTTTCATGCCTGGCCACGTACCCCGATGGTGGCGCCAGCCCGCAGACCTGTTCGTGCTGGCTAGTCGGCACGAGGGCCTGTGTCTGGCCGCCTTGGACGCCATGGCCGCTGGCGTGGCCGTCGCTGCGCCGGCGGTGGGGGGCCTGAAGGAGTACGGCCCGGCCGCCGGGGTGCTGGTGCTGAACGGCTCAGATGTCGAGGGGGACGCCGACCGGCTGGCCGCCCTGCTTCAGGACCCGGTCCGCATGGCGATGATGGCCCAGGCCGGCCGCGCCATGGTCACAGAGCGCTACGGCCTCGATGTGATCTGAGCGATCTACGCAGACCTGAACGCCAGGCTGATCGAGACCGCGGTCGCGCGACAGGGTGCGCTGGGACGCTAAACGCCTAGAGTCCGGGCGCCCGACAGGACCTGAGCCTCACGCTTGGGCGTGGCAAAATATCCGCACTCGAGCTGTTAAGAACTCCTTCCCTTACCGCAGTGCACGCGCTTTGCTATAGGCCTCGGAACGGCGAAGGGGGGCATGGACATGAAGATGGAGACGACGTTCGTCCCGCAAGCCGGCCGGGTGGCCCGCGATGCGCCGCCGGTGCAAGGATACCGACTTCGCCAGCGCGTGCTCGATATGAGCGTGGCCACTTTGCTCCTGTTCATCCTGGCGCCGGTATTCGCCCTGCTCACCCTCGCGGTATGGATCAACGACGGAGGACCGGCCTTCTACGGACAGACGCGCATCGGCCGCCATGGCCGCAGCTTCCGTTGCTGGAAGTTCCGCAGCATGGTCACCGATTCCGACGCCGTGTTGGCAAAGGTCCTGGCGCTATCCGCCGAGGCACGGGCGGAATGGGCGCGCGATCACAAGCTTAGGTCCGATCCGCGTATCACCTGGATCGGCAGGTTTCTGCGCAGCAGCAGCCTGGACGAACTCCCCCAGATCTGGAACGTGCTGCGTGGCGAGATGAGCCTCGTCGGCCCGCGTCCGATCGTGGTGGCCGAGGTAGGGCGTTACGGCGCCCGCTTTCATGACTACTGCACCTGCCGCCCTGGCATCACGGGACTGTGGCAGGTGAGCGGCCGGAACGATACGAGCTACCGTCGCCGCGTGGCCATCGACGCCGTCTATGCTCGTAGGGCCACCCTCTGGCTCGACCTTTCCATCCTGGCGCGCACCATTCCTGCCGTCCTCCTTCGCCGAGGCTCCTATTAGCCCAGCTGCATGGGGTTCAGGCGCACGATCAGGCGCATCCCCACGGCTGAGCGGTCGCAACTGATTTCGCCCCGTTCGCACCCTGGACGTATGCTAACCTCTCCAGCATGCTGAACTTCTTCCAGCGAAAGAAGCCGCCGGTCACACGCGCCGCGCCCGAGGGTCTGCGCCTGTACGCGGTCGGCGACGTGCATGGGCGCTTGGATGCCCTGGAGCTTCTGGTCGCGGCCATCCGGGAGGAGGCTACGGACGGACTGAGCCCGGTTCTGATCATGCTCGGCGACTATGTCGACCGCGGTCCCGCCTCTAGGCAGGTGATCGACCGGCTGGTCGCGCTGGAGGGCGACGGTTCCTTGGAGACGCGCTTCATCCGGGGCAATCACGAGGACACCATGCTCAGCTTCCTGGGCGAGCCGTCCCTGGGCGCCACCTGGTGCAGCTTCGGCGGCGTGGAGACGCTGCTGTCCTACGGTGTGGCGGCTCCGCTGATGAGCGATCCGCCCGAAGCCTGGGAGGCTGCGCGCGACGCCTTCGCGGCCGCCATCCCCCCCAGCCATGTTCGCTTCCTCCAGGCCCTTGAGCCGGCGGTGGAGTATGGAGACTACTTCTTCACCCATGCGGGCGTCAGGCCGGGCGTGGAGCTCGAGGATCAGGATCCGCACGACCTGATGTGGATACGCGACGATTTCCTGCGCGGTTCGGCCACATTCTCCAAGTGCATCGTCCACGGCCATACGCCGGAGGCCGACGCCTTCGTCAGCGACCGCCGGATCGGGGTGGACACCGGCGCCTACGCCACCGGCCGGTTGAGCGCCATCGTGCTCGAGGGGCCGGAGCGGCGGCTGATCCAGGCGCAGGTCTCCGGCGGCCGCACCTCGGTCGATCACATCAACATCGTGCGTCCGGTCGAACGGCGCAGGGCCTAAGGATGCAAGCGATGCGCAAGGGGATCAACGGTCTGACCGCGCTGGCCATGGCGCTGTCGTTCGCTGGCGCGCCGATGCTGGCCGCAGCCCAGGCGACCGCGCCCATGGCCACACCCGCCTCGGCCACTGGGCCCGCGGACCCTAAGGACCTGAACTATCGCCTGGGCACCGACGACAAGCTGCGCGTCATCGTCTTCGGCGAGACCAGCCTGTCGGGCGAGTTCGTCATCTCCGACACCGGCGAGATCGCCTTCCCGCTCATCGGCAACGTGCACGCCGCCGGCCTGACGGTGGCCCAGTTCCAGGAGGCGCTGCGCACCAAGCTCGCCGACGGCTACCTGCGCGATCCCCGGGTCTCGGCGGAGGTCGAGAACTACCGCCCCTTCTACATCCTGGGCGAGGTGCAGAAGCCTGGCGAGTATCCGTTCACCAGCGGGCTGACGGTGCTGAACGCGGTGGCCACCGCGGGCGGCTTCACCTATCGCGCCAACACCAAGACCGTCACCGTCCGCCATGCGGGCGCCTCCAAGGAGTCGCCCATCCGTCTGACGGCCACGAGTGAGGTGGGCCCCGGCGACACCATCGTGATCAAGGAACGCTTCTTCTGATTGGGTAAATTTTGACACGGCCGCTTGCAGCGGGTGCGTTGGTTGGTCGCGATCTTGCTTGCCCGCTACTCGCCAAACTGGGAATAATCTAGGGTGGGCTGAGGGCGTAAGCTTCAGTTAATTGGGGATCGATGCGTATAATTCGCTCTGCATGCGCGGTCAGCGTAACTTGCTGCGCGCTCTTCGCAGCGGCGGAGGCGGCGTGCGCGCAGGACTTCGGAGGCATCGAACAGGCCCCTGAGTACAGCCGCGGCTTCAACATCGCCGTGCGCGAACGCCTGCATCCGGAGTGGGCGCCCATCGACATCGATCTCGGCGGCTTCACGCTTCAGCCGCAGATCAGCGTCAGCAGCCTGTTCACGGACAACGAGAAGTTTTCCACCACCGACACCCGGTCGGACGAGTCCTTCCGCATCCAGCCTGCCTTCTCGCTGGGCTCCAACTGGAACCGCAACGGCTTCGGCCTGCAGGCCTTCGTCGCCCAGACCGAGTACATCCGCTCCAGCGAAGACGATTCCACCGAGTAGGGAGCAACCGCGACTGGTCACCTGGACGTTCGAGAGGACCTCACCGTCGACCTGCGCGGCGGCGATCAGCACCTCGTCCTGTCCCGCTCCGACCCTGACGTGCCGACCGACACGCTCGCGCCCGTGGAGTTCGATCGCCAGACCTTTCAGGCCACCGTCGTCAAGACGCTCCCGACCATCCAGCTTCAGGGGATCTTCGCCGTCAGGAACGAGGACTATAATACGGTGCCCCTTCCGAACGACGCCGTCTATGACTCGTCCGGTCGGAACTTGACCTTGCTCAGCTACAGTGGACGGGCCAGCTACGGCGTCTCTCCAGCGGTCGCTGTGTTCGTCGGCGCCCTCTACGACCAGGGCTTCCGGCCAAGAGAAAACAACGAGAACGAAGATGCGCAAGGTGTAAACATAGCTGGCGGCGTCAACTTCGACTTGACGCGACTGGCACGGGGCGAAGTCGCTTTTGGTTATCTCTATCAGTCCTACAGCACCCCGGACACGCCTTCTGACGCCGGCTTCGCCTTCAGCGCAAATTTCCAGTACTTTCCTACCCAGCTCACCACTGTCAGCATTACGGGATCACGGCAGGCGGCGCCATCAAGCGTCGCGGGCTCGCCAGGCGGCATCAGCCTGAGCGGGGGCGTGACCGTGGATCATGAGCTGCTGCGTAACCTGATCATCAGCGCAGGCGGCACGGCCGGCCAAGTGCAGTATCGAAATTTCTTCATCAACGGCGAGTCCATTCCGGTGAGCCGCACTGACGTGGGATACGGCGGCACTGTGGGCGCCACCTACCTGATGAACCGTCTGGTGTCGGTGGACCTGAACTACAGCTACACCGGCTTTACGTCGACCGACGCCCTGCGGCGATCCTACAGCAGCAATAGGCTGTCGCTGACCCTTCGGCTGACCCGCTAGATTTGCTAAGGGGCTCGCACATGGCCATGACCCTACCCCTGCAGCCCCCCGCCACGCCGGCCTGGGCGGCGGCGCTCGTCCGCGGACCGGTGGATCTCCGCAGGCTCTGGGCGACGCTGCGCCGCTACAGGGTGGTGTTCGCGCTCGTCTTCCTGCTGGTCTTCCTGGCGGCGCTGCTGCACGCCACGACCGCGACGCCGGTCTACACCGCCACCTCCAGCGTCATGATCGACGACCGGCACCACAACGTCACGCCGGACCAGCAACAGGTGCTGTCTGACCTGCCCGACGCCACGGGCGTCGTGGACACCGAGGTCGAGATCATGCGCTCCCGCGCCCTGGCCGGCCGGGTGGTGGACGCGCTGAACCTCACCGCAGACCCCGAGTTCAACCACGCGCTGCGCAGGGGCGGCGGCTTCTCCCCGTTCGGCCACGCCAGGCCGCCGCCCGCGGGCGAGGACGAGCGCCGGCGCGAGCGCGACGCCACCATCGACGCCCTCATCAAGCGAATCCAGGTGGATCGCCGCGGCCTCACCTACGTCATCAACATCGCGGTGACCTCGGTCTCCCCCGCCAAGTCGGCGCTGCTCGCCAACACCATGGCAGACCGCTACCTCACCGCCCAACTCGACGCCAAGTTCGAAGCCACCCAACGCGCCAACCGCTGGCTGCAGGGCCGCCTGGGCGCCCTGCGATCCGACGTGACCAACGCCGAGCAGTCGGTGGCCAGCTATCAATCGAGCAAGGGGCTGCTGCAGGCCACCGGCTCCAACCTCAGCGAGCAGCGGGTGGCCCAGCTGCAGGCTTCCGAGAGCTCCGCCTCGGCCGACCTGGCCGAGAAGCAGGCCCGGCTGAACACGGCCCGCCAGCAGATCGCCGGCGGCGGCACCGGCCAGGACCTCGGCGAGGCGCTGAACTCGGAGGTTATCAAGACGCTCCGCGGCAAGCTGTCGGACGCCATCCACCAGCAGCAGCTGCTGTCGGCCAAGTACGGCCCCCGCCACCCCGACGTGATCGCCCAGGAGAACACCCAGCACCAGATCGAGACCGACATCCAGGCCGAGGTGAACCGCATCGTCGGCAGCCTGCAGGCCGACGTCAACGCCTCCTCCCAGCGCCTCGCCGCCATCCGCGCCGACCTCGGCCAGGCCCAGGGCACGCTGGCCTCCAGCAAGAGCGCTGAGGTCGGCATGAACAGCCTGCAGATGAACGCCGACGCGCAGAGCGCAGTCTACAAGTCCCTGCTCGACCGGTTCCAGCAGACCTCGGTCCAGGACGGTTCGCTGCAGTCCGACGCCCAGGTGGTCTCCCCCGCCCAGATCCCGCTGAAGCCCAGTTCGCCCAACAAGAAGCTCGATATCGCGCTGGGGGTCGTCTTCGGCCTGCTGGGCGGGCTCGTGGCCGTCGTGGGTATGGAGATGTGGTCGGGCGAGGTGCGCACCTCCGACGATGTCGAGAAGATGCTGAACGTGCCGGCCATCGGCTCGGTGCCCACCACCAAGGGCGCCACCAACCAGCCGCCCGCCCAGTACCTGGTCGACACGCCGCTATCGGCGTTCGCCGAAAGCTTCCGCCAACTCCGGGCCGCCTTGCGGCGCGCGGACCTCGATAGTCCGGTGAAGACGCTGGCGGTGACCTCGGCCCTGCCCGGCGAGGGCAAATCCACCACATCCATGTGCCTGGCGCGCTCCATCGCGCTCGGCGGTCAGAAGACCATCGCGGTGGATTGCGACCTGCGCCGGCGCACGCTGCACACCATGCTGGCGATCAAGCCGGCGGTGGGCCTGCTGGAGGTGCTGGCCGGCGCCGCGAGCCTGCAGGACGCCATCATCGTGGACGAGCCGTCGGGCTGCCATATCCTGCCGCTCACCGCCTCGAAGTTCACGCCCCGCGACGTGTTCGGCACCCAGGCCTTCGCCAAGCTGGTGGCTCAGCTGAAGGCCGACTACGATTTCGTCATCCTGGATTGCGCGCCCGTGCTCGCGGTGGCCGACACCCGCACCATCACCGAGGTGGTCGACGGGGTGCTGCTGCTGGTGCAGTGGCAGAAGACCGCCGCCCGGGCCGTCAAGTACGCCATCACCGCGGTGGAGTCGGTGGGCGGCAAGGTGCTCGGCGTCGCCCTGACCAAGGTCAACCTGAAGGCGCAGGCGGCCTATGGCTACGGCGACAGCGGCTACTATTTCCGCTCCTACGCCAATTACTATGTGGAGCAGTAGGGCGGCGGCAGGCCTGTTCGCCCGGTGAGCGAGGGTCCGCGACCGCACGGCGCGTCCTCTAGGCGGCCGCCGGCGAAACAGCCGCCGCCGGGCGCCGTTGGCCGGACCCCCTACCGTCCGCCGCAGCGCAGCCGCAAGCGCCAGGCGCCGGTGCCGGCGCGACGTCGCCTTCTGCGCCAGTCCGGCTGGATCGGCGTCCTGGTGTTGCTGGCGCTGACGGCGAGCTTCTGGGTCTCGCGCCAATTCTGGCTGGCCGACTCGGTGAACCTGTTCCGGCCCGTGGTCGTGCTCCTGGCGGGCGGGCTCATCGCCCTGGCGTTCGGCGCCCGGGCGCCGCTCCTGGTCGCGGCCTCGGTGCTGCTGGCGGCGACCAACCTTTACCTGCTGGTCCAGCCCGCCCTGGAGCTGCCGGCGGCGCAGGCCTCGGGCGCGCGCCTCACGCCGGTGAAGGTGGCCAGCTTCGACGTGGTGTCCGACGAGAGCCTGCCCGACTTCGTCTCTTGGGCCAAGGACAAGAAGCAGCGCCCCGACGTGGTGGGCCTGCAGAACCTGACCACGCCCTGGCGGGACCGGATCACCCAGCTCGCCGACGTTTATCCGTTCAGCGCCAGCGCCCTGTACAAGGAGACGGGGGTGAAGGAGGACATCGTCAGCCGCTTCCCGATCCTGGACGCCTCCGTCTACCGCCCGACCGGCGGCCATACGGCCATCCGCGCCACGGTGATCATCGAGGGCGAAGCGGTGCAGGTCTTTGTCATCGACCCCAACAAGGCCACCAGCCAGACTCGCTGGGCCGAGCGCAACCAGTACCTGGGCCTGGTCTCCCAGTGGGTGGCGACCCAGGCGGCTGGTCGGCCCGCCATCATGCTGGGCGACTGGAACGTCACGCCCTGGTCGCCCTTCTACGCCGACGTTTTCGAGCAGAGTTCACTCCGGCGCGGCGACACCGGCGTCCTGCCGCCGGCCACCCACACCCTGGCGCGGCTGCCGATCCCGCTGCTGGGCCTGAACGACGACCATGTCGCCGTTTCGCGCCGCATCACGGTGGAGGGCTGCGCGCCTGGGCCGGACCTCGGCTCCGACCATCTGCCCCTTGTCTGCCAAATCCACGTACGCTGATTACGGAGAAGGCGCCTGAATCCGAGGTCTGTAATCGACCGAAGCCGGCGCTCTCGACAGGATCAGAACGGCTTCCACTTGGGGCGGGGGACGAGGCCTTCCGCCGGCGCGAACGCCTTCTTGATCGGCACGGCTGCAGGCGGTGCAGCTTGCACCGGCGCGATCTCGGCCTGGGAGAGGACCACCGGTCCGCTATCGGCCGGCTTGGCGTCAGCCGATGAGCCCGCTCCCGCGGCGCCTGCGCCTGCCTTGGCCGCGCCGGACTGGTCGGCCGCGGCGGCTTGGGCCGCAAAGTCGACGGCGAGCTGCTGCGATGGGACGAGCGGAGCCAGGCCGGGATCGGTGATGGCGCCCGGCTCGTTGCCGGCGTACTGGCCGCCGAAGGCGGGCGGCTGGCCGAACGTGCCGGTCCAGCGATAGAAGATGTGCTGGCCGATCTGGGTCAGCTTCACCAGGCTCGGGCTCCAATAGGGCACCACATACTGGGTATGGTAGTGGGGCGCCTCCCCCACCGACTTCATCACGTAACCGTTCAGCGCGGCGTGGGCGATCGCGACCGCCCGCGCCCAGGCCTTCTCCTCCGGCGTCCGGCCCAGCGCCCCGTCGCAGGTGAAGGTGAACTGGCAGCCGGTCTTCAGCTCGGCGCCCTGGAAGACCACGCCGCAGACCGTCTTCGGATAGATCGGATGTCGCACCCGGTTCAGCACAACCTGGGCCACCGCCCGCTCCCCCTCCAGGGGCTCGAAGCCGGCCTCGTAATAGATCGCCTGCGCAAGGCAGGTCTCCGCGCGCGCCTTGTC
>CALMGB010000300.1 GCA_937863535.1 uncultured Caulobacteraceae bacterium
GCACCGCGTCGCGCGGACGGCGGCGCAGCGTCAGGGCCATACAGCTTCGCGCGCCGAACAGACCCGCGAGGCGGCGCAGGCGCTTAGCGCAGGCCTCGTCCGCCTCGTCCGGCAGGAGCATGGCTAGCAGGCCCTCAGACCAAGCCTCAACATCCTCCCAGTCCAGCTCGCAGGCGGCCTTGCCCGTCCTGCCCTTCCCGATCGTCAGCAGCCGACAGAGGCGGCCGTAGGCGGCGCGGTCGGTCGGCTAGACCAGGAGCGCGGTCCCGTCCTTCAGGTCGAGCCGGCAGCCCACCACGGCGCGCACGCCCGTGGCCTTGGCCGCCTCGTGGGCGCGGACGATCCCAGCGAGGCTGGAGCGGTCGCAGACGGCCAGCGCCTCGATCCCGCAGAGCGCAGCCTGGCTGAACAGGGCTTCCGGGCTGCTGGCGCCGCGCAGGAAGCTGAAGTGGGAGGTGACCTGCAGCTCGGCGTAGCGGCTCACGCGAGGTCGCCGGCGGTGTCCACCGCTGTGTCGACGACCAGGTTGGACAGGGTGACGCCCAGCAGGCGAACCGGGCGCGGTAGGGGCAGCTCACCGACCAGGATCGCCCGGGCGAACTCCTCAATGTCGGCCCTACTCCGAACCGGCGTCCGGGCGCTGCGCGCGCGCGTGATCTGGGTGAAGTCGGAGAACTTCAGCTTCAAGGTCACGGTGCGGCCGGCCGCGCCCTTGGCCTTGATGCGTTCCATGACTGCGTCCAGCACGGACCCCAGCGCCGCCTCCAACTCCGCCCGCTCGGCCACGTCGGTCTCGAAGGTCCGCTCCGCGCCGATGGACTTGCGCACCCGGTTCGCCCGCGCTGGCCGATCGTCCTGGCCGAGAGCGGCCCGCTGGAAGTAGCCGGCGCTGGAGCCGAAGTGGCGCTCCGGCACCTCCAGCGGCTGGGCGGCGAGGTCCGCGCCGGTATGGATGCCGAGCGCCTCCATCTTAGCGGCGGTCACCGGACTCACCCTATGGAAGCGCGACATCGGCTGGGCCTGGACGAAGGCCGGCCCGTCGCGAGGTGTCACCACGCAAAGGCCGTCGGGCTTGTTGTGGTCACTGGCCAGCTTGGCGATAAACTTGTTGTCGAAGATCCCGGCCGAGGCTGTGAGCCCGGTCTGCAGCTTGAGCCGCGTCGTCCTGCTTGGCTCGGACGGCGATCTCCGCGTCGAGGCGGTCGATGCGCTCGCGCAGCGCCCGAAGCGTGTCGACCAGGACCTGGAAGCAGGTGCGCGCCGACTGCGGAACGCTGGAGTTGGGATCCTCGATCTGCGCGATCAACCGTTCGATGTGGGCGGGCCCCTGCGGCGCGATCACGCCTTACTCGGCCATGTGCCCCCGAAGGCCGTTGATGAGCTGAGTGCGCTGGCCCACCAGCATGTCTCGAGCCCGGCACACGACCGCCATCGCCTGCTTCTCCTCGCCCTTCACGGCCACAAAGCGCATCGTCGGACGCTGTGCGGCTTCGCAGATCGCTTCCGCGTCGTTCTTCTGCCGCTTGACGAAGGGCTTGACGTACGCCGGCGCGATCAACCTCACCTCGTGGCCGAGCTTCTGCAGCTCTCGGCCCCAGTAATGGGCGCTGGCGCAAGCCTCCATTGCAACCACGCATGGCGCCTGGGCGCTGAAGAACGTGAGCACCTGGTCGCGCCGTAGCTACTTGCGGAAAGCGACGGCTCCCGTTGCTGTTGAGCCATGAGCTTGAAACACCGCCTTGGCCAGATCAACCCAATCGTGCTAACCTCGGTCACGGATACCTCCCTTTTAGTGGCTGACACCATCGCCACTCTGGCACATCGATGCCGTCAGGGAAGCGTCCACCCCATCATTGGAAGACCACCACCTTCGTGAGCGCCCTGCGGCTCAGCGGCATGACCGCGCCCATGGTGCTGGACGGGCCCATGACCGGGGCCTGATTCCTCGGCTACGTCGAGCGGGTGCTCGCCCCGACGCTAGCGCCCGGCGATGTCGTGGTCCTAGACAATCTTCCAGCTCATAAGGGCTTGGCGGTGCGAGAGGCTGTCGAGGCCGTCGGGGCGCGGCTCCTCTTCCTCCCGCCCTACAGCCCCGACTTCAACCCGATCGAAAACGCCTTCGCCAAGCTCAAGGCGCTACTCCGAAAAGCCGCCGCCCGATCCATCAACGAACTCTGGACTGTGATCGGCAGGAGCCTGGGCGCCTTCACTCCAGCCGAGTACGCCAACTACTTCACCGCCGCCGGCTACGATGCATGGTGATCGGAATCTGCTCAAGTACTACAGTTGCGGATGGTGTGGATATCTGATTCTCTCCGCGTTGATGGAGGGTGTCCATGTCAGTCGCTTCG
>CALMGB010000301.1 GCA_937863535.1 uncultured Caulobacteraceae bacterium
GCGTGGTGGAGGCGAGGTCGTCGGCCAGGCCCGCCGAGGCCTTGGCCATCAGGTCGGCTGTGGCGGGGACCACCACCAGCAGGTCGGCCGAGCGCGACAGCTCGATATGGCCCATCTCCGCCTCGTCGGTGAGGGAGAACAGGTCCTGGTAGACCTTGTCCTCGCAAAGCGCCGACAGCGACAGGGGCGTGACGAACTGGGCGCCGGCGCGGGTCAGCAGCGGGCGCACCGTCACCCCGCGCTTCCTCAGCAGCCGCGCCAGCTCCAGCGCCTTGAACGCCGCCACCCCGCCGCCGACGATGAGCAGGACGCGCTTGCCGCTCAAGCTGGTTCCCCTCCGCGAAAGAGCCTAGCGCCTCCCACAGGCACGCGGAAAGCACAAGACAAGGCCTGAGATTTCGCGTTAGGGTTTTCTGTCGGGTGGAGCCGACCTGGGGTGTAGACGGGGTGTCTGGGAATGAACCATATGGCGATGACCGGGCGGGCCGGAGTGATCGCGCTGTGCGCCTGCGCCGCGTTGGCGGGATGTAGCCGCAGCAGCGGGACCGGGCCTGCGGCCTCGGGCGGATCGCAGGGCGGGGCCAGCTTCGGCGGGAGCGGGCAGGCCTACGCCAGCGACCGCGGGAAGCGCGGCGGGGACGGCGGTTATGGCGCCGAGGACCGCGCCCCCGTGCCGATGTTCCACGGTGAGCCGATGTGGAGCGAGAACCGCAGCCACTCCGCCAAGGAGAACGCGGAATACCACTTTGAGCGGGCCGGCCCGGACCTGGGCTCCAAGACGCTGGACGACTTCCTGACCAAGGTGCATCGCTTCGGCGACCACCCGCCGGCGGGCACCCTGAAGCTTGAGCGCCCCAACGGCGACCGGCTGCAGTACGATCCCAAGGCCAACCTGTTCGCGGTCTTCACCCGGCAGGGCGCGCCCCGCACGGTGTTCAAGCCCTCCAGCGGCATGGACTACTGGACCGAGCAGAAGGCGCGGGAACAGGCGGACGCCAGCGGGGGCGGCGGCGGTTACCACCGGCGGTCCTATGGCGGCGGGTACGGTGGCGGATACGGACGCAGCGACGGCGGCGGCTCTACTTCAGGCGACCAGGGACAGTAGCCGCCTCGGCGCTGAGCGGCTGCGGCCTGTCGGCGGCGTCAGACGCCGCAGCCTTAACCTGGCCTTCGCCTTGAGCAGGTAGTCCGCTTCTCATGGCCGACGACATGATGACCGACTGCGAAGAGCTGCATGCGCGTGCAAGCCTGCTGCACTACGAGGCCGACCTCAGCCTGTCGCAGGCTCAGGCGCGCGGCGCTGACTGGGACGGGTTCGGCGACCAGGTGAACATCGCCCTTCGCTTCGAAGGCATGGCGATGCAGGTCGAAGCTGAGATCTCAGAAGACTGCTGACACACCCCTTCACCCACCTCGGCGTGCAGATGCAGAACGCCGGCCATTAACTGTTCGGTGGGGATGGGGCGCTAGGCTGAAGCAAATTCCAGGCCAGGAGGGCCAAGGATGGCGCTCAGCCCACGTCTCGAGTTCCGGCAAGGCCAGAGCCTCGTCATCACGCCCCAGCTGCAGCAGGCGATCAAGCTGCTGCAGCTCTCCAACATCGAGCTCGACGCCTTCGTCGAGGCCGAGCTGGAGCGCAATCCCCTGCTCGCCCGTGACGAGCCGGACGGCGACGAGGGCGGCGCCGACGAAGCGCCGGTCGAAACCGCAGCCAGTCCCCTCGCCGACAGCGCACCCGGCGGTTCGGTGGAGAGCGACCTCGACGCTCGGCATGACGACGTGCACGCCGACGCCTCCCCCGGCGACCGCGCCTGCGGGGACGCTCCGCCCGCAGACGGCGCGGACACGGGATTGATCGGCGACTGGTCCAAGGCCTCCAAGGGGGCGGGCTTCGAGGGCGAAGGCGAGGATTTCGCCGCCACCCTGCGCCGCGACCCCACCCTGCACGAACACCTGCACGAGCAGATCGCGCTGCTGGCCCTGGCGCCCGCCGACGCCGCCATCGCGGCGGTGCTCTCCGACGCGGTGGACGAGGGCGGCTATCTGCGCGCCGAGGTGGAGGACGTGGCGCTCCGCCTCGGCTGCGACCTCCCGCGGGTCGACGGCGTGCTGGCCCGGCTGCAGGGGCTCGGCCCCACCGGCGTGTTCGCCCGCGACGTCCGCGAGTGCCTGATGCTGCAGCTGCGCGAGCGCGACCGGCTCGATCCCGCCATGCAGGCCCTGCTGGACAACCTGCCGCTCCTCGCCCGCCGCGACATGCCGGCGCTGCGGAAGCTCTGCGGCGTCGACGACGAGGACCTGCGCGAGATGATCGCCGAGGTCCGCGCCCTGACGCCCCGCCCGGGCTCCGCCTTCGGGTCCGAGCCGGTCCAGGCGGTGACCCCGGACGTCTTCGTGCGCGCCGACGGTCTGGGCCTGTGGCGGGTGGAGCTGAACGCCGACACCCTGCCCCGCGTCCTGCTCGACCGCCGCTACCACGCGCGCGTCTCCGCCGGCGCCCGGACCGATGCGGAGCGCACCTTCGTCGCCGACTGCCACGCCCAGGCCAACTGGCTGGTGAAGAGCCTGGACCAGCGGGTCCGCACCATCCTGAAGGTGTCCTCCGAGATCGTGCGCCAGCAGGACGCCTTCCTGGCGCTCGGCGTGGAGCACCTGCGCCCGCTGAACCTGAAGACGGTGGCCGACGCCATCGGCATGCACGAATCCACCGTCAGCCGGGTCACCTCCAACAAGTACCTGGCCACGCCCCGGGGCGTGTTCGAGATGAAGTTCTTCTTCACCTCCTCCATCGCCGCCTCCGACGGTGGCGAGGCCCACTCGGCCGAGGCCGTGCGCCACCGCATCCGCGGCCTGATCGACGGCGAGCAGGACAACCGCGACGGCGTGCTCTCCGACGACCGGATCGTGGAGATCCTGAAGGAGACCGGCGTGGAGATCGCCCGCCGCACGGTGGCCAAGTACCGCGAGGCCATGCGCATCCCCTCCTCTGTTGAGCGCCGGCGGCACGCGATGGCGGGCTGAGCCTATGTGATCTCCCCCAGATCGTGGGGGAGTACGGCCGAAGGCCGGGACGGAGCCGCGCGGAGACCACAGCGAAGCCGCTCCCGCGCGGCCCCTCCGTCCGTTTCGCGGCCACCTCCCATCTTCGATAGAGAGGAAAGGCAGACCTCCAGGCCCCCCTTCGCCGCCCGGGGTTCCACCTCGTCCATGCCTCGGCTAGAGCTTGGCCATGCTGGTGGTGCGCCCCGCGGGGCCTGAAGACTACGAGGCCTTGGCGGAGCTTGCGGTGTTGTCGGGCCGGGGCTTCACCAGCCTGCCCGAGGACGAACCGACGCTTCGCGACCGGCTGGAGGTCTCCGGCCAGAGCTTCTCCGGCGCCATCGCGCCGCTGGAGGCCTGGTACACCCTGATGATCGAGGACGCCGCCACCGGCCGTGTCGACGGCGTGGCGGGGATCAAGGCGGCGGTGGGGCTGAAGCGGCCCTTCTTCTCCTTCCGGGTGGTGACGCTGACCCAGTTCTCCTCCGCCATCCGCACCCGCTTCGACCACACCGCCCTGGTGCTGGTGAACGAGTGCTCCGGCTGGAGCGAGGTGGGCTCGCTGTTCCTGCGCCCCGAGCGCCGCTCAGGGGGCGCGGGGCGCCTGCTCGCCCAGTCGCGCTACATGCTGATGGCCGCCGAGCCCCAGCATTTCTCCGAACACGTGCTGGCCGAGCTGCGCGGCTGGTTCGACGCGGACGGGACCTGCCCGTTCTGGGAGATGGTGGGCTGCAAGTTCTTCCGCCTGCCCTTTGACCAGGCCGACATGGCCAGCGCCTCCACCGACGGCCAGTTCATCCTGGACCTGGCGCCGCGCCACCCGATCTATGTGGAGCTGCTGCCCGACGCCGCCCGCGACAGCGTCGGCCGCGTCCACCGTGAGGGCGAGCCCGCCCGGATGATGCTCGAGCGCGAGGGCTTCCGCTACGCCAGCCTGGTGGACATCTTCGACGCCGGCCCCACCGTCTCCGCCCGCCGCGACGACATAGTCACCGTGCGGAAGAGCCATCGCCGCCGCGCCAGGATCGTGGACAGCGTCGAGGGGCCGCCCATGCTGGTCTCGCGCGACGCCATCGACAGCTTCCGCGCCACGCGAACGCCCGCCCGGCTGACGCCGGAAGACGCCGAGGTGGGCCGCGAAGCCGCCGAGGCGCTGAACGTCGCCGAGGGCGACCTGATCCGGGTGGCCCCATGAGCGGTGAACTCTACATCGGCGGCCGCTGGCGGGAGGGCCGCGGCGCGGAGCTGGTCTCCACCGATCCCGCCGGCGGGGCCGAGGTCTGGCGCGGCGCAACGGCCGCAGCGACCGACGTGTTCGAGGCGGTGGCCGCCGCCCTCAAGGCCTTCCGCCCCTGGGCCGACGCCCTGCTGGACGACCGCATCGCCGCGATCCGCCGCTACAGGGACGTGCTGGAGGCCCGCGCGCCGGACTACGCCGCCGACCTCTCGCGCGAGACCGGCAAGCCGCTGTGGGAGACCAGGGCCGAGCTCGGCTCGATGATCGCCAAGGTGGAGGTGTCCATCGCCGCCCAGGCGGAGCGGGCCGGGTGGCGCGAAGCGGCCACGGGCTTCGGCCGCGCGGTGCTGCGCCACCGGCCGCACGGGGTGATGGCGGTGCTCGGACCGTTCAACTTCCCCGGCCACCTGCCCAACGGCCACATCGTCCCGGCGCTGCTGGCCGGCGACACGGTGGTGTTCAAGCCCTCGGAGGAGACTCCGTTGGCCGGCCGGCGCATGGCCGAGGCCTTCGAGGCCGCGGGCCTGCCGCCTGGCGTCTTCAACCTGGTCCAGGGCGGCCGGGAGACCGGCTCGGACCTGCTGAAGCAGCCCATCGACGGGCTGCTGTTCACCGGCTCCGCCCGCGCCGGCGCCCACTTCCGGCGCGCCTTCGTGGACCGCGTGGAGGTGATCCTGGCGCTTGAGCTCGGCGGCAATAACCCGCTGATCGTGTGGGACGACGCCGATCCGCAGGCCGCCGCCGCCATCGCCGTCCAGTCCGCCTACGTCACCACGGGTCAGCGCTGCTCCTGCGCCCGCCGGCTGATCCTGCCCCGCGGCGCGGCCGGCGACCGGGTGGTGGACGCCATCGTCGCTTTGGCGGAGCGGCTGACCCTCGGCGCCTGGGACGCCGCCCAGGAGCCCTTCATGGGCCCGCTGATCTCCGCCCGCGCGGCGACCGGCGCCCAGGCGGACGTGGAGCGCCTGATCTACGGCGGCGCTCGCGCCCTGCTGCCCTTCCACCGGCCGGACGGACTTGGCGAGGCCTTCGTCACGCCGGCCCTGCTCGATGTGACCGGCGCCGCCCCGCCGGACGAGGAGATCTTCGCCCCTGTCCTGCAAGTGACCCGCGCCGACGGCTTCGACCACGCCATCTCGCTCGCCAACGCCACCCGCTACGGCCTCTCCGCCGGCCTGGTCAGCGACGACGACGCCCTGTGGCGCCGCTTCCTGGACCGCTCCCGCGCCGGCGTGGTCAACCGCAACCGCCCGACCACCGGCGCCGCCGGGAACATGCCCTTCGGCGGCCTGGGCGCCTCCGGCGATCATCGCCCCAGCGCCTACTACGCCGCCGACTACTGCGCCTACCCCGTCGCCAGCTTCGAAGCAGAACGCGCCGTGGACATCACGGCCGAGATCAGGGGGCTGAAACCGTGAAGGCGCGACACGCTCCCTCTCCCCTATGGGAGAGGGAAAGGGCTTACGGCTATGGTGAGCAAACACACCAAGCCCATCTAACCCGCTTGGCTGAGGCCAGAAGCCTCTTTAGAACTTCTACGGGAGATGGGCCGGCGAACTGCACGGCATTGAGAACCCTCCAAAGAGCATCAGCCGTGCATGGCGGGGACGGGACGCTTACGCGGCACAAGCCCAGGAACGGGCTCGGCGCGCGGAGGAGGTAAGGGAAGCTCTGCCTCACCTGGCGTACGTGATCAACATCTTTGATCCTGACTGGCAACCAGAGAACGCGAAGCCGGTTCGGCGGAAGGCCACGTTGGCCTCTGATCCGAGACCTTCAATCGGGTGGGTAGCGGCCGCACTCATGGTGCTACGTCACGCCGACGAGTACCTCAGTATAGCCGAGATCGTGGAGGACATAGCTGCTCGCTGGGACCACGACATTTCGACCGCGGCCGCTCGCGCGCGAGTAGGCACCGCTGTCACAAAGGGGCTGGAGGGTCGTGTGGCGAAAGGCGTCGTTGTTAAGCGCGACAGTCAGCCCGCTCGGTACGCGCTCGCGAGCCGTGGGCTTGATCCCGACGCCGCTAGCGACGTCGGCGCTTTCGCTCCTTGGGCGGCGCAGGAGCCCATCCACTAACGACCGCTTCCTCAAACCTGCGGCGAAGCTGGATGAGGAGACGCGTGAATGGCGTAGGCTTGCGATCCCCGATGTTCAGCGGAGAGGACGCACGTTCGAGCATCAGCCTTTCCACATGTCTCTCGTAGATCAGCAGGCGGTGCCGGCGGGCTGTCAAATTCGCAATTGCGAGGTTGGCGATTTGGAGTAGCCCGGCGCGTTCGCTTGCTCGACACGATCGCCCCGCCCAATAGGGTGCGGGCCATTGCGTTCGTCGCGGCTTTCCCAGATTTCTGGCCGCTTATCGAGGACACGACCCGGACCACGCTTCAGACCACCGTCGACAACACCACAGCGGCGACTTTGACTGACTTCCGCGTCCTCAGCGGCTTGGCGCTGGCGAACTTCAGAGGTCCGCTTGAGGCGGCGATCGCCGGACTGGATCGGGACCGGCTCGTGCAAGCGCTTTCAGCCGCTCCCTTGGTTGAGCTGTGGCCGAAGGCTGTTGAGGAGTACGGTGCCTCAAGGAGCTGGCGCGGTTCCGAGGAAAATTTCAGGCTGTTGATTTCGCCGTTCGCCGGGACGTTGACTGCAGAGCAATCTGGCGAACTGCTCGACGCGATCATCGGGAACAGCCAGAACTGGGACGCTGGCGATACCAGCACCCCACTCTTTGCCTTCCTGCGCAACACCCCCGCGGTTGCATTCCCGCACGTCGACGCGCGCAACCGTTTCTACCACCATCTCAGGCGTCACCATCGAGGTCAAAATTACGCTGACGTCCTGACGGCCCTTCAATCGGATGGGTGGGCTCCCGGGCCGGCACCCGTCGAAGACGACGACTGAGGCCGGTAGCGGGTCGGGAGTAAGATGAGCTAAGTGGACTCGAACGGCTGGCCGCTGAGCGGATCTAGTGAGCTGGTCCCCAGAATTTGGACAGGTGGCTAAGGTGGGTTCGACCGAGAGGAAGGACGGACCCGATGACGGGGAAGCGGAAGCGATTCGGCTGAGTTCAAGGCCAAGGTAGCGCTTCCAGCGCTACCTTGGCCTTAAACTCAGCCGAATAT
>CALMGB010000302.1 GCA_937863535.1 uncultured Caulobacteraceae bacterium
GGCCCTGCCTCGCCCCGGCGAGGACGGCCACACGTGGCGCCGCAAGGGCGACGCCCTGACCCACGACCATGAACGCTGGTGCGCCTACGTGGCCCTGCTGGAGCAGGCGCCGGAGCTGACGACCGGCGATCAGACCTGGGGCTGGCTGCAGTTCGCCTTCATCCTCGCCGGCCGGTTGAGGGCACCGGGCGTGCTGGAGCGGGTGCAGGCGCCGGTCGCCATCCTGGGCGCGGAGCGCGACCTGCTGGTGGCCAACGCCGCCCAGCAGGCCGCCGCCGCCCGCCTGCCGAACGGCCGCTACGCGGAGGTGAAAGGCGCCTTCCACGAGATCCTGATGGAGACCGACACGCGACGCGCGGTGTTCTGGCGCGAGTTCGACCGAGTGGCGCAGGAGGTCGCCGCCTAGCTCCCTCTCCCGCCAGGGGAGAAGCGTTACCTGTCCACCTTCAGCTTGGCCGGCCTGTGGGTGGTGTGCAGCATCTCGGCGTGCGGCATGATGGTGATGCGGCCAAACTCCTCCAGCATCATGCGGAAGTTGGCTGCCACCGGGTGGGGCTTGCGGTCCAGGTCGTAAAGGCCGCAGGCGTTCACGGTGTCGTTCTTCCGGGCGAGCTGGATGTCCCAGTCGATCTGGTCGGTCAGCGAGTACCAGGTGAAGCCCAGCACCGGCACGCCCTCCTGGCGCACGCTGAGCACGTTGACCCACTGCTTCCACAGCCAAGCCGGACCGGCGTCGGCGTTGAAGACGTTGGTCTCGGTGTGCATGATCGGCTTGCGGTAGCGTCTCCAGTACTGGCAGGCGATCTCGCGCCAGCCCATCACGTCCTCGGCCTCGAAGGTGTCGCCGTTCGGTTTGATGATGTGCTCGTTGCGGCCGTAGTAGTCGATGCCCAGCACCTGAAAGCCGGGCGGGTCGCCACGCATGAACCAGGCGTACTCTTCGCGCGAGAGGCCGTTGTCCAGGGCGTACAGCAGGATTTCCGCGTCCAGGGGATGGGCGTAGAGCAGGTCCAGCGACATGAACTTGATCTTGTTGGCCAGGATCGCGTGATCGCTGACGGTGGCGCGCATCTCGTGGATGTACTCGGCGCTTTCGCTATGGACGATGATTGCATCGTGGCGGCGCTCGGCGATGGCGTGGCAGCCGAGGATGGAGCAGGCGGCCAAGTGCTTGATCGCGGTGACGAAGCCGCGGTCGTCCTTCATCTGCTCGTTCCAGATGCCGGTCTTCGCGCTGTTCCGCGCCGTGACATAGGCCTCGTTGACCGGGGTGTAGTAGCGCACCCACGGATAGCGGTCGGCCACTGCGGCGCAGTAGTCGCGGAAGAGCACGGGCAGCTCGGGGTTCTGGAAGTCGCCGATCCAGCCCGGAACGCCGAAGTGCAGCAGGTCCAGGATCGGGGTGATCCCCAGCCGCTTCAGCTCCCCCAGCGCCTCGTCGGCGAAGGACCAGTCGTAGCGGCCACGGCCGAGCCAGACCTTGTGCAGCGGCAGGCCGTAGCGGAGCACGCGCACGCCGAGCGCGTGCACCAGGGCGAAGTCCTCCCGCCAACGCTCGTAGTGGCCGCACTCGGCCAGCTGGTCGCGGCGGACACGGCCCTGATCGATGGTGGGGTAGGAGCACTCGATCCCGGTGGCGAACATGAAGCTGTCGCCGATCTCGTCCGTGGGCAGGCCGCTGCCGTCCTGCCCAGTGCCGCCGCCGAACTCGTCGCCGGCGTCGTCGCCGTCGCCGCGGACACGTCGGACGATGTCGAGGAAGCCGTCAGACGTGAGTCGATCCTTCTCGCCAGTCCATCCGCCGGCGCCCGCTCACCGACCGGCCAGGAAGCGGTCGGCGGTGCGCAGGCTGAGCGCCATCTGCGTCACGCAGGGGTTCACGCTCAGAGCGCTGGGATAGACGGAGTTGTCGCAGACATAGAGGTTGTCGATGTCGAAGCTCCGGCAGTCGGCGTCCACGACGGCGTCGTCGCCGTCCGCGCCCATCCGGCAGGCGCCCAGGGTGTGCGCGTTTCGGGGCGTGCGCTTCAAGGCGTAGGCGCCGCCCGCCTCCAGCACGGAGGCCATCAGCCGCTCACCGTGGGCGGTCATGGCTATCTCATTGTCGCCGTTGGAGAAACTGACCTTGGGCTTGGGTAGCCCTCGCACGTCCAGTTCGTCGCTCAGGGTCAGACGATTGTCCGGGTGCGGCAGGCACTCGCCGCAGATGTTGATGCCGATCACGTGGTTGAAGCGGCGCATGTGGCTGGTCAGCGCCTCGCCCCACAGGCCAACGCCTCGGGCTATCTGGGAGGCGTAGGTCATCGGCATGACGCCTATGCTCTGCACCAGGTAGCCGCCGGCGAAGCCGGCGTCCTTGGGCCGGTGGGTGTCCTCGCTGATCAGGCCGCCGGGAATGCCGCGGCTGGGCTTCACCAGGGCGTCGACCTCGGCCCAGACCTGCAGGGCGGTGTGGGCCATGAAGTTGCGGCCGACCTGGCCGGAGCTGTTGGCCAGGCCCGCCATCAGCAGCTGGCGCGGGCTCTCCACGCCGCCCGCGCACAGGAACACGACTCCACAGCGCTGGCGCTGCTCGCGGCCCTTGCTGTCGGTGTAGAGCACAGCCGAGATGCGCCCGTCGCGGCTGCGCTCGAAACCGGTGACGAACGCGCGCTCGCGCACCTCCGCCCCGGCGCGCAGCGCAAGCGGGATGAAGGTCACGTCGGCCGAGCCCTTGGCGCCGATGCTGCAGCCCGCCTGGCAGAAGCCGCGGCTGGTGCAGGCGGGGCGGTGCAGGCCGGCGTAGGTATAGTCGCTGGACGGGGCGGCGTTGGGCGCGGGCGAGGTGCGCAGGCCGAGCGTGGCCGCGCCCGCCTGCATGACCTCTGCGGCCCCGTTCAGCGGCAGGGGCGTCCGGGGGTAGGCCTGGCGCGGCGGCCCCCAGGGGTAGGGCGAGGGGCCGCTGACGCCTAGCATCCGCTCCACCTCGTCCAAATAGGGCTCCAGTTCGGCATAGGGGATTGGCCAGTCGCGCCCGACACCGAACTCGCTGCGCAGGCGCAGGTCATCCGGCTGCGGGCGGACGGCATAGGCGGTCCAGTGCAGAGTCGAGCCGCCGACCCCAATGCCCGAATTGTTGCGGCCGAAGGCGATCGGGTCGGCGCCGGCGGCGAGCCGCTCGTCTTTCCAGAACAGCTTCTCCTGCTCGGCCTCGTCGCTGGCGAAGTCCTGGGCCGGCGTCCAGCTCCGCCCAGCCTCCAGGCACACGACGCTGAGCCCCGCCTGGGCGAGCTTCATCAGGATGGGCGCGCCGCCGCCGCCCGCGCCGATCACCACGGCGTCGACGGACTCCCGGTCGGCATAGCGACGGGGCGGCGGCTCAGCGGCCAAGGCTGTCCGCCTGCGCAGCCACTTCGGCGAGGCTCACCGCCTGCATCCCATGCGCGTCGGCCATGCCGTCGTAGCCGATGGCGACCTGCACCAGGGGGTGGGCATAGTAGATTTCGGTCACGGCGGTCAGCAGTTCCTCGAACCAGTGCTCAGGCGCCACGTCCATCGGCGCTTCGCCCGCGCAGGCGGCTCTTAGGATGGCGTCCTGGCGCTCCGAGTCCAGGTCGGCGAACGCGCTGCTGTGCTGGGCCTGGGTGACGGCGTCTAGAGCGTCCAGGCCGGCCCGGTGAAGAGCCACGTCGCTTAGCGCCTCGGCATAGCGCCAGCCCCGGCCGGAGCCCTCCGCCAGCTCCGCCTCGAACGCACCGGCCAGATCGATCCGCGCCACCAGTTCGGGTTCGGGGATCAGTCGCAGACAGGCGGCCTGCAGGGTGCGTCGCTGCGCAGAGCTTAAGAGCTTTCCGGGCTCGAACCTCCGATCGAGGCGCGCCTGCAAGGCTGCGCGGGTCGGAGCGGTGAGGGCCTCGCTGGACAGCAGGGCCCGGGTGCGCGCCTCCAGGATCGGGACGGGCTCGAACGCCCTCGTCCGGCCGTCCCTCACGAGTCCGTCGACAGCTTGCCGCCGGTGACCTGCACCAGCGACCCGGTCATGAACGAGCCGTCGTCGGAAGCCAGCAGGACGTAGGCGGGCGCCAGCTCTTCAGGCTGGCCAGGTCGGGCCAGCGCCACCTCGTGACCGAAGGTCTCCACCTCGCTCTCGGGCATGGTGCCGGGGATGTTGGGCGTCCAGACCGGTCCTGGGACCACGCAATTCACCCTGATCTTCTGAGTCCCGAGCGAGAGCGCCAGGGCGCGCGTGAAGGCGTGGATGGCGCCCTTGGTGGCGCAGTAGTCGATCAGCAGCGGCTCGCCGGTCATGCCAACGATGGAGCCCGTGTTGACGATGGCGTCGCCTGCCTTCAGGTGCGGCAGGACGGCCTGGGCCATGAAGATATAGCCGAAGATGTTGGTCTCGAAGCTGCGGCGGAGCTGCGCCTCGGTAATGTCGAGCAGGCCGCCTTCCTGCGCCTTCTGGAAGGCGGCGTTGTTGACCAGGATGTCCAGGCCTCCGAAGGCCTGCACCGTATCTGCAACCGCGTCCTCGCAGGCCTGCTTGGATCGGACGTCCGCCTTGATGACGTGGCTAGTTCCGCCGCGGTCCTCGACCATGCGGCGGGTCTCCTGGGCGTCGCCATCGTTCTCGTTGTAGACGATGGCGACCTTCGCGCCTTCCAGCGCAAAGGCGATGGCTACCGCCCGGCCGATGCCGCTATCCGCGCCGGTGATGATCGCCCGCTTGCCGGCCAGCTTGCCGGCCGCCTTGTAGTTGGTCAACGAGGTCTGAGGCAGGACGGCCATGTCCGACTGCTTGGCCGGATAGGGCAGGGTCTGGTCGACCATGTCTTTGGCGGTGGGACGCTCGGGATCGCTCAAGTCTACTCCTACGACGAGACGAGATCAGACCCGGGCGGCGGGTCTGACCTCAAACTCATATCGGTTCAGTTACGCGGCAGCGGCGGGGTGCCTTCGTGGGAGACCAGCAGGTCGTGCATGTCGTCTGCGTGCTCCTCTTCAACCGCCAGAATGCCCTCCAGCATTACCCGGGTGGTGGGGTCGTCGTCGGCGAAATAGCGGATCAGCTCGCGGTAGTGGTCCACCGCGATCCGCTCGGCGATCAGGTTCTCCTTGATCATGTCGATAAGGTTGCCGTCCTGACCGGCGTATTGCGAGGCCGAGCGGGTCGCTAGGCCCTCCGGATTGAAGTCCGGCGTGCCGCCCAGCTGGTTGATGCGATCGGCCACCGCCAGCATGTGCTCGGTCTCCTCCGCCGCGTGCTCCTTGAACTCGGCTCGGACGCCCTCGCTGGAGATGCCGGAGGCGGCGATGGAGTGCTGGGTGTAGCGCAGCACGCAAACGATCTCGGTCGCCAGCACCGCCTGCAGGATCTCGATCGTCTTGTTCACGTCGCCGCCGTAGGTGGTCGTGACCGCTCCGCCGTCGATGTGCTTGCGCGCCCGGTCGCGCAGCGTCTTGACGTCGCTGAGGAAAGGCTTCTCCGCGCGCTTGGGTCGCTCGAGGGTATCTTGCTCGGCCATGTCGGGCTCCAGTCCGCATTGATTCTGGTGAGAGAACGCCGGGGGCCGGGCTGCGATGCATGCACGGCGTGATTTCGCCCGGCCGATCTCGCATGTACAAAGTTTAATCCCCTCCGCGCCGCCGGCCGGCTTACGAGGATGGCGAAGCTTGAGGGGCAGCCCGTGAACAGACGTGATCTCCTGGCCGGCGTCGCCGGCATGGCCGGCCTGGTCATGGCCGCCCGCAGCGCCGCAGCCCAAGGCGGCGGCGCGCCGTCCGCGCAGCTGAATGCGGTGTTCGACGGGATCATGATGGAGGCCCTGGCCCGCTCCCCGGAGACCGCCACGAGCCTGGGCCTCGATACGGGCGCCCGAACCGGGCAGAAGGCCCTGCTCGACGACCGATCCGTCTCGGCCTGGGAGGCCGATAAGCGCCGCACCTCCGCCCAGCTGGTGCGGCTGAAGGGGGTGGACCGCTCCACGCTGGGACCGCAGGACCGGGTCAACCTCGACTCGGTGGTCTATGTCACCGCCCTGAACGACGAGGCCGGCCGGCGCTTCCCCTACATGGGCAGCCCCTACGTGGTCAGCCAGCTCACCGGCGCCTACCAGAGCGTTCCGGACTTCCTGGACAGCCAGCATTCCATCGAGACCAAGGCCGACGCCGACGATTACCTGTTGCGCCTCTCGGCCTTCGCCACGGCGCTGGACCAGGAGGACGCCGCCGTCCGCCACGACGTGGCCCTGGGCGTCGCGCCGCCGGACTTCATCCTGGACAAGACCCTGATCCAGCTCCGGGCGCTCCGGGACACCCCGCCCGCGACCTCTAACCTTGTGCAGTCGGTGGCGCGCCGGGCGCACGAGAAGGGCGTTCCCGGCGACTATGCGGGCCGAGCCGCGGCGATCTACACCGGCAAGGTTCAGCCGGCGCTCGACCGCCAGATCGCCCTGGTCACGGAGCTGCGGGCCAGGGCCGTGCACGAGGCCGGCGTCGCGCGCCTGCCCGACGGCCCCGACTTCTACGCCCTGTCGCTGAAGCAGTGGACCACCTCCGACATGCCGCCGGCGGAGATCCATCGGACGGGCCTCGATCTCGTGGCCAGCCACCAGTCCCAG
>CALMGB010000303.1 GCA_937863535.1 uncultured Caulobacteraceae bacterium
TATGGCGACGACGCCATCAAGCCGCCGCCACCCTCAGCCACTACAAACAATACAAATGCGCAACTGTAGTACTAAGTCCTGCCAGCTCAGCTGAAAACACCATGCTTGTCAGTGTAGTTGGCAATCGGCTTGCCGTAAGTCTACAAGTATGTGAGGTTACGGCGAAGTGGGATTTACGTTTACCGAACGACGTCGTTGGCGTTCACGCCCGAGAGAGAATCAGCACTTGCCAAACAGTGGGCCAACCAGGGCTCGACGACAAGAAGATGGACTATTTTATAGGCGGACAAAAACGACGAGCAAGGGCACCGTTCGCAATGATCGAGCGAACTGATGTCCGCAGCAACCGAGTTGGGCAGTTATAGGGCGGCCTTGACAAGAGAAGGCTAACGCCTGCCAAACGTGGCCGATCTATAGCTTGTCGGAAGCAGCTGGCCCGGAGTCTTAGCGAGCCCCCCTCGACCGATCGACTTTGCCTCCTCCGCAAAGCTCACCCTACAGAAATGGGAAAATTCTTGAGGTCGTCCTGCCACGGGTTGAAGACGGCAGCACCCGTATGCCGCACATCCTTTACGTTGCGTGTGACTAGATAAAGGTCAGCCTCGATAGCTGTAGCAGCCAACATCGTGTCCACGACTGAAGGCGGCTGGCCCATGTCCCGCTTGATACGGCCGGCGAGTGATCCCCAACGCTCCACCACCCCGTTCGTGACCGGTAGTATCCGACCCGAGAAGCGAGCCGCCAACGCGTGCCTATGTGCCTGGTAACGAGCCCTGGCCGGATCTTCGTCCGCGAGCTGGTGAACGCCCTTGTCATACTCGGCAAGCGTTAGGATGCTGAGATACAGAACGCTTTCGGGCTGCAGAGCCGCCCATGCTTTCACGCTTGGAGCGCCGTTCATGGCTGACACGCTGGCGATGACGTTGGTGTCAAGCAACCATCCCTTCAAAGCTCAGGCTCACGTCCATGATCCTTGTCTCGCCTGAGATCCAATCCGTCGAGCTCAAGACCCTCCAGAAACCGAACCAAAGGCATCTCCGGCGCGGGCTTCGCGAGGCGATCGTAATCTTCCGCATCAATGACGACGACAGCGCGGCGACCGCGAACCGTAACAGCCTGTGGACCCTCATCCTGGGCTCGGCGGACAACCTCGCTGAAACGTGCCTTTGCGTCTTCCAGCTTCCAGCTGGTTGTAGCTCGCCCGGACTTGCGAAAGAGCTGGCGTGAAGGCTGAGCCACTGCAGTGTTCCTGACTAGCTGACCAGGTTATCACGGACCGCGGCTAAGCGCCAGAGCGCCCGTGTACAGGCCAAGACCCGGGCTCTGGTGGAAACCTTCTTCGACTGGCTCGACGATCAGCTCGCCCGAGTCCCCGGCCGGCTGCGCACAGATATTTTACACCGACTTCAACGATCTGGCGCCGAGCATGGAGGTCTGGGCGGAAGCGTTCCCCCAGGATCCGCCCACCTGCACGCTGATCCAGGTGCACGACAAGTTGCCTGCGCCGAATTGTACGATACTCGTCGACTTCACCGCTGTGGTGAGCTGATGTCGGCCAGCCCTGTGGGCCTCGATGTCCAACCCCGTCGCCATGATAAGGCTGGCAAGATTAGCCGGGCCAGCTCTCAAGTAAGCTGCCCGCGCCCTCTTGGCGTCCATCTAGTCCGACGCGCCGCAAGGTCGCCCCAAAATTCTGCGGGTCGTGGAGCTGAAGGCGGGTTTCCCGGTCCTTGCCTCCAACAGGGTGATCGCCTCAAGCGAGGGAACGGCCGTGAAAGGATAGTAGATGGCCTCAGCGGCGGCTCTATCCGTCTGCGCATCGAGACCAAGGACGTCCTCGGTCGTCAACCGGCCGGCCTTGGCGGCGAACTGTGCTGCCGGATGATCAAGACCTTGGATACAGGTGACCTCGATGCCTCCGCCTTCAAGGAAGCTCTCTATCACCTCATTGGCGGCCGAGCCGTATGGGGTGGCGCCGGCGAGCCTCCGGACGCTCAGAGCTGAGGCCGCCTGTTTGGACGCCCTGGCTGCGCTAATCAACGGCACGCCAGCCACCGACGCAATCCGCGCTTCGGACGTCGGGTCGGCGCATTCCATTGTGGCGGTCGTGCATCCCACCAGTGTGGCCGCCGCACCCCAATCCCTGAGCTTGTTCAGAGGGTCTTCAAGCTGGTCGGCGAAGCTCTCGCGATAACTCCTAGAGTCCCGATGTGGATATACGAAGTGCCTGAAGTAGAAGCTTACGTCCGCCGGACATAGGTGCTCGAATTCCGCTTCGTGAGACGTGTTCCCGACAGGAACAAGAACGCCAATCCGCGTTTATGATCTAAGGGCTTTCATCGTTGATCACCCTCTTCTTATACTTGTGCACTGGATCGCGGACGCAGCTCATTGGAGTAGAAACAACTCGAAGCACGTAGGGCATCCGTGCAACCTCGTGTTTCTGTTACAACAGACAGCGTTCTAGGTCTTGTTGACGAAGTGGATTTCCAAATCGGCTGATCGATGATTCAAGGCTGCTCTTTGGGAGAGTGGTCATGGTTCGTGGCTTGATGTCGGAT